>NZ_CP098806.1:0-313500 GCF_023822005.2 Dyadobacter fanqingshengii
TGCGTTGGTATTAAATTGAACGTTGGTTTTAATCTCCAGAGATCAGGTATTTTTATATCTTTGCCGTCCTTTTAAATTATGACATTCTGAATTCCGCAAATTATACATTGGAAAGAGTTAGCACACATAGAGAAGTAGACCAGATCTGGGATGCCTGCCTGAGAGTTATTCAGCAGCACATTCCCGATCAGAGTTTTAAGACGTGGTTTGAACCCATACGGCCCTTAAAACTTTACGGTAAAGTGCTTACGATCCAGGTTCCAAGCCAGTTTTTCTACGAATGGCTGGAAGATAATTATGTCAATCTTTTAAGGAAAGCATTGGATTACGCGATTGGAAGGGATGGCTTGTTGGAATATTCCATTATCGTGGACAAAGGCAACGACAAGCATCAGCCGCTGACGATGAATGTGTCCACTCCCAAATCGACAAACTATTCGAAGCCGGATAATTTCGTCACAGATCCGAGGTTGGGTTCCAATCACAGGGACAAAGATCAGGATTCCATGAACCTGGACACTTACCTGAATCCCAATTACTCGTTTGATAATTTCATAGAAGGCGATTGTAACCGTCTGGCGCGCTCCGCGGGGTTCGCCGTGGCCCAGCGCCCCGGACTCACTTCGTTCAACCCCCTGATGATGTATGGTGGGGTAGGGCTGGGCAAAACGCACCTTGTGCAGGCAATCGGGAATTACATTATGAACCACTTTGAAAATAAGCTGGTGCTGTATGTTTCTTCCGAAAAGTTTACCAATCAGTTTATTAATTCCATTAAAAATAATACGCTGCAGGATTTCACTGATTTTTACATGAAAGTGGATGTGCTGGCGATTGATGATGTCCAGTTTTTGTCGGGTAAAGAGAAAACACAGGACACGTTTTTCCATATCTTTAATCATCTGCACCAGCTTGGTAAGCAGATCATTATGACCAGTGACCGCCCGCCGCGCGAGCTGCAGGGATTGCAGGACAGGTTATTATCCCGGTTTAAATGGGGTTTGACGGCAGATTTGCAAACGCCTGATTTTGAGACCCGTATTGCAATTATTCAGAAGAAGATCCAGTCAGAAGGCATTTCAATCGACTATGACGTGATCGAATACATCGCGCATAGTGTGAATTCCAATGTGCGTGAACTGGAAGGTGTGATCGTTTCGCTGATGGCCCAGGCTTCGCTGACCAGGCGGGAAATTGATGTGGAACTGGCCAAGAATACATTGCGGAACATTGTAATGAATGTGGATAAGGAAGTGACCATTGATACAATTCAGGAGGTTATCGCCGATTTTTTCCAGGTTACCATTGCCGATCTTAAAAGTAAAAGCCGCAAAAAGGAAGTTGTTTATCCACGGCAGCTGGCCATGTTTCTGGCAAAAGAATACACCGATCTTCCCTTGAAATCCATCGGATACCATTTCGGTGGCCGTGATCACAGCACGGTAATCCACTCAATCCAGAGCATTAACCTGCTGATGGACGAAACACCTGACGTGGAAGAAACTTTGCAAAAACTTCGCAGTTACTTTAAATAACATCTGGCGTCTAAATGGTTTGATCATTATTTCAAACCTAATTCAGTCAAATGACGCCCATATTAACCGACCGTGCACAGATATGTGACACGACCTGGAATGACCACATTCACAAATCCCTTCAATGTGTCATTTACGCCCAGACTTTTTACCTGGATATTGTTTGTGAGCATTGGGAGGCGCTTGTTTGGCCTACCATCCAGCATCCGGAAATTGTCATGCCGCTTCCGATCCGGCGAAAAACTGGTTTCAGGATAATTTACCAACCGCTTTTTTGCCAATATCTGGGTTTGTTTTCGTTGAAGCCGCTCACGGCGTTTGAATTGGAATCCTTCATCCGGTTTTTGTCAAAAGAATTTTCTTACATATCTGCTTACCATTTTAATCCCGAAAATTCAATCGGAATGTCGGCATTTGCTTCGGCACGACCCGATTTTCACTTTTCAAAAAAGCATACGCACTGGCTTCACATGCGCGGCACTTATGAGCAGTTGAATGCAGGCTATTCCAGTGATAGGAAGCGTAATTTGAAGCGCAGTAAGGCGGTAAATTGGCTGATTCGCAGGAGCGCAGACATTAACCCATTAATCACATTGTTTGCAGAAAATCAAACTGAACGAATTCCGGGCGGGGTGGATCCGAATGCCTTTGTTCGTATAAAGGCACTTTTCAATGTGTTGCGAGCCAGGAAACAGGCGGAAGTTTATTATGCTATATCCGATGGACAGATTCAGGCGGGTATACTCGTTGCGGAATTTGCGGGAAGAGCCATTTATCTCTTCAATGCGGCCGATCAAACGGGGAGGACCGGCAATGCGCGGACTTTAATGCTGGACCAATATTTCAGGGATTGCAATGGCAAATCAATGATCTTTGATTTCGAAAGCCCGGAAGTTGGCTCAATAGCAAGCTTTTACCGTAGTTTTGGCAGCAGGCCGGTTTCATTTTATGCAATTAGCAGAAATGAATTATGGTTCCCGTTTAGGTGTGTACAAAACTGGCGAAAGCTATTTTTCAAAACCATACAAGGTCTTTTTTAAGCCCTTTGTAGGATTTAAGGTCCATTTCCAAAGAACCGATTTTCAACTCGACTTCTACTTTTAAAGGGATTTTATTGGAATCATCCGAAACCCAAAGTTTCATAGCGCCTTCGCCTTTGAAAAATTTGTTGTCGGGGATTAGCGGATTGATCCTGAGGACTTTTGTTTTACCGAATTTAGTTTTGATCACATCTTTCCCCACATAGCGAACGCGCAGCTTATAGACTTCGCCATCAAAAAAAGTAGGCACTTCAATGACATCGCCTTCTGACACCCGTTCAAAATTTATAGTCCGCAAATAAAAATAGCCGCTGATAATGTCGTGAATGTTGTTGGGGACATTGTATGTCTTCGTCTCATCTTTAATGCTCGATACCGCCTGATCTCTATGGTGGTTAAACATGACGCGTTCATCCTTGCGATATTTATTCTCCTGGATCTGACGCTCAAACATATGCGGCAAGATGGCCGTGGTGTCAATGTAGGAACGCCACGTGTCCCGCACTCGGGAAATGAGGTCGAATGCGCCTACCGTACGACCTGACACGTTGACCCTGAAACAGGGCCGGTTGTTGATCATGGATACCGATTTGCCGACTTCTACCTTAGCTTCCGCAGCATTAATAAAGCCATAATGCACCCTGTATTCCACCCTTTCACCGGGTCCGAAGCTTTTGTTGGGTATAACCCTGTTCTCGGCGGTCTGTTGTTCAAACTGCCGAAAAGAGAAAAAAAGTGAAAAAGTTATTAAAGCAATTATAACGATGTACGATCTCTTCATGCTAAAAACTATAATTATAGAGAGGGATATTTTTCTTTCAGCCAGGTCAGATATTTTTTAATATTTCCTCCAAATTTTTGTTCAAACTCGATTTTAAAGATGTCTTGTTTTGACTTGTATGTCTGGTAACTGATAAAATATGCGTTATTGGGTAACTTTCCGTCGGGCCATCGGCTCGCCGCCTGCCGATTTTTGTTTGTTAACGTCCGCTTCCCGGAAAGAAGTGTGTCCGCGTCAGCAAGGATCGTCATGATCAATTTGGTTTTCAGGGAATCACGATGCGCATTAACCACCGGATCTTTCCCGAAAGTCCTGTAAAGACTATCCAGACGTGTAATCCCCCTGAGCATATGCCCCGAGTAAGCGTCATTATATTTTTTTGAATATTCGTATATACGTAATTCCTGAGAATCCCGACCATACTTGAACTTTAAAAACCGGATTGCTCCCTGGTCGCCTATAAAGCTCGCAAGGTTCTCGTTCAGTTCCAGGTTATTTTTCACAAAAAGCGTTCCATGTGTAAGCTCGTGCAGGATCAGGTTGGCTAAGCTTCCGACCTTTCGTTTAAGCATGCTGGATAAGATAGGATCCTTTAAATAACCCAATGTTGACCAGGCCGAGACTTCACCGATGTCCGTATCCAGGCCCATTTGGATCAATTGCCGCTCTTCGGTTACTGCGCGGGTGGAATCAAAAAAACCTTTGTAAGGAAAGCTACCAATGATAGGGAAATGCCATTTGTGAGGTTCGACCTTATATTTTTCCGAAGCGGTAATGAGCCAGATTAATGGTTTTCCGTGCTGATTATAGAATGTTGTGTAGTTTTTGGAAGGAGTCAAACCCAAAGAGTCAACACCAAATTGCTTAATTTCCTCAATCAACCGGATCCTGGCTTTCAGCGAATCAGGAAAAGAAGGATCGTTCATCACATCCGCCACATCTTCCACATTCATCAGGATCTTGACTTGTCCCGAAGCCTGCATCCAACCATAACTAAGCAGATTCCGGTAATAAATCCCTGCAAGAACACAAAGCACTAAAACAGCAAGAAGAATTTTTTTAAACACGAAAGCGATAATTTAGTCAAGTCGGCATGATCAATCTGTAAAACAGATATTTCAGCTGCAAAATTATAGAAAATGACCGGGAATTATTTACCGTTTATCACGTATGGAAACCGGTGGGTAAGTTGTTGATAACGGCAAATAATCAGATGCCGTAAGTTGTAAATTCCTCTTGATATTATCTGTATTTATTATGTCTGAAATTATATTTTTAAAAGAAAAAGCCGTTGGATTTTTGCGTATAATTCGGTATTTTTACACATCAGAAAAGACCAGGTATAAAGCGGTTTTTGTGAACCAAAAGCCGTTTTTTTATGAACAAACTAAATTATTGTAACCGTTTTTATGGCACAAGCAACCACAGATAAAGACAACAAACTTAAAGCACTACAAACCACGCTTGAAAAGCTGGATAAGACCTACGGAAAAGGAACGGTCATGCGACTGAGCGACAGCAAGGTTTTGGACATTCCGGTAATCTCAACAGGTTCTCTGGGTCTCGATCTTGCCCTTGGCGTTGGAGGTGTTCCGCGTGGCCGTGTTGTGGAAATTTACGGACCTGAATCGTCAGGTAAGACTACATTATCCATGCACTGCATTGCCGAAGCACAAAAAAAAGGCGGACTTGCCGCGTTTATTGATGCAGAGCACGCATTTGACAGATCTTATGCTGAAAAATTAGGCATAGACACCAGTAACCTGCTTATCTCACAACCGGACAGTGGGGAACAAGCATTGGAAATTGCTGAACATTTGATCAGCAGTGGCGCGGTGGATATTATCGTTATTGACTCCGTTGCAGCCCTTGTGCCACGCGCAGAGTTGGAAGGCGAAATGGGAGACAGTAAAATGGGTTTACAGGCCCGTTTGATGTCGCAGGCTTTGCGTAAGCTTACAGGTGTGATCAACAAAACCGGATGCTGCTGTATTTTCATTAACCAGCTGCGTGAAAAGATCGGAGTAATGTTTGGTAACCCTGAAACAACAACGGGTGGTAACGCATTAAAATATTATGCTTCCGTGCGTTTGGATATTCGTCGCGTTGGCCAGATAAAGGAAAGCGCTGACCAGATCCTGGGTAACCGCACACGGGTGAAAGTTGTTAAAAACAAAGTAGCGCCGCCATTCAAAGTAGTGGAGTTCGATATTATGTATGGCGAAGGAATTTCCAAAGTAGGGGAGATCATTGACCTTGCAGTTGAGCTGGATATCGTTAAGAAAGCGGGTTCTTGGTTCAGCTATGACGGTAACCGTCTCGGACAAGGCCGTGATGCCGTGAAAGCGCTTATCAAGGACAACCCGGAATTAATGGATGAACTGGAAGCGAAAGTTCGTGCGAAAGTAAACAACGAGCCGGATGTTTTAATCGATACAAGTGAGCCTAATGTTGTAGACGAAGGCGCTCCGCTTTAATCCAGGACAGCTTAATGTTGTAAATAGCTTATAAAGAAAATGCCCGGTGTTTGCCGGGCATTTTTGTTGTGTATCAAAATGGTTTTCGGTCGTCGTCATCCTCGTCAAAGTCATAATCATCTTCTCCGGGACCGGAAAACATGCTGCTAACCAGATCCTGGAATTTCATTCCCTGATCGAGTGACATCTTGCCAATAAGCGAGAATTCAGCCATGCCGTGCAATGCAAATTCCATCATGAAAAGCTTCTCCTCCGTGCTGGAATAGGCGCTTAGCATATCTACGAAATCATCCAGCCCATCAATGGTTTTCAGACGTGCCATGTATTCGCGATCGGTCATGTCGCCAGGCATTTCCATTTCGTTGCCCGATCCAAACCATTCAATTACTTTGGCATATGGATTGATCTTGCTTTTCTTGCTTTTTTCAGGGTCCGGGAAGAAATTCAGGAACTGCGTGCGGATTGCTTTACCAATCAGGTTTTGCGCCACGATAACCGGCCCTTCTACTTCACCTTCATAAACGAGTTCAACTTTACCGCAAATGGCAGAGACAACGCCATAAAGGTCAGATATGCGCACGTAAGTGCTCTCTTCTCCATTAATCAGCGCTCGTCTTTCAGCGGTGCTCAAAAGGCTTTCGTAAGCCGAAATTGTAAGTCGCGCAGAAACACCGCTTTTACTATCCACGTATTCACTTTCCCGCGCTTCGAATGCAATCTGTTCGATCAATGTTTTGGCAAGCTCATTCACCTTGATCGTGCCGATTTGTTCGGTCTTGACAACAGCTTCCTGCTCTGTGATTTTCTTACCCGTTTCAATCTTTTTCGGATAATGCGTCACGATCTGGCTTTCGATACGGTCTTTCAAAGGAGTTACAATGCTTCCGCGGTTGGTGTAATCCTCAGGATTAGCAGTAAAAACAAACTGTATATCAAGCGGTAAGCGCAGTTTAAAACCGCGGATCTGAATGTCGCCTTCCTGCAAAATATTAAATAAAGCAACCTGGATTCTTGCCTGCAAATCGGGCAATTCATTAATCACAAAAATGCCGCGATGTGAACGAGGGATAAGGCCGAAGTGGATCACTCGTTCATCAGAATAAGGCAATTTCAGCGTTGCAGCTTTGATCGGATCCACGTCACCGATAAGGTCGGCCACGGAAACGTCAGGGGTCGCTAATTTCTCTGTATAACGCTCATCCCGGTGCAGCCAGGCCACTTCTGTGTCGTCGCCATATTCTTCCACGATGTCTTTTGCAAACCTTGACAATGGCTGCAAAGGATCGTCATGCAGCTCCGAGTTCTTCACATATGGAATGTATTCATCCAGCAGACTCGTCATCATCCGGGCGATACGTGTCTTGGCTTGTCCGCGCAGACCGAGGAAGTTAATGTTGTGCATAGAAAGGATCGCGCGCTCCACATCGGGAATCACCGTCTCCTCATAACCCCAGATGCCGGGGAAAATATTCTCTTTGTTTTTAATCTTAACGATCAGATTATCACGAAGTTCCTGCTTAATGGATCTCGACTGATAACCTGCTTTTTTAAGTTCACCAAGCGTTTGGATATCCAGCAACTGTGAACTTGTAAGAAGTGAGTAACTCATGTATTTTAGGCTGATTAACGCGCATACGCTACTGAACGCATCTCACGGATTACGGTAATTTTTATTTGTCCAGGATACTGCATTTCTTTTTCAATTTTCTGAGAAATATCAAAAGAAAGCATCCCTGCCTTTTCATCCGAAACATTATCTGCGTCAATGATCACGCGCAACTCGCGTCCTGCCTGTATCGCGTAGCATTTTTCAACACCGTCAAATGACAATGCCATGTTTTCGAGATCACGAAGTCTTTGAATGTAAGACTCCATCATTTCCCTGCGTGCTCCCGGACGTGAACCTGAAATCGCATCACATACCTGAATGATCGGGGAGAGAATGCTTGTCATTTCAATTTCGTCGTGGTGGGCGCCGATTGCGTTGCACACCTCAGGATTTTCTTTGTATTTTTTGGCGAGCTCCATGCCCAATATTGCGTGGGGAAGATCAGATTCTTCCGGCCAAACTTTACCAATATCGTGCAGCAGACCCGCTCTTTTAGCCAGTTTTGTATTTAATCCTAATTCCGAGGCCATTGTTGCACAAAGCTTAGCCACTTCACGTGAATGTTGCAACAGGTTTTGTCCATAAGAAGAGCGGAAACGCATACGGCCAATCATTTTAACCAGCTCAGGATGAAGGCCATGGATTCCCATGTCGATCACAGTTCTTTCGCCGATCTCCACTATTTCATCGTCAATATTCTTGCGTGTTTTGGCAACCACTTCCTCAATTCTGGCTGGGTGAATCCTTCCATCCTGAACCAGGCGGTGCAGCGAAAGTCTTGCAATTTCCCTTCTTACCGGGTCAAATCCGGAGATAACGATCGCTTCCGGGGTGTCATCCACAATGATCTCAACGCCCGTTGCAGCTTCCAAAGCGCGAATGTTACGTCCTTCACGTCCGATGATCTTTCCTTTGATATCGTCGTTTTCAATGTTGAATACCGAAACGCAGTTTTCGATCGCGTGTTCTGCAGCCGTGCGCTGAATGGTTTCGATAACGATCTTTTTTGCTTCTTTGGTGGCAGTAAGGCGGGCTTCTTCCATCGCACTTTTTACATACGATCCGGCTCTTGTATCAGCCTCGGCTTTTAATGCGTCAACGAGTTGATCACGTGCCTGGTCTGCCGTAAGGTTGGCAATTTTCTCTAATTGGGTAACTTGCTGTTGCAGCGATTTTTCCGCCTCTTCCCGGCGTTTTGTAGCCGTTTCCAGTTGCTGGTTCAGATTATTTTTAAGCGTTTCAAGCTCATTTTCACGGCGCTTGTTTGCCTCAATAGTCTGGTTCAGGCTTTGCTCGCGTTGTTTTAATTTTTGTTCGTTGGTTTGAAGGATCACGCGTTTCTTGTTCGCATCCTCTTCAAATTCCCCTTTTAGTCTCAGGTATTTTTCTTTGGCTTCTAGTATCCGGTCTTTTTTTATGTTTTCGGCAGCACTTTCGGCATTTCGGAGAATTTCGGCTGCGCGTTCCTGCGCTTCTTTTTCTTTTTGATCAAATGATCGCTGAAAGATGTACTTGCCTGCGAAAATCCCCACACCAATGGCGATAATGTCGGACAGGACGAGGATAAAAATTAATGAATTTGACATTTCAGTAATGGTTATATATAGTTGGTTTTACCGACTAAACCGCGTGAAAATGCCGAAGTTGGAAGTATTGAAAGAAGATAAAGAGGAATCCGTATAAAATAAAGGTTTTGTGGTGTTGAGCGTTTAGCTTTCTATTGCGCTGGTAATGGTTTCATCGAGCTTTTCCACCCTGTTTTTAAAAGCCATCACCAGATTATCCATTTGCTCCTGGTTCCGTTGTAATGCTACAAGGCATTCAATAGAAGTAAGTGCAATTGCTTCAATGTCACCGTATACTTTTCCTTTTAATTTATGCTGCTGCACGCGTTGCATGAACACCTCATACCCATCCCTGTAGAATTTCTCCTGATCCGCCGGAACGCTCAGTTTGAAACCCCTGTCCAGCAGTTTTATAAAGACAGAAACGTCCGGATTGGGTATGCTATTTTTTTTCATAAGGTATCTTCAAGCAATTCAATGCACTTATCGATCTCTTGTATATATCTTTCAACTGAGTCTTTCAGTTCGGCTATTCCGCTTGTTGGTGTCAGTTTACTAGTGACAATTTTAGCGAAACTTTTAGACTTATTAAAGTCTTTTTCCAAACTAGTGTATTTTTTCTTTATTTCTTTTGCTTCTTCCTTGAGTTTGGTATTCGAGGCACGCAGCTCCGCATTTTCGCGTTGCAGCTCTGATATTGACCAGTTTAGTTTCTCTTTAATGTTGATCAGGAACTCGAGTTTTTTCTCAAGGTCGGACAACTTGTGTTCAATAATGCGCTCGATGCTCCTTTCCATTTTTCTGGCCTTATAATGCTGTCAAACCAAAACTCATTTATTTCCTGATCACCGCCTCAAACTCTCGTTCGTAAGCTGAAATCAACCGTTGCATGGTTTTGTCAATCACTTTGTCGGTCAACGTCTGCTGATCGTCCTGCAAAATGAAACTCACAGAGTAGGACTTTTTCCCTTCCAGGTTTGCGCCTTCGTACACATCAAATACATTCACTGAGCGCAAAAGCTGCCTTTCAGTTTTATATGCGATCTGTCGCAGTTCTTCAAAAGTGATTTTTTTGTTCACCACCACCGAAAGGTCCCTGCGCACTTCCGGAAACTTCGCAACCTCTTTATATTGGACAAATGCATCGTATTGTTTGAGCATATAATCCCAATCAAAATCCGCGTAAAATACGGGCGCCTTGATGTCGAGCTTTTTAGCAATGCTCGCTTGAAGCTGTCCGAAACTTACGATGGGTTTACGGTTCAATGTTAGGGACGTTCCAAATTTAAAGATTGAAGCATCTGCCTCCGTTCTTTCCACGTCCTTAATCTTAACCGAAGACAAAACCTGCATCACAAAACCCGCCAGGTCATGGAAAACAACTTCCCGGGACTTCTCAAACCAGCTTTCCTGTCCAATGTTGCCCGTCAGGAAAACAGCCAGCCTTTCCTTTTCGACATATTTTTCGCCGATTTCATTATAGGTCTTGCCAAATTCAAAAAGTTTCAAATCCTTCTGGCGCCGGTTGCTGTTGTAAGCAATCACTTCCAAACCCGAAAAAATCAGCGTTTGCCGCATTACAGACAAATCTTCGCTCAGATAATTAAGGATTTTGACCGGATTACCTTGAATGCTCTCAGCCAATGAAGTGTGGTAATCAGGCTTCGTCAGCGAATTATTGATCATTTCGTTGAAACCGTTTGCAACAAGCAATTCGGCAACGCGCAGTTTCAGTTTTTCAGGATCATTAACCGGGAAATCAGACAAATAATCCGAGCTAAGCGCCTCAGAAAGTTCTACTTGTCCGAAACCATAAATGCGGAGGATTTCTTCAATCACATCCGCTTCCCGCTGCACATCCACGCGGTAAGGCGGAACGATAGCAGTGAAACCCGTTTCAGCTTGGTCCTGAATTTGAATGTCGAGGCCGTTCAGGATGTTGCTAATGAGGGTTTTGTCTAATGATTTACCAATTAACCTGTCGATGTTGCGGTAAGTCATTTTCACCTGAAAGTCAGCGACTGGCTCGGGGTAAATGTCGGTAATGTTGGAAGAAACAGTCCCGCCTGCAACTTCCTGAATTAGCAATGCTGCCCTTTTCAGCGCATACAAGGGCATGTTAGGATCTGTGCCCCGCTCGAAACGGAAAGATGAATCAGTTTTTAATGCATAACGCTGAGCCGTTTTTCGCACCCAGATCGGCGAGAAATAAGCCGATTCCAGGAAAATGGACGTGGTTTCGTTGGTGACGCCCGATGTTTGCCCGCCAAAAACCCCGGCAATGCACATGGGTTCCGGATTTTCATTCGTTCCAGCATTGCAGATCATCAGATCCGAATCCGAAAGTTTCCTTTCCACACCATCCAGCGTCACAAATGTTGTTCCGGCTGGCACCGTGGTTACAATCACTTTTTTACCAATGACCTTATCCGCATCAAAAGCATGCATGGGCTGGCCCAGCTCGTGGCAAACGTAATTGGTAATGTCTACAATGTTATTAATCGAGCGAATCCCGATAGTTGCCAATCTTTGTTTGAGCCAGGAAGGCGATTCTGCAACCGTAAGCCCGGAAATCGTCAGTCCTGTATATCTTGGTGCAGCTTCTGAATTTCTTACTTCAACCTCAATTGGCAGTTTTTCATTATTTACGGCAAACGCATCAACCGAAGGAAGTTTGATTTCACGATTAAAATAAGCTTTCAAATCACGCGCTACACCGTAGTGTGATGCAGCGTCCGCGCGGTTAGGCGTGAGGCCAATTTCAATTAGGTAATCAGATGAAATGCCGAAATATTCGCTGGCTGGCGTGCCATTGGGAAGATCCGTATCCAGCACCAAAATGCCGTCATGCGATGTGCCGACTCCCAGTTCATCTTCGGCGCAGATCATTCCTTCCGAGAGTGCGCCCCTGATTTTTGATTTTTTCAACACCAATGGCTGATCGCTTCCGGTTGGATATAATGTTGCTCCCACGGTCGCGACGATCACTTTTTGACCGGCTGCCACATTGGGCGCGCCACAAACAATGGATAATGGATTCTCACCGCCCACGTCCACAGTCGTCAGGCTCAAACGATCTGCTTCCGGATGTTTGTCGCGGGTAAGCACCTCGCCGATCACAACGCCCTGCAGACCGCCTTTTATGGATTCAATCTCTTCAATGCTTTCAACTTCCAGGCCCGTTGCGGTCAGTATTTGGCCGATTTCTTCCGGAGATTCTGTTATTTCTATTAATTCTTTAAGCCACTTATAGGAGATCTTCATGCGAATGCTTTCAAAAAATAGGTTTCAAATGGCATTTAAGCCGGATCACAAAATTAAGGATTTAAGTCGAACAGCGCCGCCAGACTTGAAATAGTAATGGGTTTTTTTAACAAAACCCTGAAAAGCGATGGAAGGTTAATTATGAACAGCCGATTCCAGCTGCTCGCCGGCTAATATGGCCACGGAGAGCGTGTTTTCCTTAGGGGGAACAGGGCAGGCATAGCTTTCCTGATATACACAATAGGGATTATAAGCTTTATTAAAATCCAGGATAATCACATTGTTTTTGATCTCAGAAACCGGATAATCCAGGTAACGGCCGCCTCCATAGGTTTCTTTCCCGCTGGTTGCGTCTTTGAAAAGCACCGATATAACACTCTCATTTTTAAGCAATAATAGCTTCTCTTCCTGATCGCCGATCTTGAAATTGGCATAACCATATTTCTCATATTTTTCCGAAGTCCCGTCTGTATAATTGACCACAACTTCCTTGTCATCCTTCATATAAGGCGAAATGTTGGCCTTAATGCGGTAAGTCAGATTGGGCTGGAAGTAATGCAGGCCGTGAAAACTTTCTTTATCGGCGATCGGAGAATCGGCAGTTGTGCGAAACTGTTCGTCTTTGGCCGCGCGCTCATTCAGTATGGTCGTTTTATATTGTTCGGGGTTGCTGGCGATCTGGTCTTCACTGGCTCCGTTAAGACCTGCCCCGGAGAAATTTTCAATGATAAAATAGGCCAGGATCGCAATGATCATAGCGATTGTACTGTATCGGATTACTTTATTTTTAAACATATCGCTATGGAATTAATGAACGGATCACAAACTTACATCCGAAAGCGTGCTTTGAAAAAGTATAGGATGTTTATTTACTTTTTTATCATAATTTTGAATCTTCGCACCGGGCCAGGTTGCGACTTTGGGTGAAATATCCCTAAATTGACCTGGCAAATTATTAAACACAATACCTGACCCATCATATGTCATACACCAAGCGAGTACTCATTGCCGAAGACAGCTCAGTTATTCAAAATCTGGCAAGGAAGATTCTGGAATTTCAACATTACGAGATCACTTCTGTGAAAAACGGAGAGCAGGTTTTGCAGCTGCTTGAAAAAGAGGATTTCGATATTATTTTGCTGGATATCAATATGCCTGTGATGGATGGAATGGAGTGCGCAAGAAGCATCCGTAAATTGCCTAACGAGAAAAAGGCCAAAACACCGATCGTTGCCATTACCGGAAACGCCAAAAACTATTCGGAAGAAGATTTTAAACAAGCAGGATTTGATGATGCGCTAATGAAACCTTTGAATTTTGACCGTCTGGTTGAAGTGGTCGCGCATTTGACAGAATAAACCTGATGAGGATTACATTTTTAGGGACCGGCACATCACAGGGAATACCGGTTATTGCCTGTGAATGTGCCGTTTGCCGATCCGATGACCCACGCGACAAGCGTTTAAGGACCTCCGTTTGGATCCAGGCCAAAGGAAAATCCATTGTGATTGATACAGGCCCCGATTTTCGTCAGCAAATGCTTCGGGCCAATGTTAAAGATCTGGATGCTGCCGTTTTTACACATCAGCACAAAGACCACACCGCCGGACTGGACGATATCCGGGCCTTCAACCACCGCAACCAGCGCGACATTCCGCTTTATGGAAGAGAATCTGTTTTAAAGCAGATCCAGAACGAGTTCGCCTACGCTTTCTCTGAAAACAGATATCCCGGCGTGCCTCATTTCGAACTACATAACATTGATAATGAGCCGTTTGATGTGCAAGGTGTAGCATTTACGCCTATTGAAGCCATGCATCATCATTTGCCCGTGTTCGGTTATCGGGTTGAAGACTTTACCTACATTACCGATGCCAATTATATTTCCGAGCAAGAACAAAAGAAGATAATCGGTTCCAAAGTGCTGGTTTTAGACACATTACAAAAAGAGCCGCATCTTTCGCATTTTACATTAGCCCAATCCTTAGCGCTAATTAAAAAATTGCAGATCCCAAGCGCATATCTCGTGCACATGAGCCATAAGCTGGGCAAGCATGCAGAAATTGAAAATGAGTTGCCTTCTCACGTGCATCTGGCTCACGACGGCCTGGTGCTGGATTTGTAGCTGGACCTGACAACTCCAAACCCTCAGCTATACCGGTCATTCCGCCAGGGGTAGGCTGTATTAGAGTAACCTCTTAATTCCCAAAAACCCAGCTTATTTGACGACAGGAACTCGATCCTGTTGATCCATTTACTTCCTTTCCATGCGTAAAGCTGAGGCGTGATCATACGCACCGGCCCGCCATGATCGCGCTCCAAGGGCTTGTTATCAGCTGTATGAACTAGCAAAACATCGTCTTTCAATGCTTCTTCAAGAGATAGGTTAGTTGTGTATTTATCATAACCGTGGCAGAGAATGTGCGTCGCGCTGGATTTGGGTTGCACAAGGGCTGCTAGATCTGCCAGCCGTACGCCCACCCAGGGCACATCCATGCGTGACCACGTAGTAACACAATGAAAATCACTGACATCTTCCGTCTGCGGCAAGGCCATAAAATCCTCCCAATTCAATGTAACAGGCGACTCGACATGACCGTCAATAACCAGTTTCCATTTTTGATGAGATATATCCGGCTTAAAACCCAAGTCCAGCACAGGCCATTTCACGGTCTTGATTTGCCCAGCGGGCAGTTTGGGCATTCCGTGGCGGTTGATTTCACCCGTTCCCATCGGCCGGGCATCAGAAACGGAAGGCGTCGCCGACATTTGCTGCTCAAAACGCGCTTTCAGCTTCATTCTGGCCTCTATGATCTTTTCAAGTTTGCTGTTATCTTCCATTAGATATTTTACTAAAACATTTAACCTTCACTAACCCATTGCATCAAAAGCGCAGTCAAATAACCTCCATAAGTGCCGATTGCATATCCCAAGATAGCAAGTAAAACGCCGACTGTGGCCAGCGACGGGTGAAAAGCTGCGGCCACAACTGAGGCTGACGCCGATCCACCCACATTGGCCTGGCTTCCCACAGCCAGAAAAAAGAACGGGATTTTAAGCCATTTGCAAACTAAAATCAGAATGATAGCGTGCGTCAGGATCCAGATCAAGCCGATGGCGAAAAGTCCTGGGTTACCAGCAACTGCCCCCAGGTCCATTTGCATGCCGATTGTGGCTATAAGCACATATAAAAAAACAGATCCTAGCTTCGAGGCCCCTACATGTTCGAGTTTTCGCACTGGCGTCATGGAAAGTGCAATCCCAATAAATGTAGCAATGGTCACTACCCAGAAAAAAGGAGAAGTAAGACTGTATTTGTCTAAAAAAGGATAGTTTTTGGATAAATAAGGTGTGATCATGTCTGCCAGAAAATGTGCGATGCCTGTCGCCCCAAAACCGACTGCTCCGAGAAAAATGTAATCGCGCATTGCCGGTGCTTTTTCATTTGCATGATGTTGTATATCAAGATGTTCTTTGATGTGTTCGATCGGGCTGCTGTCAGCGCCGAGCCAATGGTCAATGCGGGAGGCAATTCCTGCTCCGTAAATGAGAAAAGCCATCCATAGTTCCGCAATCAGCACATCAACAGCCACCATCTGTGAGAAAAGCGCATCGCTTGGGTGAAAAACTTCCCTTAATGCAGTCTGATTGGCGCCGCCGCCGATCCAGCTTCCTGCAATTGTGGCCAGCCCGCGCCAAACTGCGTCCGCGCCTTCTCCGGCAACGGTTTGCGGGCTGATTAACCCAATCAGCCACAACGCAAACGGCCCGCCAATTATGATGCCAAGCGTTCCCACAAGCATGGCAATCAGTGCTTTGGGGCCTAAGCGGCTTAATGAGCGCCAATCCATGCCGATGGTGAAAAAAACAAGGCAGGCAGGCAGGAAATATTTGGAAACGACGGGATAAAGCTGTGAGGTGCTGCCATTTACAATGCCAAAAGAATTCAACAAACCCGGAATAAAATAGCAAAGCAGCAGCGGTGGTACCAGGGAGTAGAACCGTTTCCAGCCGGGGCGATCCATAGAAGCCGTGTAAAAAATGGCAGCCAGAATCAGCATTAATAGTCCAAGTACAACGGCGTCGTTCGTGATCATTGCTTTTGCAGAGTGAGAATCGGGTAAAAATAGCTTTGTTTTTTGTTTCGACGAAAGGCGTTTGCCCGCTTATCATGTAAAAGGTTGATCCAGCGAAATTTAAATTTATAAAAGTCCTATTTTTTGTAATTTACATCTTGATTTTAGGCGATAACATTAATAATGTTTTACTATGGCGATATATAACTTATCATTAAATGGCAAAAAAGTAAAAGTTGACGTCGAGCCCGACATGCCTTTGCTATGGGTCGTCCGTGATTTTGCCGGATTGAAGGGCACCAAGTTTGGCTGTGGTATGGCGTTATGCGGCGCTTGCACAGTGCACTTAAACGGTGAGCCTACGCGCTCGTGCCAGTTGCCGGTTTCCGGTGTTGGCAAAAATGACAAGATCACAACCATTGAAGGCATTGGTGATGGTAAGCTGAATGTGATCCAAAAAGCCTGGATCGAAGAGCAGGTTCCGCAGTGTGGTTATTGCCAATCGGGGCAGATCATGTCGGCAACGGCGCTGCTTAAAACCAATCCAAACCCTACGGATGCGGATATCGATTCGGCGATGAGCGGGAATCTTTGCCGCTGCGGAACATACGACCGAATCAGAAAGGCAATCTACAGGGCGGCAGCAGAAATGAAAGTTACTGAGGCAGGCATTGGAAAGCGGTAAAAAAGGTCCTTCACATTAGCTCTAAAAACATTGGAAAAAATACAAACTTCACGCCGCGATTTTCTGAAAGCCTCGGGGATCACCACTTTCGGGCTCGCATTGGGTATTTCGGGTTTTACCAGGGACGCATCCTTAAAAAAGATCAACCCGGCGGTTCTCAGGCTGGAAATCAACCCATTTATTATCATTGATACCAACGGCAACATTACCCTGGTTAATCCAAGACCTGATATGGGCCAGGGTTCAACGCAAGCTGTGCCTTCACTTTTGGCAGAAGAGCTGGAAGTGAGCCTTGAAAAGGTGCTGATCATTCAAAGTGACGGCATGGGCAAATATGGCAGCCAGACTTCCGGAGGCAGCAGTTCCGTGCGGGAGTTATGGTTCCCGATCCGCAAGGCCGGGGCTGCGGCCAGGGAAATGCTCACGACCACGGCTGCCAGAAGATGGAATTTGCCCGTATCCGAGTGTCACGCAGAAGATGCCAAAATCGTGCATAAGGGAAGCGGTAAAAGTCTGACTTATGGAGAATTGGCTGATGAAGCTTCCAAACTGGAAATCCCAAAAGATCCTAAGCTCAAAGAATCCAGAGATTTTAAAATCATTGGTAAATACAATAAAAGGCTCGATGTTCCTGAACGCGTCAATGGCAAGGCGGTTTACGGAATTGATGTCGATGTGCCGGGAATGGTTTATGCAAGTATTCTGCATTCGCCCATGATCCATGGAAAAGTGGCTTCTATTGATGATTCGGAGGCAAAAAAGATCAAAGGCGTTTTACAAGTCATCAAAACCGAAAGGACAATGCCACACAGGACTTCGGAAGCCGTGGCGGTGGTTGCTACTAATTATTGGGCAGCCTTGAAAGGCAAAAAAGCGCTGGTGGTGAAATGGGACAATGGTGAGCTGGAGAAAACACTCAGCACGTCCAATTACTATGCCGCCACTTACGAAGCGGCCAAAAAAGATGGCATTAATGCGGAGGAAAAGGGGGATTTTTCAATAAAATATGCTGCTGCGAAAGATAAAATCGAGTTCAACTACGAAACTCCATTTCTAGCGCACGCGCCCATAGAACCCGAAAATGCGGTCGCGCATGTAAAGGACGATGGAACTGTGGAAATCTGGGCACCCGTTCAAGGGCCCGACTGGGCGTTGCGTGATGTTTGCGGCTACATGAAAGTCAAACCCGAGCAAGTCAAAATCAATGTGACTTTACTTGGAGGGGCATTTGGCAGGAAAGCTTATCACGATTTTGTTTTGGAAGCCTGCCACATTTCCAAGGTTGTCAAAAAACCTGTGAAAGTGGTTTGGACGCGTGAGGACGATATCGCGCAGGGGCCGTACCGCCCGGGAATGCTAAGCCATATGCAAGGTTTCGTGGAAAATGGAAAAATTACAGGCTTTCATCACCACGCCATTGGCGAATCCATTGCAGGCCAGGTCTTTAAACAATTGAAAGATACGGAGGCAGACCCGTGGCTAAGCGGTGAGCTCGCAACTGAAAATAATAAATACCGCTTCGACGGCGCTTCAAAAGTGAGCTGGACAAATGTTAAAACAGACATCCCGGTGGTTTGGTGGCGTTCTGTTTATGCGTCTAATTTCGGGTGGGGGCAGGAATGCTTCGTAGATGAGCTTGCACATCTTGCCAAGAAAGACCCTTTGAAAGCCAGAATGGAGATCCTTACCGATGATCGCTTTAAGAAAGTGCTTCAAACACTGGCTGAAAAAGCGAATTGGGATGAAAAGCTTCCGGAAGGTTCAGGAAAAGGTCTGGCTATTTTCAGCTCATTCAACAGCATTTCTGCATGTTGCATTACTGTCTCTAAAAAAGATCAGGGTGTGAAAATTGATAAGGTCGTTTCTGTGATCGATTGCGGGCATTATGTAAACCCGGATAATGTGAAGGCGCAAACCGAAGGAAACATTGTCATGGGCCTTACCGCAGCGATTAAAGATGGCATCACATTTACCAATGGCATCAGCGATCAAAGCAATTTTCATCAATACAACATTATGCGGCTTAGTGAGACGCCTGCAATGGAAATCCACATTATCGACAGTGGTGCTGCACCCGGTGGAGTAGGAGAGCCGGGCTTGCCTCCGATCGCTCCGGCATTGGGCAATGCCGTTTTTGCAGCAACTGGCAAGCGACTACGCAAGCTTCCTTTTGACATTGCCAATCTTGGTTAAAAGGTTGTTTTTAGAAATATTCAACAAAAAAATGGCTTCCTGATCACTCGGGAAGCCATTTTTATAATGCCTGAAATAGTTATTTGGCACCGTCAGATTTTGCTCTGGCCACGGCATATTCACCAATTTTGTGACCGGATTGCAAGCCGGCTTCGCAGTCAAAACGGTAGTGGATAAGTCCATAAATCCTTGACACAGATGCTTCCTCTGCCATATTGTCAATTTTCTCTTTTTCTTCCGGAAAAATGTAGGCCAGCAATTCAGCCGCTGCGCCAGAGAATGTGGAGTGCCCCGAAGTGTATGAGGGGAAGTTAGGCAAGCCCACAGAAGTTTTAATCTTTCTATTCATTTGATTTGGGCGTGGGTAGTAATAAAAATACTTCACGTCCCAGCAGCAAATTCCGGCATCCTGCAATGTGGTGCCCAGAAGCGCCAGGGTTCTGGCTGTTCTAACCTCGCTGAATGCATTTTTATGACAAAGGTCCGCAGCCCTTCTGTGCCAGTGACCCGGAGGTGTATAACTTCCCACACCATCGGACCAGAAGCTGGCAATGCGCGCCTGATCGCGGGTTTGTTTTTTTGCAATGGTTAAAAGTTCATCGATATTTTCCTGGTATTCCGCGCTCCCGATTGCTGGTGGCGGTCCCGGGCGTAATGTTTTAACAGTTGCTTTATCAAAATTCCATGGCGTAACAAAGCCGTAAGTTGGCAACATTGGCGGGCGGGCAGGCGATTCCTGGCTAACCCAGGGTTCCGTAGTTCCTATTGTTTTTGCATTAGCGATCATTTCAGCGGTTGCTGCCTGGTTGTTGGCGGTTCCCATACCGTCTGTTTTGGCTCTTGCCATCACCTTTGCACCCACAGCTTTACCCAGATCTGCACCCGCAGTAATGTCGCTTTCCACATTCATCCCAGCCCATAAGCGGCTGTTTTTATGCTCAGCCAGTTTTTGTTCCAGAAACGGCACTTCTCCCGGAAACATTGCTTTCAAAATAGCAACCGATGCTTCGGCTACCACCGCATCCTCCGAAGGATAGGAAGGAAGATCAGTCACCGGCAAAATCGCTTGTACAGAAGCGTCCGTTTTCGAAGGCGCTTTGCGGTTGAATTTAAACTTGTAATTCCACGCACTTACCAATGCATCATACTGCGCAACGCTAAGATAGGCCAGTGCTCTGGCCGTGTAAGGCGGATTGGCAAAAGGAAACTTAGGGTCTGCAAGTGGATTGGCAGGATCAGGAAGCGGATATTTACCGTCTTTGTTGGATGCTGGCGGCGTGTTATAACGCGCAGCCAGTTCGCGACCGATCTCATTCCAGCGGAAAGCGGCTCCTGCACCCCAGTAATTAACGATTTCTCGTTGTTGCGGCGTGATTTTGGAAGTTGTTTCCTTCAATTTTGCAATTTCTGCCTTGTAGTCTTCCGAGGAGGCAGCTTTTGGCTCAGCAACCACTATTTCACTGGATGAGGCAAGCACGTAAGGCTTCCAATTGCCGGCGTCAGCATCCATGCTGGAAGGGTTGTTAACCGAAGCGGTGGGTTCGTCGGTAGTTTTGTTGCAGGAAGAAATCCCTAAAGTGAGAAGCAATCCGCACGCAATCAGAAGATTGCTCTTTGAAGTATATTTTAATTTCATTGTTATTGATGCATGTTTGGGTTTTTATCAGCCTTGATATACCGGAACTGGTACAGCACGCCAACAGAAAAAGATGTACTTTGGCCAACATTGGTTCCGTCAAGAACGTAAGCGGCCCGGGCATTAACGCCGATATTTTTTGGCTGAAATTTGGCATAAACGCCGCCCACAGTGCTTTTCATGTTATTAGTAGGAAAAGGCATATCATTCCTGCGGATGTTATCACCCCCATCACAAGCGCCATACTCGGCAAAAACCTCTGCCTGAATGCCTTTTTTCAAATATCCCAGCCTCACAGAAGCGTCATAAGCGTTGGGAACAGTCACTTTATTGGTGCTATGCAGCTTTCCATCAGCCAGATAAGAATCGCGGTCGATCTCAATGTTACTGCGGAAAATATAGCTTCCCGAAGCGGTCATATAAATGCCGGTTTGCGGATGGCGGTAACTGGCTAGCAGTCTGGCCGTTGCAGTTCTGCATTGCATCCCAATAGACATAGGCATAAAATCGGCAATGTAGTCGCCCGTAGGAATGGAAGCGCCGCCGATGGCGTGCAGGGAAAACCCTGATTTATTAATAAAACGAAATTTAAGCCAAAGGGAAGCGTCCTGAAACCCTTTTTGCCACTTTAAATTGCCAGCGCTGGTCTGCGTCCACACGTAAGGAACGCCCACGATAACATTCAGGTTTTTGGTTACGCCTACTGCCAACATGGCCATTGCACTTTGGGTGGTGTGTGTGCCAATGTTCAGATTTTCGCGTTTGAGTTGGTTTTCCCAATACTTGTCCCAGGAGCTATGCCCGTAAGAAAGAGCAAGACAGGCCGTATTTTTCGACATATAAATGGCATCGTTGGGCATTTGGGCAAAAGCCCTTCCTGTTGCGCACAGGGCAATCATTAAAAGCAAAATGAGTGGTTGCTTCATTGTTCGTAAAGAATATCGCATTTGTTTTTATTGGGGAATTATGCCGTGTGTTTACAATATCACAATGGATACTGTGCTTTGAAGGCAATATGTAATGAATTAAGGCATTCTTGCGACTGGTAGGTAAATGTCGCTAAGGATTCAGCTAAGCTCGGGAGGCGGGCTTGTTAGCTGAATGAAGATGGCTGAATAGATATTTTTGGAGCATCTGCCTGTCAATAAAGGCAATGGTTCTGTAAATGAGGCAGTTTGAAAACTTATTTCATGGGAATTTGAAATGTAATTTTTCAGCAGGTTATCCATCAATTTCATGGCCTTGCTATAAGGATTCTCCGGCAGTTTTGCATTCGGATCGCTGATAATTTGCATGGCATTGGCCAATGCGAAGAATTCATCCCGGGCCGCCTGATTGGATTTCAGCGTCACATAAAGTGTATCGTTTTGATGTACGACCTGAGTAGGGTTATAAAATTGATCATCCTGACGAATGAGACCCTCAGGTGCTTCTGTAATTTGTAGGTCGCCTGCGTAGGGCAGGGACGGCAAATGCATTTTAACTACCCTTAATTCATCATAGGGCGAAGAAACCGATGAGTCCTGATAGTGGTTATCAAAGAAAAGCACAGCGAAAGCGAGCCCAAACGTGTTGTAGAGCAAGAGAACCAATAATCCTATCGGCAACAGTCTTTTCAATTTCAAGAGGATTTATATCCAAATGTAATCAAGATTAGTGCAATTCTGCAAATGTTGTTTAAAATACTATATATCAATGTCCCTATAAATGCATGCAGCGGATTTTGATTAAATTACCGCTCTAAATAAAAATGTGTTTCAATGACAAAACAAGCAGGTTTTTTAACCAACGGAGCGCGTAAATGTTTGATCGTTTTGCTGCTCGCATCCACTTCCATGATTCAGAATGAAGGATACACCAAAACCGATTTTGAAAAGCTCAATGCTATCGTGGGTTCATGGAAAATGCAGCGTACGGGAGGCGATATGTATGAAACCTGGCACAGGGTCTCACCAAGCGAATTTTCGGGGGTCAGTTATAAGCTTGAAAATGGCGATACAGTTAAACTCGAAACGGTCCGCCTTTACCTAAGTAACCGCAGGGTGATATACGCGCCGGTGACTTTTGGGCAGAATGATGAAAAGGAAGTGCTTTTCGATTTGAAATCAATTCAGGGGAAAAAGTTTATTTTTGAAAATCCCAAGCACGATTTTCCCCAGCGCATCGGCTATGCGTTTTTACCCGCAGACTCGCTTCATGCCTACATTGAAGGAACCATTGATTCAAAACCCAGACATATCGATTACAAATATTCAAAGCTCAAATAAGCAATTACCCTTTATGAAGAAATCCGCAATCAGCCCAATGCCCCAGTTTTTCGATCGCTACATCAACCTGGTAGAAGACATTGATATCATTGAAGCATTCAACAAATATTCGCCCGGCAATGTGTATGCAGACCTTGCAAAGCTAACGGCCCTGAAAGAGCTGGCTTACGCCGAAGGAAAATGGAGTGTAAAGGACATTTTACAACATGTCATTGACAACGAGCGCATTATGTCCTACCGGGCCATGCGTTTTTCTAGAAATGACAAAACAACCCTCCCAGGCTACGACGAAGAACTTTTGGCAGCAAACACAATCGCAAATCAACGTAGCATCGATGATCTGATGCAGGAATTCAATGAAGTAAGGCAAAGTACAATTTCCCTTTTTAAAAGCATGAATGATGAAATGATCCTGCGCTCAGGTTTTGCTTACAAGTCCGACATTTCGGCTCTGGCCCTGGGATTCGTGATCATCGGTCACCCTATTCACCACATGCGTGTAATTGAGGAGCGTTACTTTCCGCTGCTTCAAGCACCCGCCAGCTGATCCAGTGCATATTCCACTTGCGTTACCGGCAGTTGGCAGGTTTTATCGTAACACACGTAAATGGCCGTTTTGCCATTGATGTCTGTGCGACTTTTTAAGAGAGGGAGATCGGAGCGGGTGATTGTTCCCATTACCAGTTTGTTGGGCACGAAGAAGCGGTCGAAATCTTTGCGCATATCGTCCGCGTCTGCGCCTACAATGATGATTTCAGCGGTTGGTGAGGCTCTCATACAGTATAGTGCTGCCCAGTTTGTAACCCATTGGACGTCTGCCAGAAGGACCTTGCTCATTTTGGAAAGCATTGTGTCCGAAATCCTGGCGTATTCATCCTCGTCGAGCATCATACCCAGCAGATAAAGATTATGCGCCATGATGGAGTTTGAAGATGGAATCACATTATCGAAAAGTTCTTTTTTGCGGGTAATGAGCGTTTCTCCGTAAATGTCGGTGAAGTAAAAAAAGCCTTCTTTCTGGTCGTAAAAATTGTCGATCGTGTAGTCGGCCAGCTTTCTGGCAAGCGTGATCCACTGTTCATCGAAAGTAATCTGGTAAAGCGCCAGGTATGCCTCGGTGACTGCCGCATAATCCTCTAAAAAGCCCGTCACAGTCGCCCGCCCGTTCTTATAACTGTGCATGAGCTTATTGCCCACGATCATATTGTCGCGGATAAATGCGCCTGCCGAAACAGCCATTTCACGAATATATTCATGGCCCAAGGCCCGGTAGGAATCAGCCAGCCCCTTGATCAGCAGTCCGTTCCAGGATGTAAGCGTTTTGTCATCCAATCCTGGCCGGATGCGTCCTGCTCTCTTTTCGCCCAGTTTTTTGAGGGCTGCCCTATATTTCGCTTCAAGATCGGCCACATTGAGCTTTAACGCACTGGCGGTTTGCAGTACCGTATTGGTCAAATGCAAATGATTGTGGCCATCTTCCCAGTTGCCGTGCTCGGAGACATTATAAAGTTTAGCAAACCATTCGAAATCTTCGCCCAGGATTTGCTGCAATTCCGCTTTTGTCCAAATATAAAATTTACCCTCCACACCCTCGCTATCCGCATCCAGCGCAGAGTAAAAACCGCCTTGCTCATTGCGCATCTCGTTTTGCAGCCATTGAATTGTGTTCAATAGGCGATCTTCATACAGCGGATTTCTGGTCAGTGAATAAGCCTCGGCATAAATGCTCAGCAGCTGCGCATTATCATAGAGCATTTTTTCAAAATGTGGGATAAACCATTCATCATCAACAGAATATCTGGCCCATCCGCCGCCAACGTGATCATAAATCCCACCCAAAGCAATGCGGTCCAGGGATAATTCCAGCTGGGCAAGTGCCTGCGGATTTTGGCTTATATCAAAATAACGCAGCAAAAATTTATAGATCGAAGGCATGGGAAACTTCGGCGCGCGATCCATTCCGCCTTTTTCCGTATCGAAATTAAGCTGCAATTTCTCAAACATGATATCCAGCTCGGAAATTACATAATCACCGTTTCCCGTCACGAGGCCATACTTTTCTGTGTCGGAAACCAGCATATTTTGCACAAATCCTTCGGCAGACCCGGCCAGCTCATCATAATGTTTCTGAAATGCATTGTCAATGCTCTTCATCAGCTGCACCCAATTTTGCGGAGGCAGATATGTAACCCCGTAAAACGGCCGGCTGTCGGGCAACAGGAAAACGTTCAGCGGCCATCCGCCGCGCACGCCCATCGCTTGCACGGCATCCATATATACAGCATCCACGTCGGGACGCTCCTCACGATCCACCTTAATGCAAACGAAATGCGCGTTCATGACCTCCGCAATGCTCTCTTTTTCAAAACATTCCCGTTCCATTACATGGCACCAGTGACAAGCCGAGTAGCCAATGCTGACCAGGATAGGCTTATTCTCAGTTTTCGCTTTGCTCAATGCTTCCTCGCCCCAGGGAAACCAGTCAACCGGATTGTGTGCATGTTGAAGTAGATAGGGGCTGGTTTGCTGGCTCAGGCGGTTCATATTTGTAGTTGCTATTGATGAATGACCACTTTTTTGGTAATGGTCCTGTGTTCGGTCTTAAAACGCGCAAAATATATGCCAGCAGTTAAATGGGGCAAATTGATCCGCTCGCGCGTTTCACCGGCGATGGCTTTTAGCTGTTTTTCCAGCACAACCTGCCCTTTTGTATTTAAAAGAGAGAATGCTACATCGGTAACGCCATTCATGCCATTTAGCACTACATTCATTTCAAACTCAACCGGATTGGCATAAACAAAAGCATCGGAAAGGTGCGGCTCGGTGGAATTGACGGAATCATTCAGATCGAATTTGCAAAGGAAAACTTCTTTGCCTTTCAACTTGATACTTCTGAGCCATTTCTGATGGGAAACGACGATCTCAGTTTCAGCATTATCTGCAGCATAAGGGTTTTGCGCGGCGATAAGAATGTTGCTTCCTTTTACCACGCCGCGCCAGATCGGGCTTTGCTGCTCCATTAAGTCGCGGGCAGACCGTGGAATGACAAGTTCATAATTCCCTTCAAACATATCTTTGAAAGCTGATAGCCGGTAAAGTCCATAGATAAATCGCTCATAAGACGCATAATTTTCCTGGCGGTTACCTGGGAAACCGGGATTTTCCCAAAGCCATAAACCATTGGCTCCCGAGAAAAAGGGGAAGATGGCGGTTGCTTCTGCTACAAACGGGGCAATCAGTGGCGTGTTGGGATCGTAACTGTCATGAATACGCATCCATACAAAAGGAATGATAGGCTTATCACTCCAGGCGCGGTTGACTTCAATGTTGAAAAGAAGATACGACAGATAATCCTTTCCAATCGGGTTATCGTAGCCATAATAAAAATAAGGAGAGGGCGTCAGAAATTGTTGCGCATTGTAAAAGCTGCCGCCGATCTTGCCTGCATTATCCTGGACCAGGTAATGGGTGCGGTCAGCATTGGTGGTCCAGTCCTGCCAGCTGTTGGCAGTAATGTTCAACCACGTGTTGCGCACCGGAACATCGCTGTAACTGCTCAATGGGGCTTTAACTCCCTTCAATTTCAGCCTGTTGGCCGCCTCGGTGTACCACCACCTCATATCCCTTTTATAGGTTGCCAAAAAATCTGCGTCCGATAAATTGCGGTAATTTTGGGGGATCTTGCTATTGGATTTTAATGCGAGAATATCGCGGTCCTCACGTTGCATGCGCTCAATGTCCATGCAAATGATGTCGTAACCTTTTGCTGTTTCGGCGTAATTGTCCCAAAAATTACGATAAGCCACAGTGTCATTTCCCCAGGGGCTGCGCAGTGCATTATCCGCCCAGGGCTGGTTTCCGCTCGATGTTGCGACGCCGTACCAGATCAATGCCCGGTTGGCATTCGTTAAGGATCCGGGCTCGGGTCCGGAGAATGTTGCAAGGTGGCTAAAACCGTGTTTGAGCGGCTGGGACTGCGTATCGCCAAAGCGTGTAGCATTATAAATGATCTTAAAGGGCAGGCTAAATTCGGGGAACTTGCCCCATTCGATCGTGTTGTTGGCCGTGACCGGGTTTAGTATATAAGCTGGCTGGCAATCCTGCGCATAGACGTGCGCACATTGGGTCATGAAATAAAATAAAGTGGTGTAAAAAGCTCTCACATATATATCGGTAAAATGAACCATAAGAATTGACCGGACAAATTCGTTACTTTTGCAGCGTCGATAATTTGATTTTTCCGGGAAACGATTTCCAGGAAACGTTTTCCGGGAAAAGGCTAACACTTCAATTATATTAATGACAAAGTAAGAAAAGAAATTGCCTGGAACATAAAATATAAACTGATATGAGACGATTACTCCTTATTGCCCCTCTTTTTCTGGCCCTGCTTTTAGTGGCTTGTGATAAAAACAAAAAAGAGAACCCGAATCCTACGCCTGAGCCATCAGAAAAAGACAAAATTCTGATCAACTATCCTTGGCGCATGTCCACTGTAACGGACCTGACAGGCAAAGCGATTCCTTTTAACCAGCTTAATGCACAGACGCAGGCCATTAAGGAAGTGATGGACATTCAATTTCTTCAAAATAATGTGACGAAGGCGATTGATCAGGGGTCAAAGCAAGTGATCAACGGGGGAACGTGGTATTTGAAAAACGAGAATACAACGCTTGACATTAAAATATCCGGCTTTTCTGGTGAGTTTGGTGTTGAGGAGCTTACAAACAGCAAATTGAGATTAAAAAGCAAAATGCCGGTCAGCGGCGTTGAGCAGGAAACCATTATGGTTTTTGAGCCTGTGATCAAATAAGCATTCAAATTTTGGTATAAGTCAAAAAAAGCGGCAGATTTAATCTGCCGCTTTTCTTATTTTGTGTCAAATTCAAATTAATGAGAAAGAACGACCCCAAAATTATAAATGCCTGGTGTATGTACGACTGGGCCAATTCGGTTCACGCACTTGTTATCGTATCCAGTATTTTCCCCGTTTATTTCAGCGCAACCGCATTAAAAGCATCCGGGACAGCATATACCGATTTTCTGGGTTTTCAGATCAAAAGTTCTGTACTGTTTTCCTATACGGTCTCAGTCTCCTTTCTCATCACAGCGCTCTTGATCCCCTTATGCACAGCTGTGGCCGATTATAGCGGTAAGAAGAAAAGATTTATGAAATTTTTCTGCTATCTGGGCGCTCTTAGCTGCATGCTGCTCTTTTTTTTCACCAAAGATACCCTGGTGCCTTCCATTTTGCTGTTTGGATTGAGCCTAATAGGATGGAGCGGGAGCATTGTTTTTTATGACTCCTATCTTCCCGAGATCGCCACGGAAGACAAATTCGACAGTTACAGTGCCAGAGGGTTTTCGCTGGGTTACCTGGGAAGCGTGCTGCTTTTGATTTTTAATTTGAGTATGATTTTAGCGCCCGCATTCTACGGCATCACCGATAAAGCGTTGCCTGCGCGGATTTCTTTTCTAACTGTCGGATTGTGGTGGATCCTGTTCGCACAGATCCCCTTCAAGTATTTGCCAGCCCATAGAGCCGCCAAGCAAAAGTCGGGGAACTGGATTTTTAACGGGTTTGCCGAGTTAAGGAAGGTTTATTTTAATTTGAGACAACAGCCTTTTCTGGCCAAGTTCCTGAGCGCTTTTTTTATTTACACCATGGGCCTGAGGACTGTAATGTATGTAGCAACGATCTTCGGGGCAACCGAGCTGAAACTCCCTTCACAAAGCTTGATCGTGACTGTTCTGCTGATTCAGATTGTGGGCATTATCGGCTCATTTACATTTGCATGGTTATCAGGCAAAATCGGCAATATTTTTGCATTAATGGTGGGCGTAGCCATCTGGATCGGCATTTGTACGGGCGCATATTACACGACCGAAGCCATGGAATTTTATTTTATAGCCTGCGGCGTCGGCATGGTCATGGGCGGCATCCAATCCCTTTCCCGCTCCACCTACTCCAAGCTGATCCCTGAAAACATTCCCGACACAGCTTCCTATTTCAGTTTTTACGACGTTACCGAAAAGCTCGCCATCGTCATAGGCACTTTCATTTACGGAACCGTAGAGTATCTCACAGGAAGCATGAGAAACAGCATTCTCGCACTTTTAGTAATATTTGTCTTCGGCCTTATTTTGCTTTACCGCATTCCCTCCAAAAAGGCTTATCGCTATCAAATGCAGGATAGTGAGAATTAATTTTCTCCATTCTTGCTTAATTAAAATAATCTACTTTACTTTGTCTATCATTTTAGTAGGCTTATCGTTTGATCCACCCAAAAGGTAAGTATTAGGCATCAACATTATCGTTGTAATTTTTTAAGTTTTAAACAAAATTGTCAGCTATGGCATTCAGGTGGTATTTTTCCTACGGTTTTTCTTCTTATGCTGGATCCAACCAGCCTTGTTGTTGCTGCTGATTAGATCAGCGCAATGATTTCCGTTGCGCGCTTCCCAGACTCCCGGCATGATTAGTCGTGCCTTTCACTGAATATTTCCTTTTTGAAATTGCTTTTCAAAACATGCATTGCTATGACGCTTTCTGATGTACTCCTGTTGGTAAAAAAAATTGCAGTCGGGATTTTTCTGACCCTGGTCCCGTTCGCCTTGATTGCCGGCGGGATCTGGCTGGCACAAAGTCTTCTCAATTAATCTGTAACCTTATTTAACCATTGCTTTTTATGAAAATTGAACAGCATGTTACGCAAAAAATATGGCGTGATGCATTCGTCAGTATCTTACTTTATCTGGCGCCAATCGCGCTGATGTTCATTACCTTTTATCTGACTGATCACAAACCCTGGGCAATCAGCAATGGTTTACCATTTAAAGTGCCCGGATTTATCGAAGGCGTTTTTGAAAACCTGAGCTCCTGGGGTTTGCCCGTAATCATTCTGGCCATTGGCGTTGTCGAATTCGCTGCCGGACTTTACGAGACCAAATGGACCAAAAATGAGCGGATACTGGACATTGCCTGCTTTGTGGTGCCCAAGATTATTATCCGCCCCGTCGTAGCTTATTATAGCTTGCAATTGTTGCCACAATGGCTTCCCGGTGCGAAGGACAGCTTTTCATGGGTTCCGTTTTGGTGGGCTTTTGCCATTATTGCGGTTGCGGATGACCTTACGCAATACTGGTATCACCGCCTGCATCATCAGGTGCCCTGGTTATGGCGCTTTCACCGCACCCACCACAGCGCGCCTTACATGGGCATGGCCATGGCGGGAAGACAAAACATCATTTACACCATTTTCTTTTCCCAAACTTACCTGACCGTGGCGCTCACCTATATGGGCCTGGGTTATGCTGCATTGTTTGTGAAGGTTGTTAAATCCCTGATCGTCACCGGAGCACATTCAAGCATTCCCTGGGACAAGCCATTTTATCAGATCAAATGGCTCAACCCAATCGGCTGGGTGCTGGAAAGGTTTATCTCAACACCAGCCACACACTATGCACACCATGCAGATACGACGGACGATGGCATAGGACATTACAAAGGCAATTTTGGAAATATGTTCTTCCTATGGGATATCATCTTTGGAACCGGCATTATCACCCGTCGTTATCCGAGCTCTTTTGGCATCAAGCATTATAAAGAAGAGGAATGGTACGCGCAGTTTTTATGGCCCATTTTCAAATCCAAAAAGGAGGGAAGCGAGCTTTCTGCCGACGGCCCGATGGTTGGCGACCAGGTTCCTGTTAAACAAATTCACATAGAGCCGCTTTTAGAAACGAAAGTAGCCAGTTAGTAAACTCCATTTTACTTATGCGTTCCGTTGCACGTATAGCGCTAGCCGTTATACGTGTACCTGGAAATCTTTGCCCAATCTTTAAATAAATCAACCCCAGTTACTATCTACAATTATCTACTCCGAAAAATGATTCTTAAAAACTTACGCCTGATCCTGCTATTGGGGGCCCTGGCTTTTACTTCCACTGTGGCAAGAGCCCAAGACAATATCAGCGGGATTGTAAAGGACGAAACCGGACAAGGACTACCCGGAGCCACCGTTGTCGAAAAAGGCAGTTCCAAATATGTGCAAACTGACCTGGACGGCAAGTTCAGCATTCCGGCAGCGAAGGAATTTCCGTTTACCATTCAGGTTAACATTACCGGCTTTCAGCAGCAGGAGATCGAGATCTATGAACTGCCCACAGACCTGGTTGAAATCGTTCTGAAAACGGCCAACCTGCTCGATGAGGTGGTTGTTATCGGTTACGGGGAACAAAAAAGAAAGGATATCACAGGCTCCATTGCCTCTGTTCCACTGGAAATAAAAAGCCAGCCGGTGGCGTCCGTCGAGCGGCTGCTTCAGGGGTCCGTGGCTGGCGCGGTGGTAACCCAGACTTCGGGGCAACCCGGCGGGGGCGTTAGCGTGCAGATCCGGGGAAATAACTCCATTACTGCCGGTAGCGATCCGCTTTATGTGATTGACGGTTTTCCGATCAACAACGATTACAGCCTTAGTGATGCGGGCGTTACCGACGGCTCGAAAATCAATCCCTTATCATCATTGAGCACGGCGGATGTAGAAAGCATTGATGTGCTTAAAGACGCTTCTGCAACGGCAATTTACGGGTCACGCGGTGCAAATGGTGTGGTTATTATCACAACAAAAAGCGGTTCGAAAGACAAATCGTCCATTCATTACGACGCTTTTTACGGCACCCAGGAGGTTATCCGCACCATCCCGCTTCTGAACGCCGGACAATGGTGGGCGCTTCGCAAAGATGCTGCTGCCAATTCGGGCAAGACGGCTTCTATCCCTAATATCAGCGGATTCTCGCTGGATACAACCGGTGCCGGAACCGACTGGCAGGATGCGGCTTTCAGAAAGGCGTCTCAGCAAAGTCATAATCTGTCTATTCTTTCTGGCTCAGAGAAAACCAGGCTGGCCGTTTCAGGTAATTATTTCAAACAGAACGGTATCCTGCAAAACACGGATTTCAGGCGGTTTTCGGCCCGGGTAAACCTGGATCATCAGTATAATGAACGTTTCCGGATTTTTGCAAGCCTGAATGCCAGCAATACCAAGGCCAATGTGGCTCCCACAGCCATTGTAGGTAATTTATTGCAAACGCCGCCTGCATTGCCTATTTATCAGGACAATGGCGGCTTTGTCGTAAACAGCCCCTTTGAATCAGCGCTTCAAAACCCGATCAACTCGCTTTATAATCAGCTCAATGAGACCATTACCAACCGTTTTCTGGGTAATATTTCGGGAGAATACACCATTACCGACGGTTTGAAGGCAAAGGTGCTGATCGGTGCGGATGTGGTTGGCAATAAACAGAACCGCTATTTGCCAAGCACCACAGCCGAAGGTCAGGCATTGAGCGGTAATGCGCTTGTTGGGTCGATATTTACTACTAACTGGCTTAATGAGAACACATTAAGCTATGACAAAGACATTAATGATAAAAACAGGATCAATGCTGTGGTTGGCTTCACTGCTCAGACATCCCAGTCGAAAGGGGCCATTGCGGAGGCTGCCGGCTTTGCAACCGATGCATTTGAATACAACAACCTGGCCACGGGGATTACCAACATTGCGCCGCGCTCGGTGGCCAGTGCCTGGTCACTGGCCTCTTACCTGGGACGCGTCAACTACATTTTTGATGACCGTTACCTGTTAACTTTCACGCTTCGTGCGGATGGATCGTCGCGTTTTGGTGAAGGAAACAAATGGGGATATTTCCCATCCGCCGCTTTTGGATGGAATTTAAACAACGAAAAGTTCTTTCAGCAGTTCAAAAAGATCAGCCTGCTCAAACTGAGGGTAAGCGCCGGATCGACTGGTAACCAGAGCATTCCTCCTTACCAATCGCTATCACAGCTGGCCTACTTTCGCTACAATTTTTCCAACACCACCATTTCAGGTTATGCGCCCAATACAGTGCCTAACCCCAATCTGGGCTGGGAGAAAACATTTCAGGTTGATGCCGGGATCGATTTAGGTTTGTTCAAAAACCGCATCAGCATTATTGCCGATTATTATTACAAAAGGACAACGGATCTGCTTCTGACAAGAACGGTTGCAGGAACTTCGGGACTTTCCGATTTTTACAACGGGCAAGCTTCCGTGGTTTACCAGAACATTGGCGAAGTGAGTAACCAGGGTGTCGAATTGTATATCAATTCGCAAAACACTACGGGTGCTTTCAAGTGGAATACGATCTTCATTTTTGCTAAAAACACCAACAAGATCCTGAGCCTGGGCGAGAATGTGAGCCAGATCATTCCGGTGATATCTGCGCCTTCCATTGCCAAAGTAGGTTCGCCGCTGGGTTCTTTCATCGTTTACAAAACCGATGGGATCATTCAGCAGGGAGATCAGGCACTTACCCCGCAGCAAAACAAAAGTCCGGGCGGCCAGAAATACAAGGATATCAATGGCGACGGGGTTATAACCCAGGCAGGAGACAGGGTAGTGATTGATAATCAGCCCGGTTTTACAACAGGTCTTACCAATACATTCAATTACAAAGGCTTCGATCTGACCGTATTCTTCCAGGCTTCAATAGGCGGAAAGCTTTATAATGCCAACCGCGCCAACCTTGAACTGGGTACGGGTTATGTAAATGCATCTGATGTAATGCTTAACCGCTGGACACCTTCGAACACCGACACAGATGTGAAGGCTGCATTCCAAGATCCTGCCATTACCATCTCTGACCGCTTCATCGAAGATGCCACTTACTACCGTCTGAAAAACCTTTCTATCGGCTATAATCTACCCAAATCGGCGCTATCCAAATTGGGTATAGACGCGCTGCGCATTTATTTTTCTGCGCAAAACCTGGTTACATGGACGAATTATACAGGATATGATCCGGAAGTGAGCCTTAATGGTCAGTCGCTGATCAACAAAGGCGTCGATCAAGGTGTGTATCCTAATAACAAATCCTATCAGGTCGGTCTTTCTCTGTCATTTTAAGATAAAGAAAGCGATCTAAATGAACATTAATGCATTAAGTGATAAGCATTTAAATAAACGAATTCAAATGAAAATCTTTAAATATATTCCGATTGTCTTCCTGTCACTAGGCTTGTCCTCGTGCTCGGAATTTTTGAAAGAGGAGCCGGAAGCCTTTCTTTCCGAGGAGCAGTATTACAAAACCCAGACCGATGCGATCAACGCGGTGAATGCAGTTTATTTCTTTCTTAATTCAGGGGGCAGCTCGGTGCAGACGCCTTATAACACGCTTTTTAACACGGGAATGAACATGGCCGGTGACGATGAGGATCCGGGGCCAGGCGCTACAAACCCGGACGTGCGCTCATTGTCGGTTCTGGCGCACTCTGCAACCAACCTGCGCATTTATGAGATCTGGCAGCAGCATTATGCGGCTATTAAAAAGGCCAATGTAGTTTTGGAAAAAATCCCCGCCATTGAATTTGATAATGCTTTAAAAGAGCGTCTCCTGGGCGAAGCCAAATTCTTACGGGCGCTTTATTACTTTAATCTGGTGCGGCTCTACGGCGATATACCACTGATCAAGGAATACCAGAAGTCGGTTGATCCGGCGGGATATGAAATAGCTAAATCTCCTTCTGGCGAGGTTTATGCCAGCATTGAGAAAGATCTGATCGAGGCAGCTGCGGTTCTTCCTGCGTCTTATGCGTCCCCTAATGTCGGCAGGGCCACTTCGGGGGCCGCCAAAGCGATCCTTGCAAAAGTTTATCTTACCAAAGCCTCTTTGCCATTGAATGTTACAGCGCATTATAAGGACGCCGTTGCAACGGCTGAGCAAGTGCTTTCACCGGCGGATGGCGGCACGGGCGCTTATGGCTATGACCTTGTGTCCAACTATGCAGAGGTATTTTTGCCAGCTTTTAAAAACAATAAAGAGCACATTTTCTCAGCCCAGTTCAAGTCAAACTCGCTTAATCAGGGCAATGCTGAGACCCCGCGCGCCATCCTGTCTGGGATTCCCGGCCTGAATGGCAATTACGCGCATATGGTTCGGTTTTATACCAATGGCGAAGACAAATCATTTAGCATTTACAAACTTTTCAAGCCGCAGGATAAGCGAAGAAACGTCACTTTTGTGAGAAGCTTTACCAGCCCGGCCAATGGACGTGTGTATGCGTTGCCGATTGTTAACCCGGCTGTTCCTAATGATTCTACGCCGTTTTGGGGCAAATGGTGGGACCCGGCTTCGACTGCGGTTACCAATCAGTCGGCTGCTAATGTGCCCATCATCCGATATGCGGAGTTATTACTGATCCACGCCGAGGCGGAAAATGAAGCCAATGGACCAACGGCCAGAGCTTACAAATCGCTGAACCGGATAAGGGCGAGAGCTGGTTTACCCAATCTTACCGCAGGGCTTTCCAAAGACCAGTTCCGTGACTCGCTGTATCTGGACCGCCGCTTGGAAGTGGTTTATGAATATCAAAGGTGGTTTGATCTGATACGCCAGAAAGATGGCAGCGGCAAATCCACATTTGTAGCCAATCTGGTTAAGGTTGGCAAAACCAATGCTGCCGACAAGCACAGGCTTTACCCATTGCCGCAGTCGGAAATCGACAACAACAAATTGCTTGTCCAGAATCCGGGTTTTGAATAAAAAACATTAATCACAGTATATATCCATACAATGAAAAGATCTCTAATTCCGGCAAAGACGATTGTGCTCGCAGCTATGGCTTGGATGGGCACCGACCAGTTTGTGCACGCGCAGCATACACCCATTCAGCCCTATAAAGGCAAAATTGGTAAAACCATAAAGGAAACCAGTGAATCCTGGGCAGAAAAGAAAAAAGCTCCTGCGGGAGCGCCCAATGTAGTCTGGATTTTGCTGGATGATGTGGGATATGGAGCAATCAGCACATTTGGCGGACTCATTAACACGCCAACATTGGACAGTTTGGCCAATAACGGGCTGCGTTACACCAATTTTCACACGACTGCCATTTGCGCCCCGACCCGAGCGGCCCTGCTGACAGGCAGGAATTCGCATTCGGCACATATGGGCCTTTTTCCCGAGACGGCCATTGGCACGCCGGGTTATGATGCGCAGATCCCATTTGAAAAAGCAACTGCCGCCGAAATCCTCAAAGAGAATGGCTATAACACATTTGCATTGGGTAAATGGCACATTACGCCCCTGGCCGATCTGACACCTGCGGGACCCTTCAACCGCTGGCCGACCGGTCGCGGATTTGAGCACTTTTACGGTTTTCCATCCCGGGGAAGCATTGATCAGTGGCATCCCGAGCTGTGGGAAGGAACGCATCGCCAGAAAGACCAGCAGGACGGAAAGCATTTCAATGAGCTGATAGCCAACCGCGCCATCAGCTATGTCTCCGGGCAAAAGGCCGGGAATCCTGACAAACCATTTTTCCTATACATTGCCACCGGCGCCGGACACGCGCCTCACCAGGTTGCCAAACAATGGTCCGACAAATACAAAGGCAAATTCGACGGCGGCTGGGATGAGTATCGCGAGAAGGTTTTAGCCAATCAGATCAAGCTGGGCGTGGTTCCCAAGGATGCGAAACTGCCGCCGCGTAATGTGGGTGTGAAGGAATGGGCGGCATTAAGTGCCGACGAGAAGAAGCTGTATGCGCGTTTTATGGAAATTTATGCAGGCTTCATCGAATACACCGATTACGAGATCGGGCGCGTAATAAGCCATTTGAAAGAATCGGGACAATTGGAAAACACACTAGTCTTTGTTTCTGTTGGCGACAATGGTGCCAGCAAAGAAGGGACATTTGTGGGAACGGTCAATAATTATGGGGCCGGGATCACCGAGGAGCAGCGTTTGAAAAAGAACCTGGAAAATATTGACCTGATCGGCTCGGAATTCTCCAAGGTAAATTATCCGTTGGGCTGGGCAGCAGCCACCAATGTCCCGTTCCGTCAATGGAAACAAGATGCGAACTCCGAAGGCGGCACGCATAATCCGCTGATCGTTTTTTATCCAAAAGGCATTAAAGAAAAAGGGGGCATACGCAATCAATACAGTCATATCATTGACCTGTTGCCTACAACATTAGAATTGATCCAGGCCAAAGTTCCCGAGCAGATCAATGGCTACAAGCAAGATCCAATTGAAGGCACAAGCCTGGTTTACAGTCTGAATGATGCGGCCGCCAAAGACCGTCATAATGTGCAGTATTACGAAATCCACGGTTCACGTGCTATTTATAAAGATGGCTGGAAAGCAGGTTCGCTGCACGTGAAAGGGCAGGATTTTAATGCGGATACATGGCAGCTCTACAATCTCAAAGAAGACTTCAATGAGATCACTGATCTTTCGGGACAGCAGCCTGCCAAATTGAAGGAGCTGCGGGCGTTGTTTGACAGTGAAGCCATCAAATACAATGTGTATCCGTTGAAGGATGGCACGCAGGGCTACACGCTGCAAACCGCCTACAAGGATTTGGATCGCGTTGTTTTGTATCCGGGTCAGTCCACCATTGTGGATGTTGCCGGGCCATTTGCCTTGAAAAAATCATTCAGTCTGATCGCCGATGTGGACCTGAGTGGCGTAGAGGACGAGGGCGTGCTGCTTTCGCGCGGTGGATTTGAGGGAGGACTTAGCTTTTTTATCCAAAACCGCAAGCTGAACTTTGTTTATGCTGTGGGTGATGGGACAAAGTATGTGGTCACTTCCGAGCATGCCACATTGCCGCAAGGGAAAGTGCAGCTTCGGGCTGACGTTAAATACGATGAGAATGGGGCGGGACAAATCAGTCTTTTTGCCAATAATTCCAAAGTAGGGGAGTCAAAGCTTGAAAAAACAACGGGTTATGTCTATCTGCACGAAGGGGTTAATGTTGGTTTTGATGACCTCACGCCTGTGGCCGACACTTACCAAGTGCCATTTACTTTCACAGGGAAAATCAATCACGTAACCATTGACTACAATCCCGGCCAGCAAAGCAGCCTGAAATAGCATTTCTTCCGGCGACGGAAAATTGCGAATTTGCCATTCAGCCGCGGGAAACAATCGAGAGGAGTCGGTTCAATTGAGGCTTTGTTTTTTAAACAAAACAGGCGTCATGCCGACTTCTTTCTTGAAAAGCCTGGAAAAGTATGATAAATTCTCAAATCCCAGTGCGTAGGCAATTTCTGAGACCGTTCCGTCCTGGGATTTAAGCCGGTTTTTTGCCTCTGATATGAGGTAAATATGAATGTGTTCCAGCGCGGTTTTTCCGCTTTCCTGTTTTAATACGTCGGTTAAATATCCCGCTGAGATGGCAAGCTTTTCAGCCATATAATGAACAGAGGGAAGGCCTTTATTGGTTAACAACCCGCTCGATACGTACAGGTCCATCTCTTTCATAAACCTGCTGACGGTTTTGCCTGAAATCTCGGAACGGTTGATAAACTGCCTTTTATAAAACCGCTGAGCATATTTAAGCATGGTATCAACATTGGCAAGAATAATTTCCCGGCTGAATTCGTCCTGATTGTTTTGATATTCGTTCTCAATCTTCCTGTATAACTCCCAAATCGTCGTTTCTTCCTTCGGGGAAACATGCAGGGCCTCATTGGTTTCGTAATAGAAGTAATGATATTTTTTTATCTCATTGTGCAGGGTGTGACCATTCAGGAAATCTTCATGGATAAACATCAGAAACCCATCTTCGTCCAGGTGAAGGTTCTTCATTTCAATGATCTGCCGTGGTTTGACAAACATCATTGAGCCGCAATCATGATCATATTTGGTTCGGCCATAAAGGATAACGCCGGATTTGAGTTTTTTGAATCCGATCATATAAAAATCGCTGGTAAACTCCCGCTCGCCCAGCGAGCACATTCCGTTACATTGAACAATGCTGAACAGCGGATTCTCATTAGGGGAAAACCCGTTTTCCCGGTGTAATTCGGAAAGATTTTTATAATGTTTCATGCAGGCTCATTTATTAACTGTAACACAATCTGCGTCATTTAGTTTGCAGATTATGTTACAGTTTTTACATGCTTGTGAATTGATTAGTGACCATGGGCGTCGGCCGAAACCTCTTTCCAGGCTTCAAACTCAGCCAGGCGCTGGCTATAAACTTCTTTCACACCTGGATATGCAACCTTGCCCAGCAAAAAGTGAAGCGGAGGGTTTTCAGAATCGATTAATTGCAAAACTGCACTTGTCGTCGATTCAGGATTTCCCCAGCTATCGGGTGTAGTACTATCGAAAAATGCTTGCTTGATCGGCGCATAAACTTCGGTCGGCTCGGTCTGCACGGCCGATGCTCCGGACCAGTCGGTCGAGAAGCCGTTGGGTTCGATCAGACTCACATGAATGCCAAAGTCTTTTACTTCGCTTGCAAGGGTTTCACTCAGACCATTAACGGCGTACTTGGAGGCATTGTAAATCCCCAGAACCGGAAGTGTAACCAATCCAAGGAAACTCGAAACCTGAATGATATGCCCGCTTTTTTGCGCTCTCATCACTGGGATAATAGCCTGGGTGACCCAAAGAAGCCCGAAAAAGTTCGTTTCGATTTGAGCCCTGGCCTGTTTCTCCGTTGTTTCTTCAATAGCACCAAACAAACCGAAACCTGCATTATTGATAAGCACATCGACACGGCCAAAATAGGCAACGGCCTTATTGACTGCTGCAAAACAAGCGTCTCTGTCGTTAACATCCAGCTGGATGGGGAGAACTGCGTCGCCATATGTCTCAATGAGATCTCGGAGGTCTTCAATGTTTCTGGCGGTTGCAGCCACTTTATCACCGCGTTTTAAAAGTGCATTAGCCCAAAGCCTACCAAAGCCGCGGGATGCGCCGGTTATTAGAATTATTTTTGACATGATATTTTGATTTTTAATACCCTACAAAGGTATCACTGGCCCATGCTGCGCATTTGACACAAATTCCGGGATCTTTGACACATTTCAGGAAAGCTTGCTCCTGTGAATTACCAACTTATCTCCCGCTTGCAGTCCGTTGACTCATTTAGATCGGCCTGATTTCGGTAGCATCCTGCTGGCTGTCCGTGTTATGCCCTGAAAAAGTGAGGAGTACCTTTGTCTTGTTATTGCTGGACTCCATTTGAAAATTTACTTCTAGTAAGGAGGTAATTTCCCTGACAAGAATCAGTCCGATACCTTGTGTTTCTGTTGTGCCAACAGGCGGATAAGTGTGACCTGATTTTAAGTTTACCCATTCCACTATTTCCCGTGCTATGCTGCCGGCATTCTCAATTGTTAACAGAGTCACAAGCTGATCAGCAGAAGCGCCAATTTTTATGAGACCATTACGGCCGTTTTTGTTTGCATTGTCCAAGAGGTTGTGTATGACAATTCCCAAAAAACTGGGATTGCTGGTCACAAAAATTAACGGATCAATGTCTAAATGTACTTGATTGCTGTTGGTGCTAATGATGCCATCAAACAGTTTGAGTTTGTCCTTTACGATTTGTGCTAAATTTATGCGTTGGGACCTATCCAGTTTTTGGTGAACAGGCAGTTTGGTAAACTCTAAGATGTTGTTGACGAATCCGTACATTGTCTCCAGCGATTTATTGAGCTCCATTGTATAGCTGCCTATCTGCTCGTATTCTTGCTTTTGCGCCAGCCGGCAGATTTCTTCCGAAATAATTAGTAGGTACTTGAATGGGCCGCGAATATCGTGAGTAATGGAGGCAACCAGGCGCGACTGAATATACAATTGATGTTCAAGGATTTCCTGGGAGACTTCCAAGGTGCTCAAAGTTTGCCGGAGTGCCTGGGTGCGCTCGGTAACTGCTTGGTCCAGAAGCCTGTTCTCTATTTTTACCCTCTCGATAGCAAGCCGCTCATTTTCTTTACGCTGGCTGCGTGCATCACGATCACGTTTTAAAAAGTAGGCAGCCGGTATCAGAATAATGCTGATAAGAACTCCCCGGCTTGAAAGCATTAAAAGCTTTATCCCAATTGGATTTTGAGCCGTCCGGAACGGAAAGTCTTTGAAAATGGGATTGAATGTGAAGTAGAAGACATTCGAAAGTATGCAGCAACACAAAACAGATAATAGTAATCCTGGCCAGCGCCGGTATTGCTGCTGAATCAGGTGGATAGCGTACCAACAAGTCAAGCTCATCATAAAAATGACTATTTCTGAGCCTATTAAATTGACCGGATCTTTCCATTGACCTTCGGAGATACGTGCAGGTAAAACAAAGAGTGGAATACTGGCAGCGACAATAAAGCCTGCCCTGTGAAGAAAATGGTTCATGAAGCGATGGGTTATTCCATACCAGTGGTTCTTACATTAGTGTTTTTCTAATGCTATTATAAAGATGAGAATGTCCATATCAGGCATCTTTAACTATTTTTATTTGCCGCCGGAAATGAATTTATACAAATATGGAGCCTTGTGAGCGCCTCCAGTCCACTTTTTGGCGATCCTTTCCAGCACGCCTAGGCCCAGCATTTTACGCTGAAAAGCCGCCCGAAGTAATTTTTTATTCAAAATAGTTTCGTATAGTCCCTGCAGTTCGCCCATGGTGAAATGTTCGGGCAGGAGGTTAAAACCGATCAGCTTGTGATCCAGATCCAGCCGAATGGTCTGCAAGGCCTTAGCAATAATGTGCTCGTGGTCCTGCATCAGCTTGGGAAGATCGGAGAGATTAAACCAGTCGCAGCTGTCGGAAATGCTGTCAGGTGAGGGAATTGCTTTTGTAAAATCAACCAAAGCGTAGTACCCGACTGAAACGAAGCGGGCCAGGAGCCAGTGATTGTCATCGGGGAAAAATCCACGGGCGGCCATGATTTTTTTGAGCGGCATGGTGTCGTGCCGGCTTTTGCTACCGAAAGTGTAAAATTGTTCCAGGAAAATATCTTTCAGGCCTGTTCTGTGAAATAAAACCCTTCTTGCCGCCTCGTTGATATCTTCGTCTTCATGCACAAATCCGCCTGGCAGCGCAAAAAAACCGGTATTTTTATAGGTAAGCAAAAGTACTTTCAGCTCATTTTCGTGGAAACCAAAAATGACTGTATCAATGGCTAAGCCGGGCAAATACCCTGCTCCTGTGGGGTTTGTTTCCTGCTTTTTAAATTCCTGATCCATGACCGGCCTTGTGATAATGGGGCAAGTAACAAAAAGATTTGCTAACAGAAAGAATTTAAATTATTATTGTAACAAATTGATACAATGAGATATTCGTGTCTGATTTATTCTGAAAATTTTACAATCTGTTAACCTGAATACAATGTCAAAACCGTTACTAGCAGCACTACTATTCTGCATTTGCACTACAATGACACTATTTGCGCAGCCTAAAAATCAGGTTACCGTGGAAAACGGAATACTGGAAGGAACCAGAGAAGCCGGCTCTGAGCTGCTTATTTTCAGGGGTGTGCCTTTTGCCGCGCCGCCTGTTGGGGAGCTGCGCTGGAAGGAACCACAGCCTGCCAAGAACTGGGACGGGGTCCGTAAGGCAGACCAGTTTGGCAACAAACCCATGCAGAAACCAATTTTTGGCGATATGGGATTCCGCTCGAAGGATATGAGTGAGGACTGCCTATATCTCAATGTTTGGACGCCCGCGAAAACGATGAAGGAAAAGCTGCCGGTTCTGGTGTATTTTTATGGAGGAGGACTTGCTGCCGGTGACGGTTCCGAACCTCGTTACGATGGGGAGACGCTGGCTAAAAAAGGAATTGTTGTGGTTACATTAAATTATCGCCTGGGCATTTTCGGATTTTTCTCACATCCTGACCTCACCAAAGAGTCGCCCAATAAATCGTCCGGTAATTATGGTTATCTGGATCAGCATGCAGCCCTTCTTTGGGTGCAAAAGAACATTGATAAATTTGGAGGGGACCCCAAACGCGTCACCATTGCCGGCGAATCTGCGGGTTCAATTTCCGTTTCCGTGCAGATGGCCTCGCCGTTATCCAAAGACCTGATTGCAGGGGCAATCGGTGAGAGCGGCGCGGCTATTAATCCAACATTGGCATCTATTCCACTGGAAGAAGCTGAAAAAATTGGGGCGGCATTTGCTGCGGGCGTTAAGACAGGCAGCTCGCTTGCGCAGCTGAGAGCATTGTCAGCAAATGATCTCCTAGATGCGGCTTACACGCCAGGGCAAACCCGCACGGCAACCACGCCGACCATTGACGGTTATTTTTTGCCAAAAACACTGCCTGAAATTTTCCAGGCCGGACAGCAGGCGAAAATCCCAATTCTGGTTGGCTGGAATTCCGCCGAAGTGCCTTATCAGGTGGTTTTGAAAGCAGACGCGCCAACGCTTGAAAACTACAAGAAAGCATTGAGCACTATATATCATGAGAAAGCCGATCAGGTCCTTAAATTATATCCGGCTGCTTCGGACGCAGATGTTGTGAAAGCGGCGACTGAACTTTCCAGTGATCGTTTCATCGTTTACAGCACGTGGAAATGGGCTGACCTGCAAATTAATACGGGTGGGAAACCTGTCTATCGCTATGTTTTCTCACGAATTCGTCCGACCATGTCGGCTGCGATGGGCAATGCAAAAGCCGGACTTGCTGGCGGAGTTATCAAAGGTGATGCAGCAAAAGCGGCTCCGGCCGCCCCGGCGCCAGTAGGAGCGGCCCACGCTTCTGAAATCGAGTATGCATTGGGAAACCTGGCCAGCAATAAGGTTTACGACTGGACGCCGGATGATTTCAAAGTATCTGCAACCATGGTGGATTACTTCGCGAACTTTATCAAAACAGGTAATCCAAATGGAAAAGGATTGCCTCAATGGGACGCTAACACAGGCAAGGCGCCAGTGAAGTTTATGAACATTGATGTAAAGAGTGAGCAGAAAACGGAAAGCGACAGGGAGCGATATTTGTTTCTTGACAAAGAATACATGAATTAACATTCATAGGCTAAGCAACAAAAAGCCCTGCATCGATATCGGTGCAGGGCTTTTTAATAAATGCTTTAACTATTAAAGTGTTCTTTTCACTTCACGAAGCTCGAAGCTTTCGATAATGTCACCCACTTCAATGTCGTTGAAGTTCTTGATACTCAAACCGCACTCATAACCGTTTCTAACTTCCTGAACGTCGTCTTTGTAACGTTTCAGCGAGTCGATTTCGCCGGTTAATAACACGATTCCTTCACGCACTATGCGGATTTTATTACTACGCTTCACATAGCCATCAGTCACATAGCAACCTGCAATGGTTCCAATCCGGCTGATCTTGAATACTTCGCGGATTTCGATATTTCCGGTAATGATCTCCTCGATAGAAGGTGCAAGCATACCGGTCATCGCATCCTTGATTTCATCGATCGCCTGGTAAATTACTGAGTAGTGGCGGATTTCAATTTGATCCTGTTCTGCCATTTTCTTGGCATTGGAAGAAGGACGAACCTGGAAGCCGATCACAATGGCATCAGAAGCAATTGCAAGGTTTACATCAGACTCAGAAATCTGACCCACAGCTTTGTGGATAATGTTGACCTGAACTTCGGATGTTGAAAGTTGCAGTAACGAATCAGAAAGGGCTTCAACCGATCCATCCACGTCACCTTTAACGATCAGGTTTAATTCACGGAAGCTTCCGATTGCCTTACGACGGCCGATCTCTTCAAGCGTAATGTGTTTACGCGTCCGGATAGACTGCTCGCGCTGGATTTGCTCACGTTTGGTTGCGATATCGCGGGCATCACGTTCGTTTTCAAAAACATTGAAACGATCACCTGCCTGTGGCGCGCCATTCAAACCAAGCAACTGAACTGGCATTGATGGTCCGGCTGATTTCAGCTTTTTCCCCAGGTAATCGGTCATGGCTTTCACCTTTCCGTAATGAGATCCTGCCAGTACAACATCACCCACTTTCAAGGTTCCGGTTTGAACAAGGATTGTGGTTACATATCCGCGGCCTTTGTCAAGAGAAGCTTCAACAACTGCTCCAACGGCGCGGCGATCCGGATTGGCTCTCAATTCCAATAATTCAGCTTCAAGCAATACTTTTTCAAGCAGCAGGTCGATACCCATTCCTGATTTGGAAGATATTTCCTGGGTCTGGTATTTACCACCCCATTCTTCAACCAAAAGATTCATGTTTGCCAGCTCCTCACGAATTTTTTCCGTGTTGGCGCCAGCCTTATCTACTTTACTAAATGCAAATACAATCGGTGCACCGGCAACCTGAGCGTGGTTAATCGCCTCACGTGTTTGCGGCATGACGCTATCGTCCGCTGCGATCACGATGATGACCACGTCCGTTACATTCGCTCCACGTGCACGCATCGCTGTAAAAGCTTCGTGACCCGGTGTATCCAGGAATGTAACTTGTTTTCCCGTTTTGGTTTTTACGCTGTAAGCACCAATGTGCTGGGTAATTCCACCCGCTTCACCGCTGGCAACGTTTTCCTGACGGATATAATCCAGAAGCGACGTTTTACCGTGGTCAACGTGACCCATGATGGTAACGATCGGCGCTCTTTCTTTCAGACTTTCTTCTGCATCAACCTCTTCCTGCACATCATTTTGCACTTCTTCTTCGGCAGAAATAAAGGCAACTTCGAATCCGAATTCGTCAGCAATGAATGTGATCGCTTCTGCGTCCAGACGTTGGTTGATCGAAACGAACATACCCATGCTCATACAAACCGAGATGACTTCCTGAACTGTAACGTCCATTAACGAAGCCAAATCGTTTGCCGAAACGAATTCTGTTACGCGCAATACTTTTGTTTCGTCCGAATCCAGTCCGTTTGGATCGTTCTGATCTCCACGGTCTCTGCGACGACCTCCTTTTCCACCACGACCGACATTTCTGGTGTTACCACCGCCCATGCGGGCCATTGTGGCCTTAATGTTATCTGCAACTTCTTTGTCAGAAACTTCTTCTCTTTTAACACCACGACGGTTGTTGCTTCCTGCAGCGCTGCGGTTACCCGGTCCGCTTCGGGCGGGTGCATTGCCTGCTGGCGTTGTTGTGCCAGGGGCTGCGGGTGCTCCCGGTGTAGCCGGACGGTTGCCTGTACGGTTTCCAGCCGGTGGAACATTTGCTTCTTTGGGTCTTGCAGGTGCGTTCGGATCCGCTGCCGTTGTAGCTGGACGGTTTTCACCGGCTACCACTACGCCATCACGGATTCTCTTGCGTTTTCTGCGACGTTTTTTATCTGCTGCTGTATCGCTGCTGGATGCAACAGGGTCTTTCTTTTTAATCTTATCAGAGGGAAGCTCAATCTTACCAATCACGCGAAGTCCGCGCAGCTGCTCGCCTTTGGCTTCGATCAGATTGTTGGATTCGCCTGCTTCATCACCTGCAGCCGCTGGTTCAGCTTCTGCCTGCGTAGCTGCTGGTTCTGCAACCTGAGTTGTTTCGGCAACAGGGGCTGCTGCTTGTGGTGCTTCTGCCTGTGGTTTTTCATCAGGAGTTGAGGCAACAACTGGTTTTGGCTCTTCCGCAATTTTGGCTTCCTGTGGCTGTTCAGCCTTAGGCTGCTCTTTTACAGGCTCTTCAATTTTTTCGGGAGCTGTTTGTTGTGCAGGTTGCGGAACGGATTCAACAACTGGTTTTACCTCAGAAACAGGTTCTGGCTTGGGTTCCGGTTTTGTTTCAACAACAGGAGCAGGAGTTTCTGTTTTTTCTGAAACAACTTCCTTGGGTGCTTCCGCTTTGGGCTCCTCCACGGTTGCCGCAGGCGCAGGTCTTTTTGCGTCTAAATCTATTTTACCTACAACCTTAATTCCAGGCAGGCGGTTTTCAAAAGCGGGTTGAGTATTTGATTCGCTTTCCTCAGCAACAGGTTTCTCTTCGGGTTTCGAAGGACTGTTACGGAAGTAAAGAATTCCATCAACATCACTTTTTACTTTTTCTTCCTTAGTTTCTACCGGAGTTTCAGTCTGAACAGGTTTAAAGGAAAGGGATGATTTCAGATCATCAGATTTGAAATCTTTTGCAAGAAAATCAATCTGATCAGAATTAATCTTTGTATTCGGGTTACTCTCCACCTTATACCCTTTGGCAGACAGGTGATCCACGATCGTAGTAATTCCTACGTTCAGGATCCGTGCCACTTGGCTTAGGCGCATCATTTTATCTTCTGCCATATTAGCAATTAGTAGAAAAAGTTTTGCATTGGCAGATCTAACCCCTGGATTAAAACTGCCGGTTATTGTAAATTATTCAAACTCTTTTCGAAGAATGTCAAGAACCTCCTCAACCGTTGCTTCTTCAAGGTCGGTTCTTCTAACAAGTTCTTCTTTATTTAGTGCCAGCACGCTTTTGGCTGTATCCAGACCAATTTTGTGCAGTTCACTGATAATCCATTCATCAATTTCATCAGAGAATTCGGTCAAATCGACGTCTTCGTCATTTTGCTCTTCAATGTCTCTGAAAACATCAATCTCCATTCCAACCAGCTTACCAGCCAGTTTAATGTTCTGTCCGCCTTTACCGATTGCAAGTGAAACCTGATCGGGCTTAAGGAAAACAGAAACACGCTTTGCATCGCGGTCAATTTGCATTGAACTCACTTTGGCCGGACTAAGTGCCCTGCTGATCAGCAGTTCAAGGTTGTCTGTGTAATTGATAACATCTATATTTTCATTACCAAGTTCACGAACGATTGAATGGATCCTTGATCCTTTCATTCCGACGCAAGCACCGACCGGGTCAATTCTGTCGTCGTATGATTCTACCGCCACTTTGGCACGTTCCCCTGGTTCACGAACAACACGTCTTACTGAAATAATTCCATCATAAATCTCCGGAATCTCAACTTCGAACAATCTTTCCAGAAAAACGGGTGACGTTCTTGATAATGTAATCTTAGGCGAACCGTTGTTCATTTCCACTTTATGGATCACAGATTTCACGGATTCTCCCTTGCGGAAGCGGTCTTTTGAAATCTGCTCTGTGCGCGGAAGCGAAAGTTCGTTGCCTTCTGAATCAACAATGATCACTTCGTGACGCAATGTTTGGTAAACCTCACCTGTGATCATTTCACCCACCTGATCCTTGTATTTCTCGAACATGATCTCTTTTTCCATGTCCTTGATTTTCTGGATCAAAGTCTGTCTTGCCGTCTGAACCAGCCTGCGGCCGAATTCAACCAGCTTAACTTCCTCTGCCACTTCTTCACCTACTTCAAAGTCACCCTGGATTTTGCGGGCTTCGGCAAGCGGTATTTTGTTATAGTCCCAAATGTCCTCTGAGTTGTCGTCCACGATTTCGCGCGTCCGCCACATTTCAAGGTCACCGCTTTCTGGGTTAATGATTACGTCGAAATTATCATCAGTGCCGTATTTCTTACGAATCATTGTACGAAACACTTCTTCCAAAACACTGATCATCGTTGGGCGATCGATGTTTTTAGAGCTTGCGAACTCGGCGAATGACTCAATTAATATTCCGCTATCCATTGCTTATGTTATAGATATTTGCTGATACTAAGTTATACATATTATATAATTGATTACAAATCAGAGATCTTATCTGGCTTGCAACTTTATTTAAAAGAAATTTCTATTAAAGCCTTTGAAATATCGTCAAACGGAATGTCCCGGATCAACTCGGCTGGGTCGATGGGTGTTTTCGTTTTCTTTTTAGGTGCAGGTAACTGTAATTTAACAATTTCTTCACTCGCCTCAATCAGTGTTCCCGAAACCACGTCCCCCGTTTTCAATGTAACCTTTAAATTTCTGCCCAGGTTTTTTTGATATTGCCTGTGCAAAACCAAAGGTTGGTCTAATCCTGGAGATGAAACTTCAAGTGTGTAGGCGTCTGTAAAAACTTCCAGCTCTTCCAGCTGCTTGGCCAATCTTCTGCTGATGGATGTGCATTGCTGGATGGTTATCCCTTCATCACTATCGACAAGAATTGATACTTTTTGGCTTACCTTGGAAGGCTTGATGATGATGTCTACAAGGAAACAGTCACCATCCTCTAGAAGGGGTTCCAGCAAAGCTTCCAACTGCTCTTTTATTGTCATGTACGGCTTACTGCAAATAAAAAAGGGGATTAAAGACCCCCTCAATCAATCGATCAAAATAGAATTATTTGCAAAGGTAAAAATATTTTATCATTTGTACAAGTTAAAGCGATGTCTTCTAAATTGATATCTATCGCCTATTTTTGCTAAAAAATGCGATATTTGAATTAATGAAAGGGTTAAAAAAGTTTCTGTGGTTCCTATATAAGTGTTTCACTTTTTATACCCTGCTGATTTACATACTGATACTGTGGATTCCGCTCAAAGGATGGGTTGCGGGATTCATGATGATGTCTTTTCCGGTGGTGGTCCTCATTCACCTGGTCAGCATTCCGATCTGGTTTATTGTTGAGAGAAAAAAGGCGCTGCTTCCGCTGGCTATGTTCGCTCTGGCAGGGATTTTCCTTTCCAGGACGTATTCTTTTGGCCATAAAGCTGATCCGCAGCAGCTGCGTAATTCATTTTCCGTGATGAACTATAATGTGCACAGCTTTCAACGCAATGAAGATTTAAAGGATTCGGACGTTAGGCAAAGCGTGCGTGATATGAAAAGCTGGGTTGGCGCTTCGGATGCAGATATTCTTTGTATGCCGGAATATTTCAGCGACCGGGGCAGGCTTCTTAACATCAATAAGGCCTTGGATAGCAGCGGATATGCGCACAGTGCATTTTATAGCCGCAATAAAGCTGAAAATCATACACATTCTTGGGGGCTCGCCGTTTTCTCCAAGTATCCGATCATAGCCAGCAGGGATACCATTTTCGAGGCGCAAAACGGAATGTTGCAGGCAGATATTAAAATCAAAGGGGATACAGTGCGCATCATTGCCGTGCATCTTTATTCGATGACTTTAAAGCTGAGTGCGCTGGTCCGTCAAAAGCAAATTGATGGCGTTAAAAAGGAAGGGAAGATCACATTCGAACGCATCCGTAATGGTTTTGTCAGAAGGTCAGCTGAAATGACGGTTCTGGAATCCTGGATCAAAGCTTCACCTTACCCTGTCATTGTATGCGGAGACTTCAATGAAATCCCTTATGGATACGTTTACGGCAAAATGCGGGGCTTGCTTAAAAATGGTTTTGAAGAGAAAGGAGATGGGTTTGGCTTTACATTCAATCACCTGCCTTATTTTATCCGCATAGACCACCAGTTTTACAGCGACGACAAGCTTCAAATTCAGGACTTTACTACTTTCAATAAGGTCGACTATTCAGACCATTACCCGGTGATGGGACATTATCATTTCAAACAAAATGAACCAAAGCAGGGAAAAGAATAGCATTTAATAGTCGATCCCGAGACTGTCCAGCTCGCTCATGGATATGGAAGGGGGGAAAATTCCTTTTTCAAGTTTATGCTCTACAAGCTTAGCAGTTTTCAGCGCTGATTCTTCGTTTTTGAAACCATTGTTGCCGGGAATTCCCGGAACGCTGCGTTGCTCAATAATGGGTGTTCCCTTATCAAGAACGCGGTAACCCCATCCAGACTCAACTTTAAAAGCTTCTACCTTTAAACGGCGAAGGCCTTTGCCGTCTGCACCTATATCTCCTTTGGAAAGAAAAATATAAGTGGCAGCAGCAAAGGCCAGTATGCCTATTATAACAATGAGTTTCTTCTTACTACTCACAATTACAGGTTGTCGTCATCATTTTTTGCGACAGCAGGATCAAATGCCCAGAAATCGTCCACAATGCTGCCCCCTGTTCCTAGATAACCTGTATTACCGATGGCAAAACCAGCAGCGAAAGCTCTCTGGCCACCTTCGAATTCTGCAACTTCAGTCCAGGTGTTAGTCCCGGGTGTATATTCCCATGTATCAGACCTCGCGTTTCCGCCTACGATATAAGCTTTGTCATTGATCACCAATGATAAAGCGTTACTTCTTGGCTCGAAGTCATCATTCGTATTAGCCTCCATTCTTGTCCATGCTCCCGTTCCACTGTTTCCAGCAGGATCAAAGCTGTAAAGGTCTTTGGTTTCCGTTCCAGATCCCGAATTGGTTTGACCAAACCCTACATATGCTTTACCACCCACTGTGAATGCCAATGCGCCTCTGCGTTTTCCACCTGTAAATGTCGCCCTTTCAGTCCACTTATCAGTCTGTGCATTGTATTCGTAAAAATCCTGATAGTAACCGCTTCCGTTCCATCCCAGGCCTACATAGCCTTTGTCAGCAGTAACAAAAGCAGTTGCATACTGGCGCGTTCCGCCAGCGAAGTCAGCTTTTTTGGTCCATTTATTGGCTGTTGGATCATATTGATAAAAATCCTTCTTGTATCCGCCGTCAACTGTGGTAACGCCATCAAAGCCAAGACCAACATATGCTTTGCCACTAACAACAAAAGCAACAGCATCATTTCTTCCGGATCCCTCAAACGGAGCAACTTGCGACCAGATTTTAGTCGTTGCATCATAGGACCAGAAATCCTTCACTCTCTGAACAGTCTCGTTTGTAAGACCTGTTCCGATATATCCTTTATTTCCAATAACAAAGCTTACTGCGCGGGACCTGGCTGATCCTCCGAAACTAGGAATGCCAGCTCTATACCAGTTTCCCATTTTGTCAGCTTCGGGATCATCTTTATTGCAACTAAGGGAAATAAATGCGGTTGAAGCAACCAGAAGGGCTAATGAAGTCTTTTTTAAGGTATTAAACATGTAAAAAATATGGTTTGACTAATTGATACAATAGAAAATTGGTGAATAATGAGGCGCTGAGACCATGCCTTTTGTTAAGATTAACGCTTCGAAATCAGCAGTCGCTACTTCAAATTTTTTGCAAACATAACATCTTGATACTGCTAAGTAAAATTATATGTTACTTTTTGTCTAAAAGTTTAACCTTCCGTGCTGCTTTTCAACGATGATAACATCCGTATTGTTGTCATAAGCTTCATAGTGTTTGATTTAAAATAGCTTGTCTGTTTTTACGTTTATTAACCATGTTTGCCACTTTTAGCGGCCGTTCGGCGTAACTATGATCAACGGCCTGTTAAGTGGCGCCAAAGCTGTGGTTCATGTCATTTTTAACCCTTACGTCCGGCTTTGTGTTTTTGTTGCAACGCCTCCATGCTGCTTTAATTTGCCGCATTTGTCTGAATGATGTTGTAATTAAGATTACATATGATAATTTTGCATTTTTTACTGTTCTTGCACTAAATGAAATTCAATTCGCATTTTCTTAAAAGATCTTCAACGGTTTTTAGATTACTGATTATATGGGGTGTAACAGCCTCGCTTACGGGTTGTGAACCTTCAGGAGATGAGATTGAAGCGATCGTCCAGCCCGATGTTGACGATTTTGCTGTGCAGTTTTCAGATACATCTACGGTTACGCTTTCCTCGCTTGCCGCTGATTCGGTAATGACCGGAGGACCATCGCGTCTTTTGGTTGGAAGAAATATTGATCCATATTTTGGTAAATACCAGGCAACTGCATTTTTTCAGCCAACTATTGATAATGCGATCGTGGTGCCCCAACTGGCCGTTTACGATTCGCTGACACTTTCCCTGCAATATGACAATTACGCCCATGGCGATACTACTGTTGCCATGAATATCGCCGTGCATAAGCTTTTGGAAGATATGACTACCAAAAGAGCATATTACAATTCCAATAGCACGCCGTATGAAGCAGCCGCGCTTGGGAAAAAAAGAGTGGTGCCAACGCCAAGATCCAGCGGAAAGCTTAGTATCAGACTTTCTGACAAATTGGGCAAGCAGATATTTGATATGGGCAAAGGCAATTTGCTTCCCAGTAATACGGAATGGATTGACCTGATTAAGGGCCTGGCATTGATTCCCGGTGCAACCGATAACGGGCCCGTCATCGGTTTTACGCTGTCCAACGACAATACTTCTATCCAGCTGCATTACCATTTAACAGGGGACGACGGAATCACGAAGGATTCCACGGTGATTAAAACGAACACTGGCTATAATCAAATATTAGGGGACAGAAAAGGTACCCAACTGGCTAAACTGCCTACTACGAGCAGACTCTCTTTGCCGTCAGCGCAATCAGGCAATATGTCTTTTATACAATCTGGTTTAGCTGTGGTTACGAGGGTGGACTTACCAACGATCAAAGAATTGAAATTAAATCCTTACACCGTTGTTAATAAGGCTTTTTTGCGGGTATCGCCATTGAAAGCTTCGGTAACAAACTTTTATCCTGCGCCCTCGACCTTGTATGCTTATCTGGTTGATAAAAATAATGAGTATTATTTGGGGGCCGAAGGATTTCCTGAACCATTGCGAAATTTAAGGGGTGAGATTATAACGGCTAATTACAGGGTTGACCTGCTCAATAACACAGCTTATTATGAATTTGATCTGAGCGGCTATCTGACGACGGTTCTAGCCGCCAGTGGCGATAACACAACCGGCATTTTGCTTAGGACTTCACCATTCAATACCGAATTCGATCGAAGCGTTCCTGATTATAATACAGAATTCAGTAAAAGTGCAGCGCGGCTTGTAATCGGCGATCAAAGAAACAGCGACCCGGGCATTAAACTGCGGCTTTACTACACTTCGGTTAATGTGCGCTAGATATTGTAATAGAGATAAATACAAATGGAGCTGCTCTGCAAAGGACAGCTCCATTTCTATTTATGCTCTGACAATATTCCTAGAACTGCTTCATTAAAATTTCAAGCTTTTAATGCTGCTATATGCATAGGTCTGATCTTTGTCGACGATCTTTAATCGATAGTAACTGGTTCCCTTCACAGGTTTTTGATCGGTAAATGTATAGTTGATCAGATTTTTGCTGACTCCGTTGGCAACTTTTTCACCCACATTTTGCCAGTTTTTTGCATTGGTGCTCCTTTGGATAACAAAACGATCTGCATTCACTTCTTGTGTCGTGCTCCACTTCAATTGTGAAACAAGCCCAAGCTTGGCCACTGCGAACGACACGAGCGTGACAGGAAGCGGGGCGGCTTGCGGGGAAACTTTGTTAAAATCCGCCGTGTGATTTCCAATGCTTATCTCATCAACAAACATAGTCCTGCTGTCTATTCCCGCCGTCGCCTTCGTGGTCCAGTCCCATTTATAGATGCCCACTTTGAAATACGGGAACAGGGCATCATTATAAGAATTGGGTTGATTTAACCGGCTTAGCACCAGGTGACCATTCTTCCATACTTCTATCACCCCAGTATTGTCATAGGCCCATTTGATGTGGAACACCCAGTCGTGCCACGTTTCTTTTTCAACCGGGCCAAGATCCAAACGCGAGAAGGAGAAATTGTGCGTCGTTATCCTGTTGGCATCACTTCTGATTTCCAGCACATAACGGTCATTGAGGACGCCCAGAAACAATGGCGCGCTTCTCCACGATTCGCCTTCTTTCAAGTCGGGCAGTGAGTTCCATTGCACAATGCTTTCTTCAATGGACTCTTTGGCAAACGATGATGGAAAAAAAAGTGAGAAACCGTACCAGCCTTCTTTATTCATGTTGGGCGAACAGCCTAGCTCTGCGCGGTGGTCGTTTGGCGTGTCTTCCCTTTTCAGTTCAACCTTCAGTGAGCCGGCACCAGCCCTTTTTATGGAGTTGTTCAACGTTATGGACCAGGGGCAACAGGTTGAGTTTTCATACCAGTTTCCGATTTCATCATCAAAATGGTAGCGTCTGATCGGCTCTTCGTCTATCAGTGTTCCGGTGTTACGTGCAATGGATTCAGCGGTTGCAGAGGCATCCAGCCCTTTTTGATTTTGGTCGATTACATCCGGATTTTTACATCCGGAAACGAGGCTAAAAAAGACTGAGCAGGTCAGAATGTGTCGGGATAGAGCAGGTAAAATTCGAGGGTTCATAGAACATTCAGATAATGTTGATTGAAATTGCGGGCTATTCAAACTGGTTTTCCTATTTCTAAAATCGATGCAAACGCACTATCTAAATAGAAAGTAGTGGTTGGACTACTGCTTGTGTAGTTCTAATTTGTAGCAAAGATTCGTCAATAATAGAAATTGTTTTGGTAATTCCGTTACAATCTCATTCTGAAATCTATTTTCTTGTAGAATAAATTAGTTTTTGTTGAATTAGGAGTAGGATAAATACTTGATTTTTAATGTTTTATAAATGTAATTTACGATTATGGCTTTGTAGTATAATGCAAAAAAAGTCCCAACCACATTACTGTGATTGGGACTTGGGGAGGGTGTGAAACGATGCGGGCAGCTACCGCCCTTTACCAAGCAGAATAACATGGATAGTCAGCCATATCAGGTATAAGTCGGTTGTCAGGCTGTATGTATTCAGGTAAAGGATATCATATTTGAGGCGGTGCAAATTTTCTGAGGAGTTTGTGGCATATCCTACTTTAATCTGCCCGATGGAAGTGATGCCGGGCCTTATGGTAAGGGCTTTCTGAAAATCATGACTTGCCTCCTGCATCAGCATATCCACATCATATTTATGTAGCGGCCGCGGCCCAACCACCGACATTTCGCCTTTTAGCACATTCAAAAACTGTGGAAGCTCGTCCAGACGGGTCCGGCGCAAAATGTTTCCGATAGGCGTTATACGAGGATCCTTCGCACCAAGCGAATGTTGTAGGCCATATTTATTGGCGTCCATGCGCATGGTACGGAACTTGATAATCTTAAATGTTTCACCCCAACGCCCGGTCCGCTCCTGAACAAAGAATATGGTCCCTTTTGAAGTGAGCTTTACGGCCAGCATTATTAAAAGGAAAACAGGCAAACCCAGGATCATAATTACCGAAGAAAAGATCAGATCAAAACTTCGCTTTACGAGTTGCTCACTCGGGTTGGAAAGGGGCTTTGTGTCAACATTAATGATCGGATAGACCTCATCAGGCTCGAAATTAAACTTATTGGCTGTAAAACCACGAAAGTCCGGGATCAGGCGCACCTGCGTTCTTTTGCGTTCGGCAAGTTTGATGACGCCCTGAACCTGCTCATGGTTCATTTCCGCCATGCAGCAATATATATAATCGAGCCGCTCGCTTTCCATGAAACTTTCAAGGTTTTCCAAAGGAGGTGTTTTGGTCCCCAGTTGAAATATTCCACAAAACTCGTAGCCAAGCCCGCGGCGCTTTTGGTCGAAATGATGTACGAGCTCGCTTAAATCACCTTTCCCTATTACCGCATATCTCTTCAAATTAAACCTGGATTGCCTCAGATATTGCAGTAATAAAATAAGGGCTACATGCGTAAGCAGGGAAAGGCATGAAAACAGTTCAAAAGCGATAAAAATGTAATTTTCTTTGGTACCCATCGCCGTATTGCTGCTGTATAGAAATGCTTCCATCAACAGCAAATGGGTCACAATAGCAAGCACCAGCTTTCCAAAATGGCTGTAACTGGTATAAGTTGCCTGGCTGTATGCATAAGGCTTTACAAAGTAAATGCAAGCGATCCACAGCAAGTTGCCCGTAAGCAGCAGATTGAGTGTTGAATGGTCCTCAAGAAGGCTTGCATTACCGGGCAATGCAGCGTAACTGAGCGAATAAGACAGATTCAGTAGGAAGATGTCTGTCCAGAGATGCACCCTGGATAGGCTTCCAATGCCATGATGTTTCATAAATGTTGAGGGATTGTATTCTTTGATTTAAGGGTTTACTTACTGACTCATTGTACGTTCGTTTAAAGAGCTGGTGTGTGTTTTGATGCGAAAGATGACTTAGCCCGGATTAATCTGCAGCATTTGCTTGAACTTGTTCACAATCCTTGTGCGAAGTCTGGGTTTAAACAAGTACCGTTTGTTTGCATAAAGCTGCTCATAGGTCTTATTAATGGACAATTGTACGCTGCCCGGAATGGTCTGCCACATCTTTGTTTCGCAAAAATGATCTGCGGTATGCCGTACGCCGTATTTTCCGCGCTCAAATCCAATGTTACTTACCAGGTTTACATTCGGCAGGGCGGCCAGCCCGTAATTTTCAAACAGCGTATATTGCCATTGATAATCCCAGGTCTTTTTTGTGTGCTGTTGATAAACTTCATCAAAGCGATCCTGCCAGAATTTAGCGATATCGACATTGCCGAACAGACGCTCAATTTTTTTCTGGCTTTTCATTTCCGGGAAATGCTCCATCCAGAAATCATATTTGTTCCAGGCCCTTTTCCACGTAGCCCAGCCCCAGACATGTCCGATAAGGCTGAAAAAGTGATCAGTATGTTTGATGTTAAGCCCCTCATCCCAACGCGTTCCCGATATGTGCATTACCCGGTCATTGGTGTAGTATTTTTCAAGCATGAACTTGCAGAAAGTGAAAAACGTGGGATGCGGAAGACAGTCGTCCTGCAAAATGATCAGTTTTTCACAGGTCTCGAATGCCCAGGTAATGGCAGATGATACGCCAATGGCCTGACCCATATTCGATTCCGGATACCATCTTTCAACACTGCAGTTCCAATTTATCTGCGAGTCGTCGACAAGGCACTGGCAGGTCTCGACTAGTTCAGCTTCTTCGGTTATACCTTCTCTGGAAGCGTCGGAAAAAATATACAATTTCGATGGCCTTAGTTTTCTAATTTGTTCAAATACGTGACAGGTTGTTTCGGGCCTGTTAAACATGATCAGCAAGACAGGAATGTCAAACAATTTTGTATTCATTCTAAAATTTTAAGTGTTGTATTGAATTGAAACCTGATTCTTGCGGACACATTATATTTATTATTCTCCTAATAGTGATTTATCAAAACATCCATTACAGTATCATATTCGCCTGGTTCACAAGCGTATATGCCGAATTAATATTTACACTATTCAGGTGATTTTTTGAATGTAGCGTGTTGATGCCAGGGAAAGCTGTTGCTCGTATCTATTAAATATAAAGTACTCACAACAATGCAAGTTGAAACACAATACTGATTTCAATATTTTTTTGGTGCATCTAAGATAGAAGGCGTAAAAAAGACACTGAATATTTTTGGGTCAAACTTTGAGATCTTTGGGGTGATCCTATTCTTATCCGGGGTTTCTTGAAGGGATTTTATTTCAAAAAGTGCGGTAATACTTGTGTGAATATATTTAAACGCGCAATATATATTTCTGGATATTGGCTGATATAACAATTGAAAATATTGCCAAACTAAAAATACTTCTACGCAGAGAAATTAAATACATAGCATCGAACTCTATTTCTTATAATAATAGTTTAAGAAAAATGCATTTTCCATTTTATTTCAATTTTGTCTTAATACTTGCATTAAATTAAGTATTGTATTTGATATTTTAAGAATACAAATGATACGGGAAATTACTTTTAATAACCTGTTTACCACTAAGTCTTAACGCGTGTAGAAATACTTTTCTGTTAATTATTTAAGTGATCTGCTTGATACTTATTGCCCCCATATGAGGCATTGTACACCCTGAAAATATGCCTGGTTACCCCAAAAAAAGATCCATAACAATTACAATGAATTATCATTGCAAAGGATTTAAGGACATACAAATCAAAATTTGAGTTTTTGTCCTGATTTGCGTTCTAACCAAACCCTTTATGAAGATGATAAACAAAGATTTTAATATTCAACAAATCTCCCTAGTAAATTTCTAATCCAGCACTTTCCCTCCCGGTGCTTTCTGAAAAAATCCTGATTGCACTAACTCCTCTTAAACTATCAATTTGGAATTTTAAATTATTATGAAAATTTTAGCTATCGCTTCCGCAGGCGGACATTGGGTACAATTATTAAGATTGAAACCAGCTTTTGAAGGCCATGAATTAATTTACGCATCAACAAAAAAGAGTTTCGCTGACACAGTAAAGGGTTACCAGTTCTATGACATTCCTGATGCAAGCAGATGGAATAAATTCAAGCTTATTTATTCACTGCTGTGTGTATTTAAATTAATATTCTCCCTACGCCCTAACATTATCATCACAACAGGCGCCGCGCCCGGATTAATGGGCATTATTGCGGGCAAAATGATTGGAGCGAAAACCGTTTGGGTGGACAGCATCGCTAATGTTGAAAACTTATCAATGTCCGGTAAAATTGCGGCCTCCATTGCCGACAAGAGTTATACACAATGGCCGGATCTATCAAATTCAAAAGTCACTTTTAGCGGAAACGTATTATCATGATATTTATAACTGTTGGAACACAAGGCCCATTTGACCGATTGATATCAACGATGGACAAATTGGCGTATGAACTTCCGGAAATACCTTTTGTGGCCCAGATTTCGGAAAGTAATTACAAAGTCAAGAATATGAAATCCTTAGAGTTCGTAGGTCCGACTGAATTTGACAAATATTTTTCATCTGCAAAATTAATTGTCAGCCATGCGGGTATGGGTACGGTCATATCTGCGCTTGAATATAATAAGCCTATTATTATTTTCCCACGACTCGCTAAATTGGGAGAACACAGGAATGAGCATCAGATGGCCACGGCAAAAAGATTGGAAAGATTGAATTACTTGCATGTGGCATATGATGAAGCGACTTTAAGAAATAAAGTCCTTAATCTTTTAAGCGGAGAGTTAAATACATTGCATAGGGTAGGCAGATACGCATCTCCGCAATTGATAGATTCGTTGCAGGATTTTATTTCCATTTAATTAGATAGGCTAATCTTAATTGCGATTCTCGTCGTATATATTTTCAAAACTCACTTCGATAATATTAATTCATATTTGAAGCATTTATCGTGTATATTCATTAATCTATAATAAACATTATGAAGGCCAAAAATGAATTGAATATTTGCAGCAGTAGCAGCACTTATAATTTGGAAAATTTAAATGACTATTTTAAATTAAGAAGTGCTGTAAGTCTGATGCTGGTCTTCGCTTGCTTGATGTTATTTCAGGGCTGCAGACCTACGGATGTGGGAGAGGGTGATGTAGCGCTGGATCCGGATATCATTTACCCGCTGGATAGTTTTGTAATAGCCCATCACAGTTTTGATGAAAAGATCGCCAAATGGTACGAAAGCAGCCTTTGCTGCTCCTGGGCCGCTCAGGCCAGTGATTCTGTTAAAAGAGCCGGGGCAAAATCGGTGAGATTTGAATTGAGAAGACATGATTCTCAGTACGAATACCGCTCACAGCTAGGCCGGGCGCCTAACAACAACCGCGAAGGTTGGTTTGGATTTTCACTTTATTTTCCGGCTGCTTACATGAAGGACTCCCTGGAAGAAAGTATTGTGGAGTGGCAGGCATTGCCTGATTTTTCTGCCGGTGAACAATGGCGGAGTGCCCCTTTGTTTCTGGGCGTTTTAAAAGACCGGTTTGTTCTGGAAATCAGGGTTGACAGTAACAAGGTGACCCAGCAGTACAATGATAATTTTACAAGGATAGATCTGGGCCCGGTTGAAAAAGATCGCTGGCTGGATTGGGTTTTTCATATCAAATGGGCATATGACAAATCAGGAATTGTTGAGGTGTGGAAACAAAACAAAATGGTTTTCAGTAGAATAGGTCAGCCCAACCGATATAATGACGAGACGTGTCCTTACTTTAAAGTAGGGATTAATAAGTGGGATTGGAAGAGAAACGTAAATGGAACGGTTAATAGCCGGGTCATGTTTGTCGATGAGGTCACAGTAGGCAATGAGCGGGCGCGTTACAAGGATGTATATCCCGGGCGCTGATAGTTTGGTAGTAAAATTTTATGTAAAAGGGCTGGTCTAAAAACCAGCCCTTTTTGTTGTGCTCCATATTTCCAATGCGCTTACCGACATTGTTGAACGGTAACTTTTGCCGAGGTTAATGCAAGCAAATGCCCCGGACCATGGATGGTGAAATCCATAATCCGGGGCGATTCATTTCGAGATAAATCCGCTAAATAATGCAGATCATCAGCCGATTACGCTTTGAAGATCAGCTGGCTGAGAGCTGAAATCACTCTTGAAGAATGAGGAATGCCACAGCTCCAGTGAGAGCAGGATGAACAGCTGCTTTTTGTAATCTCTCTTCATTGTGCGGTGCTGCTGGATCATATCCTTAATGAAAGGCACATTGAAATATTTTCGGCTTAGCGAGTCTGAGCTATCGATCAGGTCTGTAAGTGAGTCAGACAGTTCGCTTTTAAACCAGTCACCAACAGGTGTTTCAAAACCGCGTTTTTTGCGGTGGATAATGGACTTTGGCAACCAGGCTTCCGATGCTTTCTTGTGAATGTATTTGCCCATTTGCCCTTTCAGTTTCAAATGAATAGGCAGCGTTTCCAGATAATTAACCAGGTCAATATCCAGGTAAGGAACCCTGTTTTCAATGGAATTTGCCATTGTCAGCTTGTCATTGAAAAGCAGCAAGTTATCAGGAAGCATGGTCCTGGTGTCAAGGAAAAGCAGTTTAGAGAGCGAGTCAGCGTTTTTGTCAGTGCGGTCAAAGGCTTTCTGAAACAAGAACTTTTGATCCATACCAATCTGATCCTGCAAGCCGCCTTGATATAGCTTTCCTTTCAAATCCGGTGTAAACAAGGTGTAAATGGCAATAAAGCGGTCGAGCTCGTCCTTGAACTTGGCCGAGTAAATGCCTCTGTCAATCGTGCTGTTATTGGGGAACAATGTTGAGGCGAGTGACAATGGAAGCATTGAAAGGATTTTTCGGTAATCCGAAATGAATTTCTCTCCCTTGTATCGCTTGTAACCGGCCATTGGCTCATCCGCTCCCTGACCGCTCAAAACAACCTTCACATGCTGGGATGCCAGATTGGAAAGATAATACAACGCCGGAATGGTCGGTTCTGCAATCGGTTCCTCGGTGTGGAAGAATGACTTATAAAAGTAGTTCATATAAGTATCCTTCTCCATATATATCTCATGGTGCTCCGAGTTGATCAGTTGCGAAGTTATGCGCGCGTCGTCGAGCTCATTGTAATTTCCTTTTCCTTCAAAACCAACCGTAAAAGTTTTTATCTGATACGACGCTTTTTCAGACATCAGCTTTCCTAAAACCGCCGAATCCAAACCGCCACTCAATAATAAACCCACCGGGACATCACTAAGTAACTGACGTTTAACCGATTGGTCAAGAAGTCTTCTATATTCTACGAGTGCTTCTTCCTCTGTAATGTCGTTGTTGATCTTCTGAACTTTGGGCCAGTAGTCGGTATATTTCACTGTGCCGTCCAGGTTGAATTCAAGGTAGGAGGCAGCTTCCAGCTTTTTAATGTCTTTGTAAAGCGTTTGAGGAGCCGGGTTATACCTGAATGTCAAAAAGGAGTTCAGCGCAGTTTCGTCAATGTCCTTTTTATATTCGGGATTGTTGAGGATTACCTTGATTTCTGAGCTGAAAAGCAGCTTGTTACCATTCAAATAATAGTAAAGCGGCTTGGTTCCAAACCAGTCACGCACCAGGTATAACTTACCTTTTGCGCGGTCGAAAAAAGAAAATGCGAAAATACCATTAAAGTCCTTAACCCCTTCAATACCAAATTGTTTCAGGTAGTAAAGGATCGTTTCTGTGTCAGACTGTCCCTTGAAATTGACGTCCGACAAGCGCTGCCTTAACTCCTTGTGATTATAAATTTCGCCATTGAATGTGATACAGTAATTTCCGCAGTCCGTAAACATCGGCTGAGCGCCTGCTTCGGATAGATCCTGGATGGATAGACGCGTGTGACCAAAAAACAGGTGGTTGTTACCCATTTCTATCTCAATAAGCGCCTGAGAATCAGGCCCTCTATGATGGATCAGATCAATACTTTCTTTTGTTAATTTGCAATTTACACTGCCGGCAATTCCACACATTTTATTGCGATTTAGTCGTGAGAGTTAATTTTATAATATCTATTTGGATAACATTCGTTCGTAAAGGGATTCCAGTTTCGGAATAACGGAATTGGAATAGTAAGGGGTAACCATGGCTCTGGACTGCTGCCCCATTTGCGCGATCAATTCCGGATTTTTAATGAATGCATTTATACTATTTAGCAATGCGGCTGAATCGCCCGGTTTGATCAGGTAACCATTCTTATCCGTCGATAAAATTTCGCTGATTCCGCCTACTGACGTTGAAATAATGGGCATACTAAAACTCATTGCTTCCAATATGGAAATCGGAAGTCCTTCATTATAAGAGGGTAAAATATACACATCACTTTCTTGCAGCAACTGTCTTTTCTGATCGCCAGAAATCCATCCTTTGAAATGGACGATATCTGCTAACCCGCCTTCACTGATCAGTTGTTCGAGTTTTTTTGTCTCGCCGTTTCCACCGATGGTCAGCTCTATTTTTCCGGTAAAATGTTCTTTGTTATTTTTTATGATTTCTATCAAATCATATATCCCTTTTCTTTCTCCAATAAATCCAAGGAAAAGTAGTTTCAACTTTCCTGATGTTTTCTTTTTACTAGCAAGCTCAGCAGGATCAATAATGTTTTCCAGCACGACAATTTCTCTAATTTTAAAATTGCTTTCAAAGAATTGCTGCCATTGCCGCGATAAGCAGATTACCAGATCCATGTGATTAAAAAACGTTGTGATCAATTTTCTGGTAAATCCACTGGCATTGTCATAGAATATGTGAAAATCGGATCCGTGACTGTGATAAATAACTTTTTTTGAAAATAATTTTGCAATCACAAATACGACATATTTCCTGTAAAAGCTTCCGTAATGAGCGCCGTGAATATGCACTACTTTAATTTCCCGGTCGGCTATTAATTTTCCGGTTAATTTGAGAATGCTTAATAGAAAATAAAATACATTACTAAGCTTGCCGATTTGCAGATTATATGTAGGAATAAATTTGAAATCAGCAAAATGCTTGGAATAGGTAAAAAGAACGCTGGATATCCCGCCTAACGGAGGTTGATATCCCTCACCGACAGTTAATATATGTTTTGAAACGCTGTTGGAAATCATGGTTTGTCTCTTTTTATCTTTCTATTAATCCTGCTTTGCTTCTTTTAATTGTTCTTATTGCAGATCAGACTTTTCTGGCAACGTCCGCATTGGCCAGATTGCAATATGCTTTCATCAGAAACTCATATACAAACGGGCTGGTCTTAAACAACATCAACGCATATTTGTGTTTTGGCTTAATTTGCCTTTTAAATTCATACTGGTAATAGTCAGATAAATTGGCTGTTGCCTGGCGCAGTTCGTTTAGATATTTTTGACGCCCGGAAATAAAAATCAGGTTTATCAACGAAATGTTTGTGATCAGATCAAAATATTTGGCTTCATCTGCTATGGATGGAATGCTGCGCTCGCAGGTCTGAACCATTTGCTTTGAAAATGTGACCGTATCCATATATTTTGTACTGAATTTGGTCATACTCACCGAATTATCCCGAACCACGTAATTGTATTTCACCTGGTCATCAAAAACGATTTTTTCAGCCAGATTAAGCGCATTGAAATTGTAGAATGTGTCTTCATACATGCTGCCTTCAAACTTTACATTCCGGGCAATTTCGGCAGTGAATATCCGGTCATTTGCACTGTGGGAAAATTCTTTGGTTAGTAACGCAGTTATTGCCTGCGCTCTGTCATAAAGCTTTATCTCTTTTGTATCGTGATACATTTCCACTTTATCCGGAAAAATCTTCTTGGTTCCGCAAATGGAAATATCAACATTGTATTTTAAAGCATTGTGGATCAGTAGTTCATACATATCTGCGTCGAGCACATCATCGCAGTCCACGAAGCCAATGTATTTGCCTTGCGCGATTTTCAATCCATTATTTCTAGCGCTGGAAACACCTTGATTATTTTGATGGATAACAACAATTCTGCTATCTTTTTTTGCTAAATGATCACATATAGCACCGCATGCATCAGTGGATCCGTCATTAACCAGTATTAATTCAAAATCAGTGAAATTTTGTTTTAAAATCGAATCAATACTTGAAATAATATAGGCTTCCTTATTGTAAACGGGAACAATGATAGAAAGTTGAGGAATGTTGATTGTTGAGCTCATGCTTAATTTGCGGTTATAAGTCTGCTGGCTGCAGGCTTATTTAATTTTTGTTTTCTTAGCGTGATCATGAATGATTTTAAAGACAAATAATACATATATGCCTTTACCGGCTTCACGAATTTGATATAGTCCAATTCATGCATTACATCCATGATGAGTGATTTTTTCTCTTCTATTGAAAATGCCTTGGAAAGAAAAAGTGTTGAGCTGATCCATTTCAGTTTGGTAAAGTCCGAAGTCAGGTCCGTAATTCCGTTGCCCTTGAAAAACTCCTTAACCCAATGTATATACGCAACACTCGAATTGATCTTGCGAAGCACAACGCTGCGGTCTTTCAAATCCGAGGAAATATTGATGCCGCTTTCCCGGAAATACACGGTTGGCCCAGCCAAGGTAACAATTCCACCTTCACGGCCAAATTCTATCCAGGTTGCGTCATCGGAGCACCAGGCAAGATCGAAATTGACAAAGCCAGACTCAACATACTTTTTTCTGGAAAATATATACTCAACAACAGTGCTATTAACTTGATATTGAATCCTTTTGGAAAAGAAATCGTTGACAGCCATGCGCTGTGGAAACGGGTTACAGGTTTTTACCAGTTGGCCGTAGCGGTTGATTACTTTAATGTTGAAATGAAAAAGGTCGGTGCCTTCATTTTGGCTCAAACCTGCCAGGAATGTTTCCACACAATCGGCGCCCATCACATCATCATCTGAAAACAGCCATATCCATTCTTCATTGTCGGTCAAGGCAATGCATCTGTCCCAATGTGCAACCAAGTCCTGGCCGCCCAGATTGGCTTCAAACTTTTTGTAAGTCATTTTTATCCGCCCCTCGAAGCTGCGCACAATGCTATACAGGTCCTGCGGACTGTTGTCATCTCCTATATATAAGTGAAATTCCTGACTGGTCTGGCTTGCGATTGATTCGAGCGCATCGCGTAAAAAGTCGGCTTTGTAAGCTGGAATGACAATCGCTAATTTCTCTTTCATAATTGTGACTTCTAAATATGTTTTTTGCTGCCCGCGATTGAAACGCGATTTTTGTTTCGTTTTAACTGACTGTCTGCAATTCCTGCTCGGCAGTCACTTTTTGCAGCCATCTCATTTGCTGCTCGTACTCGTATAAATATTGGAATATATATAAGACAAAGACGTTGGTTATCATGAAGTTAATCGAGTAAACAGCGTCGGAAGTCAGGCTTGTCACAAGCAGCAGGCAGGTGTAATATTTCAGATAGTAATATTTTTCCGGCACGCGCATGCGGAACGATTTGTAAAAAATATACAGGTAGCTAAGCACTGCGAAAATGCCAAACATAACATATACACCAATGATGCCGACATCTGACAGGTAAAAGCCGTAAACATCTTCAAGATAAGTCGTAAAAGCGCCGTACGAGGAGGTGTTGTTGGGCAGACCGTTTCCAAAGATCCGCGACATGATGTTTGGAGAAAAGTCATTGATAAAATATTCGCCGGCAATGACGCGGATGTATTTATCGCCTTCGGAAACTGTTTCCTTCTGCGTTTCGGCCAGGCCTTTATAAATGTCAGAACCTTGCAGATAAATAATTCCCACGACGAAAAGCGCAACTACGCCAACTTTCATAGCCATAGAAGCTTTTCTGCCATAATGGAAAAGCAGAATAACTGCGACCAGGCCAATGGATTGTCTTGTAACCTGCAACAATGTGACGCCAATCCCCATTAATACAAAGCCAATGTAAAACCACTTGTAAGCATTTTTTTCAAGGCTTTTGTTTATCGCAATAAAAAAGGCCAGAAAAAATACGCCTGCACCGGGAAACAGGATGCGCACAATGCCACGGTCCTCAACGAACTCTTCCCGGAACCCGAAATACACAGTGTCGCTGTGCAGAAATTGGAAAAGGTAAAGGACAATATAAGCTACGCCAAAGATCATTACGACCCGCTCGATGAGCTCAATGGGATATTTTTTGTGCAGCAGAAAAAAGAAGGAAAACCAGATCAAATAAGGAATCGTGCTCACGCTGTAACTAAGTTGCTGGCCCCAGGATATGTAAGCCATTAAAATAGAGAAGACGACCGAGAAACTAATAATCTGGACCGGAAGTACGAAGCCTGATGCTTTGCGGAAAAAATGGGGAAGTGAAAGCAGAATTGTTCCCAGCATGAATGCGTAACTGATGTTTTTCAAAGCTCCGCCGCTTGCAATTTTTGCCGAAAAATAGTTCAGCGAAAAAAGCACCAGCATAAAGATGAAAATGAAATGATAATATCTGGAATTATTCATGATACGACGGCTAATTCATGCTTAACCACTTTCGCGGCGCTTTTGGAAGGGAAGAGCTTCTCCCGCAGGTTCAGAAAAGGTTTTTCAATGATCTCAGTAAAAAAAATTCCCGTTATAAGCGAGAGCGATACGTAACTGACCGCATATATCACCCAGTGAAAACTGTTACTGAATGTTGTGATTCCCAGCGATTTGAAACCCATCAATAAATACACATTAACAGGCACATGCCATAAATAAATGCAGTAAGAGTTTTTGCCTATGTATGTAATGAGTTGATTGTTCAGCAAGGCAACATTGGATTTGTAGCACAGGGCAATCATTAGTAACATGCCAAAACACAATGCATTGGTAGAAAGCAGCACAATCGACACAATGTTGTATTCCCAGTAGGGTAAAAGGAAATTCAGCGACAATAGCGAAGCTGCAACGGGGATCATCCATTTCTGGTTGCGGCTTACAAAGTTTGTTGTCTCAACCTTGTTCTTATTGAACAAATACGAAAGGATCACACCCAGAAAAAGAGAATCGAGCCGGAAGTGGGTTTTGGAAAAATGCTTCAGGAAATCATACTCCGGATGCTGGATATTTGCCACAAACCTGAAAGCTATGCCTGATATAAGCAGGATCAGGTAAGTGATCAGCAATGTGTTCAGGTTCAGTTTTTTGAGCTTAATGCCAATCAGAAAGAATGCTGTAAGCAGGAAGTAAAAGCCTTCCTCCACATCCAGCGACCAGGTGTGCGCCCAGCGGCCTCCCATATAATTGTGTACAAACAGCAGGTCGGTCAGGTAGGCCAGGGTAGGAAAGGTAATTTCGTTTATTAATAATGTTTTCTCCAAAACCAGCGTCAGGGCGAGCATGACGATAAAGCTTGGGTAAATTTTAAAACCCCGTCTGATCAAAAAGCGGCCCGCATCGATGCGGCTGCTCATTTTGTATTCTTTAAACAATAGCCCCGAAACCAGAAAACCACTCAAAACAAAGAACAAGTCCACGCCGATCCATCCGCCGGTGTTGATCACATAGAAAAAATAGCCCACCAGCTTTTTCATGATAGGATCAGATTTCGCCCATGCCAGTGGATGAAGGTGGTTCAAAATAACAAGCAGCACTGCGCAGGCTCTGATGAAATCGAGCGTGTTATTTCTTACAAACCGGTCCGCGGGTGTTTTTTCGGTAAAGTGATTTCTTTCAAGAGAATGCAGGGCTTCCATAAGGATGGCTGGAATAAAGGAGGTGTTATTTGGGTTGCCGTAGTGCTTTTATTTTTGAAGCGCTACGATTCGCTTAGGCCGGTCGTTGTCAAACTCGCCCTTCCACCCGTCGCGGTAAGCATTGAAATGGAATGTCAGGCGCTTGTATTTAAAATCGTCGTAAAGAATGATCGCTTTTGAATCCGAGAGAAATGAACGGGTCAGCAAATAAAGCATCTTGTACCGGGTTGATTTTGACTGATTGAAGACGTATTTCTTCTTAATCCAGGTCATGTTACGCATGCCATAGTAACGGATCCACAACTGATTGAAGGGGGTGCGGTAATTTACTTTGTGCAAAAATGTCCTGCGAACACCCGTCGCCGTGGCGTTTTCCAAATGATGGATTTTTGCTTTCACGCTTACCAGAACCTTACTGATCCGGCTTAACCGCAGGCAGTATTCCACGTCATCATTGTGAATAAAAAATTCTTTTTTGGGTAAACCAATTTCCTTAATTGCGTCTGAATGGATCATCAGGCCAACAAACGAAGCAAAATCAACCAGGATATCAGTGTCATTATGTTCGTTAATAGGCACGTAGATGGAAGGCGCCTGGGGCGAGAAATCAAAGCAGCCACGGTGACGTGTGTCCGTTTTTCCTTCTTTATCTACAACAATGGGCGCAACGCAAAGTACATTATTGGACTGCAATGAGGCTAGCATGGTTGCCAGGCAGTCTTTGCTGGCCACGCAGTCGTCATCCATAACCCAAATCCACTCGTAACCTTTTTCGTGCGCTTCTTTAATGCCTGTATAAAAGCCGCCGGCGCCGCCCGAATTTCCCTGATTGATTAAAATCAGGTCAGGTTGCTGTTGCAGCCAGGCTTCGGTGCCATCTGAGCTGCCGTTGTTAACGACAATGATCGCATCTGGTGCAATTATTTGCCTGCGTAAAGAGTCGATGCACCCTTTAAGCAATTCTAATCTGTTGAAGGTTACAACAACTGCTGCAATGTTATTCATCGGGCTTTGAAAATTGAGTAATTTTTATGGAATATGAGCTCAACGCTGTCAAGGAATTTGATTGAAGCGGTCAGTATTTTCTTTTCAATGGACAAATGGCATATCACCCCAAAAATGGTCGCCAGCACAAGCTGGATCAGGATAAGCACATCGGGTGATCCGATCATGCCCAGGCGGTCATAAAGCATGCTGAGCAGCGAAAAGACGATGGTATGGACCAGGTAAATGGAGTAGGAGGCGTTACCCAGCAGCTGGAAGGTTTGGTTTTCCCAGATAGTCCTGAATTTTGAACCCGCTTCTAGAAAAACACAGCCAAAAACCAGCAGTATGCTTGGTATTCCGAAATAGAAAAGTCGGAGAAATGTAACCCGGCCGCTTAAAACCTCATCAGATTCGGAGACTCTGCCATATCCAAACCAAATGAGCATTATAAAGCAAACAATGCTGGTAATCAGTGAAGTGAAAGCCAAAGCATTGGAAACCTTTTTGTTTCTGAACAGCCATCCTATCAACGCCCCTGCGCCAAATTCAAGAATGATTGGGTGGGTGATAAACTGGATAATGATCAGCGGCGAGTTGAGTATGACACCAATCGTTACCAGGGCAAGGAGCATGATGATCAGATAGCCCTCTTTACTTTTAATGTTTTTATAAATAAGTGCTGAAAAAAGCAGATAGAAAAACCATTCAAAACTCAACGTCCAGCCGATGGTCAGAACAGGCCACCAGATCTCAGACCCCGGTTCTACGGGCAGCAGCGTGATTGTTTTCAGTACCGACTTAAAGGTGAAGGCGCCATCATTTTGATAAAAAAAGAGGATGAAGGCTACAATGCTTACCAGATAATAGTAGGGATTAATGCGGGCGAACCGTTTTTTCAGGAACTCGTAGGTTTGGCCTGGTCCGTTAATGTTGTGACCAATGAAGGAAATTATAAAGCCTGAGATCACAAAAAATATGTCTACGCCGATAGCGCCAAAATCCTGTAAATGGAAGAAATTCTGTTGATGTGAAACAGCATATTTCACTTGCAGATCTATCGAATGACAATAAACTACCAGTAAAGCCGCCAGTGCACGCAAAAATTGTATGGAATAAAGCTTCATGAAAACGTTTAAACAATTACCGGGTAAAAAGTTTGGTTCTGATGGGCTCCAAATATTCTTTGAAGCTCGACAGCCTGAAATAGTTGAGGTTAATGGGGTTGATTCCCTGCCTGCGCAGCACTACGTACATGCTCAGGACTATGAAAATCTCGGTCATCAGCCAGTTGAATGAAGTTCCGATGTAACCCCACTCTTTGATCATTAGAATATTAAATGAAATGCTCAGCACCGAACCGACTGCCGTGATCCGCAAAAAGTATTTATCCATGCCCAAATTCAGCATGATCTGGATACCGAAAACATTGCTGAGCGCAATGATCAGTGGAATCAGCGACAGGATTTGGAATACAGGAACTGCGGCATCGAACTTATGACCATAGAATAAGCCAATGATAAAAGGTCCGAGCAGGATCATTGCAAGCGTCGCCGTGCCCGTAAAGAGCACGATCAAAGGGATAATCCTTTGCGTGACCCTTAGGCCATGCTCGCGGTTGTCACCAAATGCTTTTCCGATAAACGGATAAAGCGCCTGCGTTAAAGGAAGCGTCAGCACCGACTGCGCGATCAGGATCAGGCGCTGGCCAGCTGTATAGTATCCGGTTTGCTCTGAATTTTGATATATGCCTAAAATGAATGTGTTTGTGGTGGTATATAAATTGACCACGACAAGTGAAAAGAAGATGGTTTTTTCTTCCCATAGCACCTGCAAACATCTTTTTACCGGCACCCTGGATAGCTTGATGTTATATTTTTTAACGGCCCACACAAATGAAGCAACCCCCACGAGTGTTTGAATAATACCAAATAACAAAGGCTGCCAAATGTAATCGTCACTTTTTTGAACCAGCATTAAAATAGCAATCGTAAACAGGATTTTGCTGACCAGATTGAAGATGGCGACCTTGGAAAGATCTTGCATGGCCTGAAAAAGCCAGTTCTGGGTGAATACGGTGCTGATACAGATCACAAATGAGAAAATCATCACTTTCCTGTCGATTTGTAGCCGCGGGACAGTGTATACGAGAATGAAAAACAAACAGGTTGCCAGCATTAAAAGTAGCAATTGGGTGCTGAACACTTCGCTGCAAACGGTGTTGCGGTTCTGTTCGTTGGTAGGATCTTTGGCGATTTTGCGGGTTGCCGTCAAGTCAAAACCGTAAGTGATCAGCAGGGTGAAGTATGCGATGAAAGCTGCTGCAAAGTTAATCACACCAAACTTTTCGGGCCCGATTATGCGGGAAATGACAGGAACGGATATCAGCGGCATTCCGTAATTAGCGATCTGCACCAATGTCAGGGATAGGATATTCCGCGTTAACCGTTTCTCAGATTTTCCGATTTCCACCGTTGTTTGTTTAAATTAAAATTCGTTGAGTAAGTTTTATTGAGGCATCCGCCGTTTCAGCTGAACGCTTCTACATTGCGCACGGTTTTACCGTTCATTTTGATGATTCTGGCAGGAATTCCTACTACCGTGCAGTCATTTGGTACATCCTTGACCACCACTGCATTGGCACCCACCACCGCATTTTCGCCCACCACCACATTGCCAAGCACTTTGGCGCCGGCGTAAATGGTCGCATTATCCAGTATCGTCGGACTATCTGTTGAGTTGGTAAAGCCTATTGTCACCTGCTGATTGATCCAGCAATTTTTGCCGATGGATGTGGCATTGATAATGGTAGCAAAGCCGTGCTGAATAAAAAGTCCTTCACCGATATGGGGCGTGTACAGATACAATGTTGATAGTTCCGGGCACAGAAACTTAAAAAAGTACTGAATGTAGCCGACGCGGTAATAGAAAAGATTCCGGTATTCGGGATAAAAGGAAAGCAGATATACAAACCCGAACGTCCGGCTATAATCTTTGCCCAGGATCCCGAGCCATCTGTCAACATCAGCATAGATCGTCTTCTTTTTGCTGTGAATTAAAAACAGCGCAATGTGCGGAAGGCATCTGATGTAGTTAAATAGGACAAATAAGGTTCTCACAATTTATGATTTATGGAGGGTAATGTCTGCTTTGGGTAAGGAAATCAACTTAGGATCAGAACCGGCCTAAAAAGTCGCTGAACATGAAGCTGAGCGGTGCCGATTTTTTTTGCATGTAATAATTGGTGTCATAATCGTAGCCGTAGCCGTATTTCACTCTTTGAATACCATTAAAAATGATATTAATGTTGGTCAGCTGCTTCTGCTTATCGAGCTCTTTAATGAATTCAAGCTCTGATTTTTGCGTGAAACCCTGCCTGATCATGTACAGCGTAATGTCCGAAACGCGCGAGAGGATCATAGCATCGGGAACCAGGTGAATAGGAGGGCTGTCAATGATAATGTCGTCGTAGATATATTTCAAGCTCTCGATCAAGTCGACGAGGAGCTTTTTTTCGAGCAACTCTGATGGGTTTGCAACAAGCTGCCCGCTGGTAATAAAATGCAGACCCGGCTCGTTTGCCGCGTGTTGAATAATCTCACTCTGCTCGGCATGGCCATTGAGATATTCACTGATCCCCAGGCGCTCTTTGGAAATTCCGAAGATCTCGGCGATCTTGGGCTTACGCATATCCAGTTCCAGAATGATGGTTTTTCTTCCCGAATAGGCCAGTGTACGGCCCAGGTTACTGCTTACAAAGCTCTTGCCTTCTCCGGGCACGCTGGAAGTCACCAGGGTAACCCGCCCATATTCTTTTTTGCCAAATAAATAATACAACTTGATCCGCAGCGCCCTGAACTGTTCGCTGACAACGGTCTGGCTGGTGTGGTTAATGGCGATTGCGTTTTTTCCTTGTTCCAGGGGAAGCTCTACGATAATGGGCGTTTTCAGGTTATCAGTAATGTCTTCACGGGTGGTGATCTTGCTGCTGAGCATGCCCCTCACGTAAATAAGACCAGCCGGAAGGCCTAGTCCAAGCAAAAGCGCCGCAGCAAATGCCAGCATACGTTGGCTGTTTTTTGCAGGTCCGGCGTAGGCCTGATCAATGACATGGTCGTCAGTTAGGGATGTTGCGTAGCTTACCGAAGCCTCTTCTCTTTTTTGCAGCAAATAGGTGTACAAGTTTTCCTTGGTGGCCTGCTGGCGTTTAATGCTCACATATTCGCGCTCCTGTGTAGGGATGCTTTTGATGGAAGATTTAAATTCAGAATTAATGGATTGCAGCTTGCTTTTTGTGCTTAAAAGCGATTTTTTAATGTTGCTGACATTTTCTTTGATGGCCGCTTTGGTCGTATAGATCTGTCTGTTGATCGGGTCAAAATCGGGGTTGGTTTCCGGTGTTGTTGCCAGCAACCGGTCGCGTTGTAATTGCAGCTCCGAGAGTTTTTCGATCAGGTTGCTTAATCCTGGCTCAGTAATACCGAATGTGGTAGGGACTTCGGAAGAATTTTTGGAAGCGTTAATGTATCTTTCTATGCTTTCGATCACGCTGAGCTGGACATTGACTTCATTGAGCCTTGCGTCGCTTACCTGCATATTTTCAAGGCTGATCTTCGAATCCGCGCTCAAATCTGTCATTCCCCGGCTGCTTTTGTAACCTTCGATCCCTTTTTCGGCCTGGGTAAGTTCACCCGCCAGCGAAGCGATTCTTTGATCCAAAAAGTCCAGCGTATTCTTGGTCTGCTGGATCTTGCCTGTTTTACCGGCTAAATTGTAGTTGTAGATCAGGTTATTGATAATGTCCTTTCCTCTTTGGGGCACTTCGTCATCGATGGAAAGCACGAGGGCAGTGGATAATTTATTGGAAAGGCTTATGCCTATGCCATTTTGATATGCAAGAGCAAGTGCCTCCGGATCAGCAATGTTAATGTTGATTAGATCCCCGCTGTATTGGCTGACCGACTTGGTAGGTTCCAGTTTCCAGCTGCCGAAAGAGTTTTGTAATGTGTCCTTAAAAGAGAGCTCTTTCTGATTTTCGTCATCAATGACCAGGTAGAAAGATTTGTCATCTTTAATTTTTATGCTGACACCGGCGTTGGTGTAATCACCAGACGGGCTTAGCAATGTCAGTTTCACGGGGCTAATGCCGTAAAGGTCCCGCGATACAAGTCCTTCTTTTATTTTGTATACAACATCTAATTTCAGGTCCTTGATAAGCTGACTGATCAACTTCTTGGATTTAAGGATCTCGATCTCATTCTCGATCAGTTTGGAAGAGCTGATCAAATCGATCTCGCGCAAAGGCGAGGCCTGGTTAGGCGTTTTTTTCTCGTCCTGGATCAGGATCGTAGCTTTTACTGAATATACAGGTCTTGTTCTTTTGATATGAAGAAATAACAAACCTGCCGCAATGGATAACCCGATTACAAACAAAGGCCAGTGATAAAGATACCTCTTTACCGTGTTGGCAATTTCAAGGGCCTGATTTTTCTTGTCAGGAACTGGAAATGCTGTAAATGGGATCTGTTGAGTGCTCATATGCGTACTAACTAGCGGTATAAATTTGAAAGAACAATGGCGATGATGGAAAGACCCGAGAGGATCAGCGTTGTCACGCGGTAACCGCGATCGACTGTGGCATATTTGGTGCGGTCAGGCTGCACATATATCTCATCATTGTTTTTCAGATAGTAATAAGGGGAGTCAAATAATTTTTTTGATGTCAGATCGATGGTGATAAAACTGCGCTTTCCATCCTGCTCTCTTACCAAAAGTATATTTGTCCGCATCGCAGTAATGTTCAAATCTCCGGCCAGGCTCAATGCCTGTGTAATGGTGGTGCGCTCGTTCTGTAAGCGATAAACATCGGGGCGTGCTACGTCGCCAAAAACGGACACTTTAAAATTCAGAAGGCGGATATTGACAACCGGATCCTTATAATAGGTCAGCAATGTCTGACTAAGTTTTTCACGAAGTTCGGAAGTTGTCATGCCTGCCACCTTCATATTACCGACCAGCGGCAGGTTGATTTCGCCTTTTTCGTCAACAAGATAACCTACAACCGGGCTGTCCGAAGGCTGGTCCATACTGGGACCATTAGCCCGGTTGAGGTTATAATTGAAGATAGCGGAGGATTCGGGATTACGACTATTGACATTAATTCCCAGAATATCAGCCTTTTGTATAGTGATGGCTGAAAAGTTGGAAACTTCTTCCTGAGAGACTTCGGAGGGTTTCAGATCCTGGAAATAAGGGATGTGCTTGTAAGATCCGCAGGAGCTCAAAAAAAGCAATGTAATGATGTATGCGGCATTTCTGATATTCATCGCGCTGAGTATTGTACTGTGTGAAGGATTCTAAGTGCTACTGATCACTTATTGTAATTAGTTTCAAACTTAGCACAAGTACACCTGCCCGCTTACATTTTTGGGACGACTCCCTGAAAATTCGGGGTAACCGTCCCAATACGCGAGTTCTTCAAAAAATGATACTTTTGATATGCTGCAGGATGAGGAAAATATAATTTTTGGCACGCTTGTAAAGCTTATGCCAATTATTGGGCCCTTACAACCCCGGTATTCGTCATGGCTTATATTCAAAGAAAAAACCATGCTGTTTCAAAGTGTCCAATGCATTTCTGTCAAAAATATGCTGGGGTGTAAATTCCCGCACACCCTGTGGAGGACCAGAAATGGCAGTTGAATACAACAATCTTTTGTTTCGCAGACTGTCCGCAATTTTTTTGGGAAGTGCAATGGCCACTACAACTGGCGTCTCACCCGGAACTTGCGTTGCTGACCGTTTGGCAAATTCCAGGGCAACATTAGCATCGGGAATCGTATGCAATGCCCCTCCGTGATTTCCACCTGTCGAAGAAAGACTGTCGCCCTGGTCAAGTAACCTGTCTGCCGATCGCCGGGTCGTTCCGTGCAAAAACACTTCTATCTCACCTTCAATCTCTTCCTGAACCCCCGCTTCCCTTGCTCTGAGCATTAATGGTGCAGGTTTTTTAACAGCAGAAGGATTATTTCCTGTATTTGACATAGTCGTATATGTGTGGTTTAAGGTCATTGAAATTATCGTTTTTTTCTCGTTTAGTTGTGACCGGAAAGTAAGTTGTATGAGCGGAATTTCTTAGTAGTGAACGACTTACTCCTAGTAATTTTGCGGCTAGCCCATCGACAGTCTTTCGCTAGCACCAGTTGGCTAAGGATTAATTTGCGTTATGATGTCATTCAGGACATTCTGTATTACAAATACCTATACTGGGTTCTGCGTAATATTAGAATTCTGATAACTATTTTAAGAGCATCGAAACGAGTCTCAAATAAGCTCGGATATTTTTGACATGTGCTTCTTTTCACTAGCCAATTGGTTGGCGCGTGAACCATAGGCATAGAAGAGGTCATAAGGGCGAGCGGTTGATAGGTGAATTATATGGAAGCATTGCGTATTGACTTGCTGGACAACATCTTGGAACGACAGTGGATCTCACCTCGCTCGAGTTTCCCTTCTGTGCCGCATTGACCATCGCGCCGGTGTTAGCCAGCTTGATCCGGCTACCCGTCCCATAATGCCCAGCTGCTCAGCCCGTATTAACCATTCAGAAATTGACTTCTCGGTCGGCAACTGCCTGCTCCAATGCCATGATAAAGTACACTATCATATACTTTTCTTGTTAGTTTAGAGGTTTTAAGCTTGGATCGTTACAGAAAGTATTTTTTGGTGTACTTTTTGCTCAATGCTCCAACTCTTATTAGCATGCACTAAAAAGTATATTATAGAATACTTTTTAAGGATAATTAGCAACAAAATCCTAACTTTATTTCAAAAGAACATTATAATGAACTTTGTATCTATTATTGAGGCGATCAAAGCAAGGCGAGAATCACTAAAGGTTACGCAAAAAGCATTATCAGACTTATCTGGTGTAGCACTGGGAGCTTTAAAAAAATTTGAGTCAGGCAAAGGCAATCCTACTTTATCAACATTGAAAAAACTATGTGATGCCCTAGGCTTTGAAATCACCCTAACCGTAAAAAAAAACATTAATCCATGAGAAGTGCAAAGGTTCTTTTTAGAGGAGAGGAGGCCGGTATTCTATTGCAAGATAACAACGGTGCATTTGAATTTCAATACCACGAAGAATGGGTAGAAGACAGTTCGAAACCTCCTATCAGTTTGACATTACCAAAAACGATTCAGGCTTATCGGTCTGAATACCTATTTCCTTTTTTCTATAACATGTTGCCGGAAGGCTCCAATAAACAAGTAGTCTGTCATCTAAACCGTATAGATCGAAACGACCACTTTGGCTTGCTGCTCACGATTGCAAAAAGCGACACGATTGGAGCTGTGACAATTATTAAAATTGAGAAGTAATGAACTTATCAGATATTCAATTTTGCCCAGGCACATTGGCGCCTGGCTACGACACTTATAGTAAGAATTGCCTGAGGCGAGTCTTCGATGGCAAGCGCGTAAGCCATATTCTGAGGTATGATTCACCGGCCACCAATCAAGACACCGATGAACTTTTTGAAGAAAACCGCAAGCGGATGTCAATATCGGGTGTTCAGGAAAAGTTTTCGTTAATCCTTGATAAGAATAAATTGCGATTGATCGAAGAAGGTGAGCAAGGTAATTATATTTTAAAGCCGATACCAGCCGCTGGCCGCCGGCCGGATCAAATGCCGGCCAACGAGCATCTGACTATGCAGATCGCCAGGCAGGTTTATGGTATCGAAACAGCAGAGAATGCATTGATCTTTTTTGCCGACGGAGCGCAGTCCTATATTACTAAACGATTTGATAGACACGCCGATGGCAGGAAATGTGCGCAGGATGATTTTGCATCACTGGCGGGACGCACGCCCCAGACCCATGGAGAGCACTATAAATATTTAGGAAATTATCTAGACATTTTCGTGCTGATGCAAAAGTATGTTCCTGCTTACACAGTCGAATCTCCAAAATTGCTCCGCACATTAATGTTTAACTATTTATTCTCTAACGGAGACGCGCATTTTAAAAACTTTTCATTGCTCGAAACCGATCAGGGAGACTATCGTTTGAGCCCCGCCTATGATTTGCTCAACAGCCGCATGCATATCCGCGATAAAGATTTTGCATTGGACGACGGCCTTTTACCTAAAAAACTAGCCCAAGGTAAGGTGATGCAGCAATTTTCCTTACTTGCTGAAATAGCAGGAATTAATTCGAAAGTATTTGACGGGATAGTTTCACGTATGCTCGGCGGGTCCGAACAAGTGGAGCGGTTAATCTTTGCGTCTTTCCTAGACGAAACAACAAAACAAAATTACTTTCAGGCTTATCAGGGCCGGCTCAGGCAGCTTCTGAAAATCTAGTTATTAGCGAAGCTTTCTCCATGAGCCACGACTGGTAACAATACTTCCGTCAGGCGTCAGATTTTCAAGTTCCTTCTTCGATCCGGGCTGCCTGTCATGGTTATAAAATGGCAAATGACGACAATCATCGCCGTCAAAACGAAGAAGGTTCCTAAGAAAGTACAACTCGTCAGTATTTTTGCAAGTAAAGGGTTTCAGGCCGGGCCTGGCAATAATCCTAGACAGAACACTTTTTGGCTGGAAACAGAAAAGATGGCAGCACCATTTGGTAACTACTTTGGACAGCAACTATGACATGGGTTCCGTCTATGTGGAATCAGATAAAAAACTCAAAGTGATTGGACCAACCGTTAATGGCCCACAGGCTTACAATCCGGGTGGCCAAGTAGCCATGTGGGGCAGTAAGGACGGGGGCAGTACATGGCATATCAAAAAACAAATGACGAAAAATAGTTCTATGAACCATCCATTCGTTCGTAAACCTATAAATGCCAGAAAGGACTTTTACGCCATTTGGGCCGACGGACATGGTAGGAAGCCCTCCGAATCATATTTATATTTCACTGATTCAAAGGGAGTGGTGTATAGGTTGCCACGACATTCTACTGATGCAATGATTACGCCAGATATTTTCAATTAGCAAAATCTTAATCATTTACAGCTTACAATAGTAATTGCGCATCAACATTCGATAAATTAGTTACTGCTTATCGGTTTTGAGTCTATTGAGCGACCATAACACTCACCTATAATGGCAATTTTCAACAACAGGAAAACGGTTAAGACGTTCGCAAACGCTGCTGCTGATAAAGGTACGTTGGTTACGAATCTACATCACCACACCATTCTTAGGCAGGATCTTCTCAGGGATTTTAGGAGCCTTGATCAGCTCTAACAGATTGATTTCAATGGTTCTTGAAAGCGTGGTCATGGGAATATCATTCGGCCCGTTTTCAAACGGGTTTTGCATCACATAGGCGATCCATTCTACGTAAAGGAAAAGAAATGATATGATGAAAGTGATCGGAATGGCGATCCTGCCGATGCTTTCCACAAGACCCATGGGCAGCACCAGTGTAAAAATAAAAATGACCAGCACGACGAAAAAGCTGTACTGGGTTGGGAAAACGGTGTTTTTGATCCGCTCGCATTTTCCCATCGCATCACAAAGCCGTTGTAAGGTCTGGTCAATGTTCTGATAAAGCAGCGTTTCAATCTTGTTCTGCTCGTGCAATTCTGTAAACCGGGATTGTATCAGGTTCAGAATTGCGTTGGGAATGTTGTCCTGACTGGATGCGTAATCGTGCTCGGCTGCGTTTAAATGAAGATCGGCATAAACCAAAACGGGTTCTCTTCGCAATGAATTGGTAAGGGCGTAACACCAGGCAATTTGCAAATGCGCAATGTTGGAAATGACTTCGTCTTTTTCTGGCTGATCAGTTTTAATAAATGAAATGGATTGCCGAACCAAAGAGCGGCTGTCGTTGACAATCTCGCCCCAGACTCTTCTTGCTTCCCACCAGCGGTCATAGGCAGAGTTGGTCCTGAAACCCAGCAGCAGCGAAAGCGCCGTTCCCAGGATGGTGATAATCGATATAGGGAATGATAAAAAGTGCCATTGCTGGTAGCTGAAAAGATAAAAAACCAGTGTGGCATAAGCCGTCACGGCAAGGAGCCCGTGCCAGATTCCTCCGAGCAGCCGCCAGATTGAAAATACTTGCTTTACGTACATGATAGAAGATTTTGAGAAAGCCTCACGCTTGCTGCTAAAAAAGAATGCCGCGGTTTTGACTGCGAAAGGTTTCATAAAAAAATTAACAAAAAAGCAGCTCACGGAAATAATATTTCCGTGAGCTGCTTTTTTGAAATGATATAAAAGCGCTATGCTATTTCAGCAGCAGGCGTATCGGGTTTATTGTTTTCATGCTTTTTCTTGCCCATTGCAATTTTTTCAATGGCTACAAAAAGAACCGGCACGACGAAGATGGCCAGCGAGGTCGCAGCCAGCATCCCACCAAATACAGTCCAGCCAATCGTCTTGCGGGATTCAGCCGCAGCGCCATTGGCAAATGCAAGCGGAAGCACGCCCAGGATAAAGGCCAGAGACGTCATAATGATGGGTCGGAGCCGCAGTTGTACCGCTTCCAGCGTTGCTGCTACGAGTTCCATGCCGCTATCGACACGCTCTTTGGCAAATTCCACAATCAAGATCGCGTTCTTGGCCGCAAGCCCGATCAGTGTGATCAAACCGATCTGCGCGTAAATGTTGTTGGACAAACTCGGCAGGAATGTCAATGTTAAGATCGAACCGAATGCGCCGATCGGAACTGCGAAAAGCACGGAGAATGGAATCGACCAGCTTTCATACAATGCCGCCAGGAAAAGGAACACAAAGACAATTGAAATAGAGAAGATCAATGTTGTGCTGTCGCCAGCTTTGATCTCTTCGCTACTCATACCCGAAAATTCGTAACTATAACCGGCCGGCAGTTTCTGGGCCACTTCGCGGAGTGCGTTGATTGCCTGCCCGCTGCTATAACCCGGCTTGGGCGTTCCGTTGATCTCGACAGATCTGTAAATGTTATAGTGAGAGATCAGCGCGGGGTTTTCGACAACTTTGGTTGTCACCAGTGAGCCGAGCGGAATCATATTTCCTTCGCGGTTACGGACGTAGAATTGCTGGATTTTATCCAAAGATGAGCGGAAACTACTGTCAGCCTGCACCATTACACGGAAGTTACGCCCGTAAAGGTTGAAGTCATTGACATAACTACTTCCCAGCAATGTCGAAAGCGAGCTAAACACATCATTGACCTGGACGCCCAGTTTTTTAGTTTTATCACGATCTACGTCAATCTGGTAACTCGGCGTCCGGGCATTAAAGAAAGTAAAGGCCATAGCAATCTCAGGACGCTTGTTAACCTCGCCCAGGAAATTGCGCATTACGCCCTCAAACTGCTGGATATTATCCGTACTCGTGGATTGTTGCAGCTGGAATGTAAATCCTGAGGTCGCACCCAGACCAGGAATCGCCGGTGGGGCAATGGCCAGAACGCGCGCCTCCTTAATATCGGCAGTGCGGCTTTGAATCTGTTTGATTACAGCTTGCACGTGGTGTTCGGCACCTTTACGGTTGGCCCATGGCTGCAAGCTCAGAAACAATGTTCCTACGTTGGATTTGTTCGAGAAGCTCAAAACATTAAGTCCAGCCAAACCACCCGCCACGCGAACCTCGGGAATGGCAGAAACGCGTTTCATGATCTCTTTGAGCATGGCAATGTTACGCGTCGTCGAAGTCGCTTCCTGCATCTCATACGTTACAAAAAGACGACCTTCATCTTCAACGGGGATAAAGCCGGAAGGTTTGTTTTTGAAAAGGAAAAATAGCCCTACAAAAAGGCAAACCATCATGACAAGGACAAGCGGAGTTGCTTTGATCCATTTGGCAACACCACGCGTGTAGCCGCGCGAAACTTTATCAAACCAGCGGTTAAAGCGGTCGAAAAATCTTTCCAGCCAGTTTTTGTTATCATTTTCACCTTTGGAAGGTTTGAGCATGATAGAGCAAAGCGCTGGTGTCAGCGAAAGCGCAACGAATGCGGAAAGCAATACGGACACGGCAATGGTGATGGCAAACTGCTGATAAAGCCGTCCCACAATCCCGGGCACAAAACTAACCGGCACGAAAACTGCCGCAAGGATCAGGGCTATGGCAATTACAGGCCCTGAAATGTCTTTCATCGCCTGAACGGTTGCATCCTTGGGCGACATTTTCTTTTCATCAATATAATGCTGCACCGCCTCGACGACCACAATCGCATCATCGACAACGATACCAATGGCTAATACGAATGCAAAAAGCGTAAGGGTGTTAATGGTAAATCCGAAAGGAATGAAGAATATCAATGTTCCAATCAGCGAAACGGGGATAGCAAGGATAGGGATAAGGGTCGCGCGCCAGTTTTGAAGAAACAAAAACACCACGATCACAACCAGGATCATCGCTTCGGCAAATGTTTTCAAAACCTCCTCAATAGAAACTTTAACCACAGTTGCTGTTTCATTAGGAATAACATAGTCGATGTCCTTGGGAAATGTCTTTTTCATTTCCGTAAGCTTTTTCATCACACCATCGTATGTAGCAAGCGCATTGGCACCCGGCGCCTGATAGATCAGAACGAATGCGGCTGGTTTTCCGGCAACAAATGCATTGGAACCGTAATCAAATTTTCCCAGCTCTACTCTGGCTACATCGCGCAGATATACCACGCTTCCATCCTGAGGCGAACTTCTAACTATAATGTCTTCGAACTGCGCCTTGGTATTCAGGCGGCTGTTGGTCAATACATTGTATTCAAAAGTCTGTGTATTGGGCTGCGGGTTACCACCAATGGTTCCGGCTGCAACTTGCAGGTTTTGCTCTGCCAATGCTGCTGAAATATCAGACGGTGTCATGCGCAAATTGGCCAGTTTTTCAGGATTCAGCCAGATACGCATACCAAAGTCATCGGCTCTGGAAATGATATCCCCAACCCCTTTTACGCGCTGTAAGGCGTCTTTTAAGTAAATGTTGGCGTAGTTACCGATAAACTGGGCATCGTGCGTTCCGTTTGGCGAGTAAAGTGCCAAAACGATCATGATACTAGGCTGACGCTTCCTTACCGTCAGACCAAGTCGCTTTACCGCATCGGGTAGGGTAGGTTCTGCAACACTCACCCTGTTTTGAACGTCCAGGGCAGCAATGTCAACATTGGTACCCACATCAAAAACGACGTTAATGCTACTTTGCCCGCTGCTTGTAGAGTTGCTGGACATGTAGGTCATGCCCGGTGTACCATTGATCTGTGTTTCAATTGGCGTGGTCGTGGTCTGCTCGACGGTCTGGGCGTCAGCACCCGTGAAGTTACCGCTTACCGTAACGGTAGGAGGCGTTACATCCGGATACTGCGCAACGGGCAATGTCGTTAATGCTATCAGACCCACCAGGACCAGCACAACGGAAGTAACTATCGCTGTAACAGGTCTTTTGATAAAAATATCTGCAATCATTTTTACTGGATTATATTAGAATAGTAAAGGAGCGAAGGATTACTTCCCGGCTGTAATAACGGCACCTTCTCTCAGGTTCTGAACTCCTTCCACAGCGATCTTTTCGCCTTCTTTGAGTCCGTCTTTGACAATTACATTGGCGCCCAGGGCATTTCCCAGTACGACGCGCCGCTGGCTTACTTTGCTACTGTCGCCGGCCACATATACAAAATATTCTCCCAATTGCTCGGTAACGGCTTTGTAAGGAATCACCACCGATTTTGCAGCCGAATTGTTAAGAACGCGAACTGTTCCGCTCATGCCGGAGCGAAGGCGGTTGTCTTTGTTCGGAAATACGAGCCTGGTTTTGATGGTTCCTGTCTGTGGATCCACTGCGCGGTCAATCAGGGCGATTTTACCAGTGGCTGGAAAAATATCAGTTCCGAATTTTAAAGTGAATGTTGAATCGGCCGCCTTCGCGTTTTTCATTAGGGTCGAAAACCGGTAAATTTCTTTTTGATCCACATTGAAATCCACGGCAAGCTGACTATCCGTGGAAACGGTGTTTAAAATAGTCTGACCAGCTGAAATAGCAGCGCCAACTTTCACCAAGGATATGCCGATAACGCCGTCAAAGGGAGCGGTAACCTTTGTGTAATTTACGCTGGTCTGAACGGCCTGTATATTTGCCTTGGCTGCCTCGGCTTGTCTTTTAGCCACTTCCAGGGCAGCATCTGCATTATCGACGAGCTGCTTTGCAACCGCGTCATTTTTTTCCAGTTCATGATAACGATCGGCATCCTTCTGGGCGCGCGACAGGTTGGCCTGCTGCACATTCAGGTTGGCTACTGCCTGATCGTAATTTGCATTGTATAGCTGCGCGTCAATGGAATAAAGCAACTGGCCTTTTCTCACTCGTGAGCCATCTTTAAAATGGATGCCGGTGATGAACCCGGTTACTTGCGGGCGAAGCTCAATTTCATTCAGTGCGGTAACTGTGCCCGGGTATTCATCATAGTAAACTGCATCAGCGGTGGACACAGCCACAAGTGAAACCGGCACGGCGGGTGGCGCAGTTGGTTGCTGCTGCTGTTTATTTTTATTTCCGCAAGAGCTCATCATGCCCAAAAACAGTGCTGCAGAGAAGTATGGTAATTTATTTGAGAACATAATAGGGGAATTTTTCAAATTAATAATTCATTTGCCCAAGGGCTTTTTGCACATCAATTTTGCTAGCCAAAGTCTGGTAAAGCGCGTTATAGTAGCTGATGCGGGCCAGACGAAGATCTGTTTCCGAGGTCACCACTTCCAAATAGGTTTTGATCCCTGACTTGTATTGCAGCTGAATCACATCGTACACCTCTCGGGCCAGGTCCATGTTCTCTTTTTGCGCTAACAAGTTGGTCAGATAGCCTTTATAGGCTGCCAGCGCCTGTGAGTATTCGGCGCTCACATTCAATTGAAGACCTTTAATGTCCCAATCGAGTCGTTTTATCTGCCATTCTGCGGTTTTCGTGTTCGCCTTTCTTTTGCCGCCCTGGTAAAGCGGGAGCGAAAGCGTAAGCAGACCAAATGAGTTGGGATAATTCTTGTTATAAAGATCGGTGAACTGGTTGTTTTGAAAATTGAGGTTATAAGCACCGTTCAAAGAAATATTCGGCAGGTAACTCCATTTATTATATTGCAGATTTGCCTCCAAAAGCTTTTTCTGGGTGCTTAGCAGCTGATATTCAATGCGTGAATTCAAATCCACATTCTGCATGGTATCCAGGGCGATCTCGCGTTCCATCTGCAATGTATCATAGCTGATCTGCAATTGCTGATTGGAAGGATAACCCATTAGGGATTTGAGATAATCCAATTTCGCTTTCAAAAGCTCCTCATTACTTTTCTTGCTGGCTTTGGTATTATTGAGCGAAATCATCGCCCGCTTGAAATCGATCTTATCGGCGATTCCCGACTTGTACTGATTCTCTGCATCCTTCAAGCTCCTTTCCAGGCGCTGAATGTCTTCCTGCGCGACATCGATCTGCTGCGTTGTGGCCAGCACATCGTAAAATGCCTTGGAAACATTCACCGCAATGTCCGTCTTATTATAGGAAGTGTTCTGACTTGCCTGCAAGAGAACATCCTTTTTTGTTTGGTTTGCCAAAAGCACATCCCGGTTGAAGATCTGCTGCGACAATGTGAACTGAGCCGCAGAAATGTTGCTAACCCCAAGCTTTACGGGGTTACCGGCAATGATGCTGGTTTGGACAATAAAATTGTGCTGCAGATTGTAATTGAAATTAATCTGCGGATACCAGTCAGCCAGTCTGCTGCGGATCTGGTTTTCTGTGATACGCTCATCGATCAGCGATTGCTGAACAACGGGCTGGTTTTTAATGGCATAGTCAACAACCGCCTGCAAAGTTGCCTGCTCCAATAAGGGCGCCTCTTTGGAACTTTCCTGAATGGCCTGAGAAAATATAGGGCAAAAAGAAGTGAGTAAAAGCAGTGCCGAGCTAAGCGCCAAACGCATTGTTTTTTGTGGCTTAGACCAATACTTCATGTAGATTTTTATTTTATGAAACAGAGTGAATAGTAGCGCTTGGACGGCGCTGTAAATAAATGATTTCGGCTCGTCAGCTGTCAGTGGGGATAAAATCGAGATTACTGCCGAAAATCAATGGGTGGATAAGGGATTGCATAAAAGGCTCAGGATGATAATTTTGTATACAAACGGTGACATAATGGAGGTGGATTTTTGCCGCCATGGTTCTCCGATTGTACTTATTAAGGATTTAATACCTAGAATAGTTTCACCGTATTGATGAAAACTTTGGCCTATGCGGCAATTTTCTTCTAATAATCAAAATTTTACAAGAAATTATACAGAAAGCGGGCTATATTCCTGAATGTGAGTCAGATTGTAATATTCGGAGCCGGTTACTTAGCTATATGATCAGGTTACTTATAAACGGTTGACCTGTGATTCGGGTTGCGGCAGGATCTTTTCAATGATCCATGCAAACAGGATGACCAGCACGCAGCCGATCAGATTGAGCCAGAGGAAAGCTGTCAGGTCGAGCCAGTAGCTGAGAATGACAAATATTTCGCCTAAAATGCTCGCAAAGAACACGGCCCTGCTGCCGATTTTGGGAAAGTAAAATGCAACCAAAAAGATGCCCAGGATCACACCGTAAAATAACGATCCCAGAATGTTAACGGCTTCAATCATACTGCCTAGCCGGGATGCATATTGGGCAACGCCAATGCAAAAGATCCCCCAGAAAAAGGTGGCCCAGCGCGAGGCTGCAACGTAATTAACAGAGTCATCATCTTTGTGCACCATCCGCTTGTAAATGTCGACAATGCTGCACGAGGCCAGCGAGTTATAAGCAGATGCAACCGAGCCCATCGAAGCCAACAAAATCACCGCGATCAGCAAACCCACCATGCCAACCGGCAAATAATCGATTACAAATCGTAAAAAGATATAATTTACATCATTGATCTCGGCACCATTGGCTTTGGAAAGCACCGTTTCGGCCTCTTTTCGCACATTTTGGACCTGTGTTTCGATCTTGGCAAGCGCTGTCCTTGACTTTTCAATAGATGGCTCATCGTCCTTTTTCAAAGCACGCGTGAGCTCCATGACGTGTGGACGCTTGGCTGCCTGAATAGCATCATGCTTGTTTTCGAGCGCTTTATACTGGCCTGCATATTCCGTCGTCCTGACTTGCTGCACAGCCGTTTCATTAAAGAACAACGGCGGGTTTGTAAATTGATAAAATGCAAATACCAATACGCCCACAAGCAGGATCAAAAACTGCATCGGAATTTTCAGAAGACCATTCATGGCCAGGCCCAGCTTACTTTGTCCCTGCGAGCTTCCTGTCAGAAACCGTCCGACTTGTGACTGATCCGTTCCAAAATAGGAGAGTTGCAGAAAAAAGCCGCCGATCAACCCAGACCATACGTTATAGCGGTTATTGAGATCAAATGTAAAGTCAATCAGATTGATCTTGCCCATTTTGCCAGCCACATGCAGCGCATCGCCAAACGAGACTTCATCAGGCAAAAATTTGACGACCATAACACCTGCAACGACCATTCCGACCGTGATAATGCCCATCTGCTGCATATGCGTGTGTGAGACAGCCCGGCTCCCTCCCGCGATTGTATACAGCATGACAATTCCCCCTGAAATAATGTTGGTCCAGGTAATATCCCAACCCAGAATAGCCGAAAGGATCAACGAAGGGGCGTATATGGAAAGCCCTGTGGAAAGTCCGCGTTGAAGCAAAAAGAGAAAGGATGTAAGCGCCCGCGTACGAAGGTCAAAGCGCCGTTCCAAAAACTCATAAGCCGTAAATATTTTAAGCTGACCGAATTTGGGTACAAATGTGATGCACAATACCACCATAGCCAGCGGCAAACCGAAATAGAACTGCACAAACCGCATCCCGTCCGTATAAGCCTGCCCGGGTGCCGATAAAAAAGTGATCGCACTGGCCTGCGTGGCCATTAATGATAAGGTTACGTGATACCAGGGAAGCGACTGACCTGCCAATAAGAAAGAGTCCATGGTATGCGTTTCACGGCTGCGATATATCCCGTAGGCAACAACAAATATAAGTGTGAGTGAGAGTACAATCCAGTCCAGAGAGCTCATTGAAAGTGGGTCATAAATAAATAGAAGAGGACAATGAGTAGAATTAGTGTGCCGATAAGCAGCTGATATAGCTGTTTCCAGCTACTAACGAATGGGGGCAAGCCGTCGCGATCTTTCGCGCCCTGGTCCTGCGGACTGTTTTCAGTATTCTGCATCAAGAGCTGGATCAGGAATCAGGGTCTATTATTACCGGGTAACGTACCACTGGTAAAATTAGAACGGTTTTTACATTGTTTTAGCATAAAAAATGAAAATTGGGATGAACGGGGTGGGATGGGGCTTCCTAAATCGTGTTGCGCTCAAAGTCTTCATTTTTCAAAATATTTAGCTAACTTTTGGGCTAAAACCGATCTGACTCAACGTTCAACACAATTGCTTGATGACATCTCTTCGATCTTTATTCTCAGCTACGCTAATCTTGATGGCCCTTGCGCCAGCATTTTCGGGAAACCTCTACAATATAAATACCGATCAGACTGCTGCAAATGATACCAACGGAATTACCCCCTATCAAAACGCTTGGGTGGAAATGGCAGGGTATGGAGCATCGACCTCCCGTACACCATTCTGGTTCCACGCTAACCAATGGGGAATTGTTCCCACGTCGGGTCAAATATTCAGTTTGCGTGCAGGCGTTGAAGCGAGAAAATTTCTGTCTAAAGACACAGTTGCTAGATCAAACTGGTCTGTCGTATATGGAGCTGAGCTGGTTGGTAATGCCGCTAAGAACAGTAAGTTCTTAATTCCGCAAGCCTATGCGGGTATAGCTTTTAAAAGTTTTCAATTGACCATTGGCAGGCGCAAACAATATATTGGTTTCAATGACCATGAGCTCGGCACCGGCTCTTATATGTGGTCTGGCAATGCACTTCCTGTTCCGCGAATCCAGTTTGGGTTTGAAAAATACATTCCTCTAGTTAAGAATTTTATCTATTTTAAAGGCTTTTACTCAGATGGACTGCTGGATGGGAAAAGGCCCGTTACTAGTGATTTGAAACTTCATAATAAAGGCCTTTTTGTGCGCCTGGGAAGACCAACTGGAACGGTGCAGTTGCATGGAGGTTTCAATCATGCTGTGCAGTGGGGCGGTAAATCGCCTTATTTTACTGTGGATGGCCAAATGCCGCACGGGATTGATAAATATTGGAATGTGATCACTGGCTTTAAACCAAAGAAAGGAACAGGAGGGATTTCTTCATTTGACGAAGAGAACAGAATAGGAAATCATGTAGCGAGCCTTGACTTTGGTTTGGAATTAAATTTGAAATCGGTTAACATTCTTTTCTATCGTCAAAATTTGATTGAGGATGGCTCTCTTTTTTATCTTAACAATGTAAAGGATGGCCTGAACGGTGTGACATTCACAATGAAAAATCAGGAGCCTAAAAACCTTTCATTAGACAGGATCACTTTTGAACTGTTATACACCAAAAGTCAGGGTGGAAGCGAAGCGGTTGACGGGAATACCATTCGTGGCAAAGACGATTACTTCAATAACGCCCAGGTACGAGATGGGTGGTCATACTATGGAAGAGGATTAGGAACACCATTTATAACGCCGCAATCAGAAAACAACTGGCCTAGATATGCCGACTTTTTCACTAATAATAACCGAGTCTGGGTGATCCATTCAGGTATGAAGGGAAAATGGAACAGTGCTGTATGGTTAACCAAATTATCGCTTTCAAGCAATCAAGGTACTTACGATCAAGAGCTGCCGAATAAAATGTACCAATTTTCAGGAATTGTTGGACTTGAAAAACCTGTTAACTGGCTTGGTGGCTCGATAATCAAAGGAGCAGTTTCCGCAGATGCGGGTGAATTTTTCGATGATTCTTTCGGATTAATGCTTTCAATCCGAAAGAATCTGTCGTTCTAAATTTCAGGCTTGTTCAACGGCAAGTCGTTGCAAGCATTCAGCAAGGCTATCTCTCCAATAAGGAATCTGAATTCCGAAGGCAGTTTTGATTTTGGTCTTATCCATCACAGAGTATGCTGGGCGAACCGCTTTGGTAACATATTCAGATGTTTTAACAGGAATAAGCCTAACCGTTGTTTCGCTGATGTCAAAAACAGCTTTGGCAAAGTCATACCACGAAGTCACGCCTTCGTTGCTGTAGTGATAAATACCATATTCTTTGCTGTCAGACGCAATGATATCTAAAATGGCGCCAGCCAGATCAATAGCATAGGTAGGAGAGCCCACTTGATCAACGATCACGCCAAGCTGATCTCTCTCTTTGCCTAGTCTGAGCATTGTTTTAACGAAATTATTGCCATACTCGGAGTAAAGCCAGCTTGTGCGGAGCGTGAAATGCTCTGGCAGGATTTCCGCAATCGCAATTTCGCCTTCCAATTTTGTCAATCCATAAATGTTTTCCGGTTCTGCGGAATCCGTTTCAGTCAAAAGCCCAGTGACATTGCCTTTAAAAACAAAGTCAGTAGAAATATGAACGAGTGTGGCTCCATGTGCGGCGCAAGCTTTGGCAATGTATGCAGCTCCGTCCCGGTTTACTTTACGACAGATTTCCTGCTCATCCTCAGCCTTGTCTACCGCGGTGTACGCGGCGCAATTGATGACAAAGGAAGGCTTCTCAGCGGAAAATAATTTGTCCAAAAGTCCTTCGTCTAAAATGTTTCCATCCTGTTCAGAAGGAAAGGATATTTCTGTGATATTTTTTTCAGCCGCCACTTTTTTAAGGCAGCTGCCCAATTGGCCTGATGCGCCGAGAACTACTATTTTCATATTTTGAATTTTTTTAACTACGGATTAAATGTAAACTCTTCTTATCCGATTCTATGAAGTTTTAAGCAACTATTCTAATTTTCTCACAAATTAATTTATTAAACCTATAAGATTTAATAAATTAATGGGCTTTCAAATCTGTTCAAAAAGAAAACTCAGGAGCAGCTATACTAGTAGGTCGATCGACAAATAATTAATATTGTATGTGAAGACCATATCGATCTATCAACAGAGTCGAAGTCCTTATTTTAGAGTCTAACCATCCAGTGCATTTTACATCAGTAGTTCTGATTCTTCGCTCTTTGCATACCATCTGAGGTTTTAAAGTTAAATAATTTAAACTGTCGTCAAACACACACCTGTCTTCTGCTTTTTCATGAAGAACCAAAGGTCCTGTTCGTTTTTAGGTCCTTTCTTTTTATGTTGACAAAGTTTTTAAAATTGGCATTGGTTAAAATTCTTAATGATACCAAATCGGCTCCATATTTTGTGAAATGATTTTCATCAAACATGTATGGCACTTTCAGGGATGATATTTGTTTGATCATTATAGTATTATAAATATCAACATAGTATTTTGGAAACTGACTTTTAAGTAAACTATTTATTTCACGTGATTTTCTATTTATAAACTTATTACTCAGGTTTTTATTTCCATTAACTTCCCTTGCTGCAATCGTTGCATAGGGTAGCAAATACGTTTCGTTTTGCCCAATGAGAATAATGGGGATTCTAAGTTTTACTAGATAATCTATTGTCTTTTGTATGTCAGGAATTAAAGTTTCGATATTTCCATCTATCCAATTGGCGCTAATAATGACGCCATCGATTTCAGATGCATAAGTAGGAAGGTATTTAGAATATATATAGTCTATCAAATCTGTACACCTTTCCTGTCCCACTGTGTTAAGAAGTGGCATACACCCACTGGATGAGGCTTGGTTCATATTAATGTTTAAGGCGTCAAAGTTAGATCTAAGCGATTGCGACAAGTGGGCTGAGTGGCTGTCACCAAGTAATAGATAATTTTTCTTGTCTCTCTCAATTTTTAAACACTCTGATTTGTTATAATTGTTAGTGCCAGATGAAATGAAGCAATCAGGTGTACCAAACTGAATGTCTAGTTCTCGAGAATGATCCAATGCATATCGGGAAATTTGAATACTATCGCGCCGAAATAGGAAGTCATTTGTATCAAAAAAAGTAAGACAAGCTGTTAGAACCGATATTGAAAACGTTGCAATTAAAATAGATCGTGTGGGTAACATTTTATTAGATTCAACATATGTTGTTGAAAAAAAAGCCATTGCTACTGAAAGTGCGATCAATATTGTCGAGGTCTGAATGCCATCATGAAACCCTAAATAACTTGCAACCACTAATAGTGGCCAATGCCATAAGTATAGAGAGTATGAAATATTGCCAAAAAATTGAATCCATTGCGTTTTAATTATTCCTATGCTCTTATCATTAGTCACTATGATCACGAACGTTCCTAAAACAGGAATAATTGTCCAAAAGCCAGGCCATTCCATGGTTGGACTCAGCCAAAACAATGAAAATATGAGTAATAGATATGCAACGTAAGTAGTTTCTTTTGGAGTGTTTTTTTTAAAAAAATCTTCTGTTAAAAATGCAATTCCTCCAACCAACATCTCCCAGGACCTAGTTGGAAATAAGTAAAATGACGCGCTTGGCCAGTAGTTTTTCGCAATCATCGAAACAAGGAAACAAAGAAAAGTAATAGTTATAAAAAATAGTCGAAATTGTTTTTTGCTGACGTCAATAAACTTGCTTATTAAAAGCAAGAGCAAGGGCAGTAGCATGTAAAACTGCCATTCCACAGACAAAGACCATGTATGGAGAAAGACATTGGTTTCAGTAGAGGCATCAAAATAGTCTTTTTTGTAATATAAAAGGTTAGAAAAGAATAAAATACTACCAAGGGCGTTCTTCGCTAAATCACGAAAGCCTATTGGTAGATATATAAAGAAAGAAATCGCAAGTACAGCTGTGACTAGAAATAGTAGGGCCGGCAAAATTCTGTTTATACGCCTGGAGTAGAAACTTTTTAACGAGAAGCTGCCGGACTCTATTGTATTAACAATAGTTTTAGTCATTAAGTACCCAGATATTACAAAGAAAATATCCACTCCTGCAAAGCCCCCGTTAAGAAGTGGGACTTTGTAATGATACAATACAACTCCTAAAACTGCCAGTGCGCGGAGCGCATTAATATCGTGTCGAAAATCTTTGCTGCTTTTCTCAACGATTCTTTGGTTAAGCATAGTATATATTTATTAGAAGAGCGGTTTATGTCAGTAAATCCCTAAGCAATTCTAGTAGTAATTTGGCGGGAATAAATTCTTACTAGTATTAACATTAAAATAAATTCTGTGAAAATATATTGAGCCCGAACCTCTTTTATTATTGACTTCCAAAAAGATGTTTCGGTTGTAAGATCTGCCAAACCCGAAAGTTCGTAAAACTTGAATACACCGCATTCTATCAAATCTTCTCAAAAGATTTAATAGAATGCGGTGTATTCCGCATTAATGCTTGTTTGTTTAGCAAATCGAATTAAGCAAGCGGCCACCAAGCAAAAGTTTCAATATTCAAAATAATACACTATTTAAAAACTTTTAATCTTTGGGTGGCAATAGAGTTAGGTGGAAAAATTAGATCTTCCTTATTGAGTTTTGTAGAATTAACCTTCCGAAGAGTAATTTTAGCATTGGGAAATCGGTCCAGGCATAATTACTGCCCTCGTCCGAGAACCATCACCTGTACCGTCCTAAATATTAACCGAACATCGTCAAACACGCTATAGCTCTTCAAGTATTGAAGATCATATTTCAAACGCTCAACATTTTTTGCAACCGTATCAGCGTACCCAACATTGATTTGCCCAATGGATGTAATACCAGGCTTAACCGTCAAAAGTCGTTGAAACTCGTGCGGAGCAGCTTCCATAAGCATATCCACATCGTATTTATATAAAGGTCTTGGACCAACAACCGACATTTCGCCTTTCAGCACATTAATAAATTGAGGCAATTCGTCAAGTCTTGACTTTCTAAGAATGCGCCCGATAGGTGTTATCCGTGGATCACCGTCGCCTTGTGAATGCTGCAAGCCCATTTTGTCCGCATCTACATGCATACTGCGGAATTTGTAAATGTAAAACATTTCACCCCATCTTCCGGAGCGTTGTTGTTTAAAGAAAACCGGACCCGGAGAGGTAATTTTGATTGCAGCCCATACCAAAAAGAATATCGGAGCGCCCAGTATCATTACGATGGCCGAAAATACAAGGTCAAAGCTGCGCTTTAATGTTTGTTCGTTGAAGCTTGAAAAAGGTTTGGTATTAACCTGAATAATAGGGTACATGTCGTGATACTCGATGGTAGCCATATTCGTCATGAAGCCTCTGAAATCAGGAACAAGGCGGATTTGTGTTTTCAACCTTTCACCAAGTTTAATCACATCCCGAACCTGATCGTCGCTCATCTCAGAAAGGCAGCAGTATAAGTAGTCGAGCTGGTTTTGCTTAACCACTGCTTCCAAATTTCCAATATGATTTTGATGACCGTCCAGCTCGAACATCCCATAATAGCGATAGCCCAGTTCTTTGCGTTCCCCATAGAATTCTCGTATCAGGGATGCAAGATCACCTTTGCCGACGATGGCATACCGATTGTAGTTGTAACCTGCTTTGCGATAAAGCTTAAGAAATAAAACAGCTCCTGCTCTTGAAGTCGTTGAAAGTAGGACAAATAGCGTATACGTTCCGAGGAATTGGTATCGAGAATACTCCTCTCCTTGCTTGGACAAATACAAAAAAGCCATCATGACGGCACCATGCACCACAACTGCTTTCAAAAAATTTCCGAGTTGTGTATTAAAATGGTAAGAAAGCCGGGTGAAAAGATATGTCTTTAAAACATGAATGGTAAAAATCCACACCAAATTCGCTACCAGCAGGAGATTCATGTAACTATGCGGCAGGATATTGGGATTAATTTCGAAGCGAAGCAAATAAGCTATGAGAAACGAAAAATTCAGCAGGACGACGTCAGTCCATAAGTGGGCTTTTGGCAGTAGCCCTGGATAATGATTTTTCATAGATTGTAGCGTTGAGTATAATTTATTTCGGCAATATGTAGATTAAATTCTATCGGACATTATTTGCTCGCTCAATACAAGTATACAACACTTCTTTAAATATTTCAAATTATCAATACATTAAATTTCATTAAATGGCTGTCAGGAAGCTAATTAACGGCAATTGGTGTATTTTAGATCAAAACTTTCTTTATATTGTTCAAACACTCGCCAGGAAAACCTTGCGTAAAACTGCTTAGCATGGACTGTATGGGAGCGCTCAATTCAAAATTCTCATGAGATACGTTCCGTAGCCGCTTTTTACCAACGGCTTGGCGATTTCACGCAATTGCTCTGCATTAATAAAGCCCATGCGGTAAGCGATCTCCTCAATGCAGCCCACCTTCAAGCCTTGCCTTTCTTCAATCACCTGAACAAACTGTCCGGCTTGCATCAGCGACTGGAATGTACCCGTGTCGAGCCATGCAGTTCCGCGGTTCAAAACGCCTACTTTCAGTTTGCCGCGTTCCAGATAAACCCGGTTCACGTCTGTGATTTCCAGTTCACCACGCGGGGAAGGAGGGATCGTTTTGGCGATTTCCACTACATCATTATCGTAAAAATAAAGACCCGGGACCGCGTAATTAGACTTGGGCTGCTCCGGTTTTTCTTCGATAGAAAGGACATTATTGGCCTTATCAAACTCCACAACGCCATAACGCTCGGGATCATGCACCTGATATGCGAAGATCACGCCGCCATCCGGGTTGTTGTTGGATTGAAGCAACTGGGAAAGTCCCGATCCGTAAAATATGTTATCACCCAGAATAAGGGCAACTTTATCGTTTCCAATAAATTCTTCACCAATGATAAAAGCCTGGGCAAGTCCGTCCGGGCTTGGCTGGACTGCATAGGTAAATGTGCAACCCAGGCGACTCCCGTCGCCCAGTAATTTTTCAAAATGGGGCAGATCGTGAGGCGTTGAAATGATCAGTATTTCGCGGATGCCCGCCAGCATTAAGATCGATAACGGATAGTAAATCATTGGTTTATCATAAACAGGCATAAGCTGTTTACTAACTGCCAATGTCAATGGGTGCAACCTAGTCCCGGATCCACCGGCCAGAATAATTCCTTTCATTTTTGAAGATCGTAGTAAGCGTAAGTAATTTGTCTGTGCTTCGAATTATCTGTCCGAATACATTTCGGTGTAATATTTTTGGTAATTGCCTGATGTGACGTTGTTAAGCCAATCCTGGTTGTTCAAATACCAATCCACTGTTCTTTCAAGTCCCTCAGCGAATTGCAATGAAGGTTTCCAGCCCAGTTCTTCCGAAAGTTTGGTTGCGTCGATCGCATAACGAAGGTCGTGTCCGGCGCGGTCTGTCACGTAGGTGATCAGTTTTTCTGTATCTCCTTTTTCGCGGCCCAGTTTCTGGTCCATAATGCTGCAGAGCAACAGAACCAGATCCAGGTTTTTCCATTCATTATGGCCGCCAATGTTATAAGTTTCGCCGTTTTTGCCATCGTGAAAAATCACGTCGATAGCAATGGCGTGGTCTTCAACAAAAAGCCAGTCACGGATGTTTTCGCCTTTTCCATAAACAGGAAGCGGTTTTTGCTGGATAATGTTGTGGATCATCAGCGGGATCAGCTTCTCAGGGAAGTGGTTCGGGCCGTAATTGTTGGAACAATTGGAAATGACGATGGGCAGCTTATAAGTGTTGTGATAAGCACGCACAAAGTGGTCCGAAGACGCTTTCGAAGCCGAGTAAGGCGAGCGTGGATCGTAACTGGTCGTTTCCACGAAAAATGTGCCCGGGTCGTGCAATTCACCATAAACTTCATCCGTAGAAACATGGTAAAAACGGCGGTCAGTGAAATCATCTTTCCAGGCTTTCTTGGCAGCATTCAAAAGATTCACTGTTCCAACCACATTGGTCATCACAAACGACATCGGATCAGAAATAGACCGGTCCACATGGCTTTCGGCAGCCAGGTGGACGATGCCGTGGAAATCGTTTTCACCAATAAGCTTGTCTATGAATTCAGCATCAACGATATCACCTTTTACAAATGTATAGTTTGGCGCATTCTCAATGTCACGAAGGTTTTCCAGGTTTCCTGCATAAGTAAGGGCGTCGAGGTTATATATATGATAGTCAGGATGGTAGTTTACAAAACGGCGCACCACGTGTGAACCAATAAATCCTGCACCACCTGTGATTAAGATCTTTTTCATTGTTGTTTTCAATCGTTGTGGATGTACTGACGTTTTAAGCTTCTTTATAAAGATCCTCGAACAATGGAAGGAGCTGATCTTTTTCTGAAACAATAGGATTTTCTATTCCCCATGAAATGTTCAAGCTGGGGTCATTCCAAAGAAGTCCCGCTTCCGAAGCCTTATTATATTGTGCAGTGCACTTGTAGTGAAATACGCTATCCTCGAGTGCTGCAAATCCATGAGCGAAACCTTCTGGAATGTACACCATAGTGCCATTTATCCCATCAATGTCAAACAGTTCATACTTTCCAAATGTTAGAGACTCAGGACGTAAATCCAAAGCTAAGTCCAAAACACGACCTGATATTACCCTGACCAACTTACCCTGAGCGTAGGGTGCCAATTGAAAGTGTAAGCCTCGTACTACACCTTTTTTTGAAAAAGACTGATTGTCTTGAACGAAAGTATTATTAAATCCTTGCTTCTTCCAACTATCGTGATTGAAAGATTCAAAAAAGTGGCCACGTTCATCGTGATAGATGTTTGGCTTGATCAGGAATACGTCCTGCAGGGTTGTTTTCTCGAATTTCATGTTTCGTTGAGTAAATGGTTTTAAAATGATTTTCGTACTGTTCAATAATGTTATCCCACTCGTAAATAGTCTTAATCTTATCTAGATTATGGTTGGCAAAAGATATATAATCTTCTTTCCGTGCACTATTAACGACTGCTTTAACTTGTTCACTGTTACTGAAATAAAGCGCATCGTCCTCTAGTATTGTGGTATTGAATTCATTCTTATGAGCACATATCAGCGTGTGAGAAGCCATTGCCTCTAACAGTGAAGGATTGGTTCCACCGACTGAATGTCCATGGAAGTATATATTCGCAAAATGTCTGATGTTATTTAAAGCATTGATGTCGTAGATTCCTCCGAGAAATTTAATGTTCTCACATTTTTCGTACTTACTTTTCAAATATTCACCGTATTTGGTGTTGTGCTTTCCAACGACAAGAAATGGCACTTTTTTATCTGCAAGAGAAACGCCTTCTAATATTGTATCAACGTTATTTTCTGGTTCAAGCCTAGCAATTAACATATTGTAGTTGCCCGGAGTAATGTTGTAATTAGCAATTTTACTAACATCAGCCGTTTCAAAAGGATGTGCACCATATGGTATATACGTCGAGGAAATGTTATATTCTTTTTTCAAATAATCTTGTATTCCCAAGGAATCAGAGATCCAGTAATCGCTGAACACGGTGCCTAAATATTCCGCCTTTTTCAAAAAAGCTCTTACCGGTTTGGAATATTTGCTTCGCTTCCACTCCAGACCATCCATATTGGTTGTTATAATAGACTTTTCTCGGGGAAGCATCCAGCCCCAGACTGTACTACTGGTGTAACCCAATTGCAAGATGATGTCATAGGATTGAGATCTGGCATGTTTTATACAATTCAAATCGTAAATAAACTGTCCGATTGTTCCCCATTTATCTTCCGGGTCGTAGCAATGAACAAGCTTGACACCATTCCATTCGCTTTCCTGGTATGGGTGCATGTGAGAATTGTAAACCGTAATTTGGTGACCTCTCCCTACAAGACCCTTGGCAAGGTATTCGGCGAATTGTTCAAAACCACCGTAGTGATTCGGAATCCCACGCGTTCCTATAATAGCTATATTCATGCTTTATACAAATTTCTAGATCTAATTTCGAACCTTACCTTGCTTAAGTCCTTCAAGTAAACTGTTCTTTAATTGTTTGGACGGAGTTAACCAGGCACCCTCGCCATACTCATTCCATGCGTATAACACCGCCATGTTTCCTGCAAGGCTGCTTTTATTTTGTGACATCCAGTCTAAACATGATTTAACAGATTTGTAGACTGACTGCTTCGAGTATCCTTTTAACCTAGTAGATTCTCTGTTACGGAGGTCAGTGACCGCCCTAGGATCCCAGTTTAGCGTAACACTTGGGATAATGGGAAGTTTGCTGGACTGCACCATTTGGTCCCAGATTTTGGATTCTGTGGTCCTCATTACATCAATGTCATAAGTTCCTATATGGGTTGAATCCGGAATGTACTGATGAAAATTGTAACCGGTTAAAACATCAAAGCCACATGCTTCCGCTTGATTAATTATATCCAGGCGATTAAGATTTATGGCAAATGTTACACCATTAAGACCGTTTTTAACTGCCACGGCACGTAACGAATCAAATGCTTTCCTTACATTTTCAGGCGTTTTGAAAGATTGTAAAAGGTAGTTTAGACTAAAAAATGTTATCACAGGTTTGCCATCGACAAGTAGATATCTCTTGTCCTTAAACAACTTACACCAGTAAACCGAAAGGCTGTCCCAATCATCCGGCTTGAAATTGTAGCCTTTGTGGTTGGCAACCATAATGCTGAATTCAAAGTTATTATTAAGCTTCAAAAATTGCTTTAGCGCATTATTCTTGATATCGCTATCCACTTTCCCATTTCCAGAATTTTTGTAATACCAGCAAAAACTGAAAAAGGAAAGTCCATATTGTTTTGCCAATAACACTTGTTTTCCTATTACTTCCGGGTTACTGGTTTGCCAGCCCCATATCGGTTTTCGCTCATTGAATCCGCTAACGAGATCAGCATTCATGTGATTGGACTTTGGTCCAGTCCAACCATCGAAATAGTATGCTCCTAATTTTACATCTTGTGTCTGAGCTATCAGTGAAAAGCAAATCAGAACATTAAATGTAATGAAAAGTGTGCTTTTCAGGACGTTACATGCAGTAAACTGTTTAAGGATTTGTCTCATGAAAGTCACTTTTATAATGTTTTGTGAAACAGCAGAGCCTAAATGCTTTATGCATTAAAGTTTGCTTGCCAATTCGATAAATGAATCTGTTTTCGATTTCCACGAATGATCTGGAGATAAATTAATCTCAACCTTTGTGTTTACCGCCTTATCAATCAATAAAGAAAAGGATTCCTTATCATCAGCAATCAACATAAATTCAGACAAGTCTGCCATTCCTGCACCTCTAGAACCGACTGAGGGTAATCTTGCGGCCAGGTATTCATAAGCTTTGATACTGTCCGCACCACTATCTAAATGGTTGTTAACGTAAGGAATGATTCCAACATCAAAATTACAAACATAAGCCGGGTATTTTGAATAATGCTTGTCACCGAGATAGTGAAAATTCTTACTTTTTGAAATGTTATTAAAAACTTTTTTATCCAGCACCTGGCCCACAATGACGAAACTTTTGTCAGGATGTTTTTCCAAACAATAGTTATACATCTCCCAATCAAACAAGTGAGATATCTTACCACCAAACCCAATAATGGGACGGGTGATTGTCTTCATATCCTCAGGAACCTCATATTTTTTTCTAAACGTCTCAAAATCGACTCCATTTTTTATTAAAACGGGAGCTGGAATGTTAAGAAGGTTAGTAAAATAATCTATATTCTTTTTTGAATTAGTGATCCACTTGCTCGCATGGGACGATAATGATGAATATGCCGTTTTAAGCTCTTCCTCAATACTTTTATTATCAGGAAACTGTAAAAAGTTATCCCATGCATCAAACACTGATTTGCTATGTGAATTATTTTCAATGAATTTATATGCAAAGATATTTTTATTGAAAATTACTGGATCATTCATTTTTAACAGATCCAGGCACTCCTTGTAAAACGCATTTAAATGCTGGTCAGCGAATATATCAAAAAACCATTTTTTCTTGTTTAGCGCCTGGCCAAGAATATCAAGTGTTATGTAGTCAATGACAAACATGTTTTCGGACACTTTATACAGCTTGAATCCACCACGCTTGTGAATAACTTGCCCTTCAATGTTAATAGAATTGCCTTTAACTAATATTTCCAAATGTGTAGTTGGGCGATTAACAACGAGCAACTTAGAAACCTTTTCATGATTTGCAAGATGATGCAGAAAATGCGCATCTCTGGTCCTGGCTCCCTCTTTTGAAATTTTACGCCAATCGTGGTAAGGAATACTAACTAAATTCATATTCTGGTTTAGGTTTAAAGTATTCAAAAAACTATGACCTGATAAATCTTACATCCCTGTACTTTAAAGAAAGTTTCAACCGGGAATATAAAGCGAAAATATAATTGAGGAATTGAGCGAATGGCCTGTCACTCAAAATGATTTGCCAGGCTTTCTGAAAATTCCTAAACCGAGGTAACAGGTCATCAGCGGATGTTTTAGACCACAATGCCGAGTTGTGTGCAATTACACTGTCTAAAACATACAGTTCCTTCTCTCTCGAAGCATAATCCAGCAGAAATTTGGTGTCAATTCCATATAGAATAAGCCTCTCATCGAACTTGTAACCAGTTTTATTAAAATATTTTTTATTTATCGTCATACCACTTGTTACACCAATTATGTTTTTAGCTTTAATAACGCCAGCTCGTGGGGCAGCCCAATGTTTGCCTTTAAAAAAATGAAAATTACCAGGACTAACTATTCGCTCGCCGTTCATTACGAGAGGTAAAAAAAGATTTAGGGCCGGATTTTCCTGTATAGCATTCGATAGAGAATAGAAATAAGTATCTGGTAAATTGCTGTCTTGATCAAGCAGAATGATATAATCGAAGTCATTGGAAGAAACTACGGTGTTGTATAGTTTCGCTAAACCTGTGTTGACAGGAGTAGAAATATATTCACAGGGTAGGAGTGTCTGCAATCTTTCGCAGTCAGATTTATCCAGCCCGGCAGGACTATTATCCCAGACGATATAACGTACATTTAAATTTGCACTTTCCTTCTGCTTACTTAAGCTTACGATCGTATGGCACTCATGCGGACGGCACTTATACAAAACGATAAGGACAAGCACTCGTACATCAGATGTTGTTTTGATTTCCAACATTATTTCTATAATATTTTATAAAAGTGCATTAATGCGCCTCGTTTAAAACATGAGCTTCTATTCTACTACGTTTAATAGAGGCTTTTTCCTGCTGTATTTGTTTAACCAAAAGTCCCATGAGAATAAAGTAAAAACCATTTACTGGGAAATAGAAGATACTGTCAAAAGAGAAATTCTGTAAAAACCAGATTGCAAAAAGTAATAAGGCCGAATTTGAAATCTTACTAAATCCAAGCGCCTTATGTTTCAGACAAAACCTCACTGGATTTACAAATACTACATAGAACAGCAAAGATAATATTCCATAGCCTGTTAACAACGTAAGATAGGCATTGTCAAATACCAAAAATGAACTGTTGAACTTGGAGTCAAGGCTGAAACCTCCATGGGCTAACTCATTTTTAAGGGCGTCAATTGAGAAACCGATTCCGAAAATATTGCTTGCAAAGATATTGGCAACAACAGAATATGCGCCAAGCCTTTGATCTACATTAGCTGTCTGAATCCGCCTTAGCGATGTGCTATTAATAAGGTCAATGATATACGGAAACAAGATCAGTACAGCCAAAGCTGCAATTACAGAAGTAATTAAGAATGTGCTATTTTTATATTTTTTTTCGAGGAAAATATAAATGAATACAGAAGCCACAGCAAGAATCAATCCCGTCCTGGAAGCAGACAATATTAAAAATGGCACACACATAATCATGTTAAACCAACTCCAATGCTTCAATATTATGCCCTTCACAAATAGAGCTGCTAGGTAGAAAGAAATAAATCCTGAAAATACAAGCGGATGGCCGGTCAAACCCTTAGCACGTTCCTGTAAATCCACAAATTTTTCAGAATAAATTATTTGGTATGGCGTGTAAATAAATAATACCTCCAAAATAACGAAAATAATGGTAAGGTAGAAAATCAGATCCAGCAGCGCATAGAACTGCTTAATGTTAGTCTTGTCAAGAAGCGTCAGATAAAAGATACCAAAAGTCGATATTAAAAACAGAATGATCCTGACAAACTCATCAACTGTATTGTTTCTGGCAGAATTGAAAAATGAAAATAAAAGCAGCGGAAGGATGATCCATTGCGCAAAACTGAATTTGTATTTTACCCTGTTCTTTGTGAATAGCCAATAAACTAAAATCATTGTTACTACAAACAGAGGCGCAATGTATCTGGTCGCTCCTAAGCCAATGGTGCTTGAAGTGGATGGGATCATCAAGCTGTAAGCAAATATCATCGTCGTAACTCCGGCCTTACGAGAAACTACCAGGTAAAAACCTAATAAGGTTATTAGGAATAGGACGTAAAACGAGTACTTGAAGATTAGCGACGGCACCAAAGCGAATAGAACTCCTATCAGCAGCGCAGGCAGCCAGAGACTTTTATCCTTTGTTATAATACTGAGGCTATTCATTGATTTAAGTTATAGGCTGATACCTGATTGAGCTAAGCAAGCTTCAAATAGTGCGATTGAAAAGAAAGTAATTGTTTGAACAGTGCGGCGCCCGAAATGATAACAACTAACACTGCAATTATGATTTTCCATGTCAAAGCAGTAATTAGCATTGTTCCGATTATCGGAACTATTGCCAATAATGTAACAATCAAAATTTTATTACACGCGGGCTTAACTTCGGGTAATGTTTTTCCTGAAATATATAATAAAAGAAAAAAGTCAATAAACATCCTGAATGACCATGCAATTGCTGCACCTTGTACACCCCAGTCAGATAATAGTAGCCAAAGTGCAAGAAGGTATAGGGGAAGCTCGATTATGTGCAACTTCGCTGTTATGTCTGGACGTCCAACACTTTGAAGCAAAGCGTGCGGAACTCTTGCCAGGCTATTTAACAAAAAACCGATGGCGAGGAATTGAACAATGGCAGTACTTTCAATTGCAAAGGTTTTGCCTAACCAAAGGTTAAGCCCTTCATGAGCAAATAATACAAATATTACGCAAACTGGAAGAATAGCATTCAGCATTACAACGGAAGTTCTCCAAAATAATGAGCTACCATATTCGCGCTTTGAGCTGCCCCAAACATTTGCAAAAGTTGGAAACATTACAGAAATGAGTGCAGTCGGTGCAACGCTGAGTTTATTAATAGCGTCGGCCGGAACAGTGTAATATGCTATTTTAGATACAGAGATAAATGACCCTATGATGAATCTATCCAATTGTACCATAAGAGGGCTAATTACATTGCTAACTGTTACCCATGCACCATATCTAAATAAATATTTGCAATATAAAAACTTGATGCGGGCGTTTCGAAATGTTAGAATATTTAAACTAAAACAACGGTTTAGATATAACCCGGTTGAAATAATTCTTGCAGCAGCTAAAATTAATGTTACGATGTACAAATCGTTTGACCAATACAATGCAACAACTGGCCCGAGAAAATTAAATAAGCCTAGAAACAGTCGTATAGTGCTGATTGCCTTAAATTCATTATGGGCTTCGAGCAGGCCTATGATACCAGCTTGAAGAACCACTGTTGGTAGTGCCAGTGCTAGTATTTGTAACGCCTTCTGAGACTCTTCAAGCAATGCGCCATCAATATGTAAGAAATTGCTTAAAATCGCTTTAGAGGATAGAATCAAAACTATTCCTGCAACTATTCCCATCAGACCGATTAGAAAAACCGATGTTAACGTTAAGTCTGGAAGCTCATCTTCTTTTTCTGTGCCCAGACGCTCCGCTACCAGTTTGGTAAGCGCGCGGCCCATTCCAAAGTCGAAAATACTGAAATAGCCAATGATCGACCATATGAGCGTTAGAAGTCCAAAACGTACATCTCCGTACCCTGCGATCAGTTTTGGAATTGCATAGATTGAGACAATCAATGGAAAGATTGCTCCCAGCAAATTCCAGGAAATGTTCTGTATAAAGCCTTTTCCTTTAGCCACGTTGAGTAAGTGTTAATATTTCTTACCCAGCTCTCACGACCCGGGTAAGTTTGGGAAACTTGTCAGGTTTTAACTGACAAGTTTCTTAATTTTTGCTGTAACTGATGTTGCTTTTGAATCCGAATCTTCGGAGTAATATCCATATCCGTATCCACCGTATCCATATCCATAGCCGTACCCGGCACCGTAATTCACACCATTGAAAATCACAGATAAATTTGCAAATCGACGTGATTGGTGAATTTCTCCAATTCTTCGCAGGTGGTCAAGCAATGTATAATTGTACCGAACGATATACAATGTTGCGTCAACATATTGCGCTATCAAAGCAGAATCGGTTACCAACCCATACGGTGGTGAGTCAATTAAAATATAATCGTATTGCGTTTTCAATTCCTCCAGCATTACAGGCAATTTGCCATTACTTAATAGTTCTGATGGGTTGGGCGGTATCGGACCGCTTGTGAGAACATCAAATTTCGGGTGCACACCAGTTGATTGGATAAAGTCATTGTAACTGCCTTGTCCTATAAGGCAATTTGATGCTCCCGTTTTATTAGACACTTGCAAGCGTTCATGAAGCGTTGGTTTTCTCAAATCAAGCCCTATTAGCAATACGCGCTTATCTGAGTAGGCAAGGCTGGCCGCAAGATTCACGCTGACAAAGCTTTTACCTTCTCCTCCGATTGATGACGTGAACATGATTACCCGGCAGCTTCCATCACCAAGATATTGCAAGTTTGTTCGTAAAGCGCGGAATTGCTCTGCAACAGCACTTCTGCTGGTCATTTTAATAATCGTATCTTCTCCCTGTGGATTCTCACCACTCTTTTTCATCTGACCTATCTCACCTAAAATTGAGGTGTTTGTAGACTTTTCGATTTCCTCTCTTCTCTGTACGGTGTTATTCAATAAGAAAAGAAGATTGATAATCAAAACTGGAATAATAAATCCTGAAACTCCTGCTCCCAGCCAGATAACTGCCTTTCTAGGTTTAACCGGTCTGAAAGTTGATATAGGTGCATCGATAAGACGGCTGTCGGTAACAGTAGATGCATAGGCCAATGCTGTTTCTTCTCTTTTTTGAAGTAGATATAGATAAAGCTCCTCCTTAATTGACTGCTGCCTTTTAATTCCAACAAACTCTCTTTCTTTTTTTGGAATGCTTCTCAATCCAGCAGAAAATCTTGTATTAATTCCCTCCAAATTTCTTTTAGTAACCGCCATTCCTCGTTTTAGATTTTGGACGTTTTCTTTAATAGATTGACGGGTTCCCGCAAGCTGCGTGTTGATTGTCTGAAGAAGTGGGTTGTTCGGAGATGTCGTTCTGGCGTATCTTTCTCTTTGAAGCTCCAGCTCATTGAATTTTGTTAACAGTGATACTAAAACGGGATCATCAATCATATACGTTGCAGGAGCAACAGCACCTTCTCCGGCATTCGAAATGTAATTGTCTACACTCTCGAGGATGCTGATCTTGGTATTAACTTCATTCAGTTTTGAATCGTTTTCTTTGATGTTTTCGAGAAACAATTGAGACTCAGCGCTGATATCTGTGATACCTTGGGTAGTTTTATAAGATTCAACATCTTTTTCCACATCCCCTAACTCACCAGTTATTAACCCAAGCCGGTTTTCAATAAATTTCAGCGTATTACTGGCTTCACTATTTTTATCAGTAAGTGAGGATTGCACGTATACATCCAACAATTTATTTAGCACGTCTTTGGATCTTTGAACATCAGAGTCTTCAAATGTTAGTTCAAGAACAGTGCTTTTCACATTCGGTTGTTGAACAGTTAATCGCTCAAGCATATGTTCCGCCAAATTCTTAACCTCCGTAAAGTGGACTTGAATCTTGTCGACAGAATTATCAACTCCCGCTTTGTTTTTGGTCACGATGAAAGCGCCCCAAGCATTATTGAATCTTTGATTATAAGAGAATAGCTGCTCTTCATCATTGAATCGAAAATGAAGGCTGTCAACAAGATGGACAATCATTGGCTCTTGAAAGCCAAAAGGAGTGACTACTTCCGGAACAATCGTAATAGGCGTAGTTCGATATAAATTGATGGTGCTTAACCCTTGCTTCGCAGTGTAGGAAACATCCAGTCGTAGCTCTTTAATAACTTGCTCCATCAAAGTTTGAGACTTAATAATCTCAAGCTCATTCTCTACTAACTTGTTTCCGCCAAATTGGGTGCTTAGTTCTGATAATATATCACCTTGAGCGCCACTCAAACCTTTATTCTCGTCTTTAATAAGAATGCTGGTTTTTGTGCTGTAAACAGGCTGCGTTACCTGAAGGTAAAGAAATGCCACAATAAGTGACAAAAAGATGAAAATAGGAAACAAATACCAGTAACGGACATATCGTAAAAGATACTCTTTCAGATTAAATTCTTGTTCCACGTGATCGATGGAATCAATCGTAGTAAGATTAGCGCTATTGTCTCTCATAAAGTGGCAAAGTGTGATTTTTTATAGTTTATAAACGCACCAAATTCAAAATCAAAATTCCAACGGTGCTTATCCCACCAACTATTGTAACGACTAATGGGACAGTGCGAATTCTGCTATCGGTGTCAAGCATTCTAGCCTTTACAGGTTCGACATAAATGACATCATTTTTATGAATGTAGTAGTATGGAGAGTTAAAGATATCTCTGGATGTAAGGTCTATTCTTGCGTACTGACGCTTGCCTTGTTCCTCCCGTATGATCATTACGTTGTTCCGATTTCCATAAATGGTCAAATCTCCTGCAAGACTTAGTACTTCTGGAAGCGATATTTTTTCGTCAGGGATTACGTAAACTGCGGGTAGCTTAACTTCTCCTAATACGGAAACTTTGAAGTTTAAATTTCTAACAATGACGGAAGGCTCTTTGAGATAGTTTACCAACCTCGCTCTGATAGTGTCAGCGGCGTCCGTCGTTCTCATGCCTGCAACATGCATTTTACCAACTAACGGAACTTCAATGTTGCCATCAACGTCTACCAGATATCCTAATGGCTGCACTCTCGGCCCACCAACATTGGAATAGTTTGTGCTTGCTGTCGTAAAAGTATTAGGCGCGTTAAAAACCTCATTTGCCTCAGCATTTAAACTTCCTACGATAATAGAAAGAATGTCGCTTGGCTGAATCATCGGAATGTATTTCTGAGTGATTTCTTGCGAAGAAAAAGCAGCAGAGTCGCCTTGGAAATATACAATTGACTTTGGGGATACGCAAGAGGAGTTGGTAAGAATAATTGCAAAAAAGCAGATAACAAGCATAGCTGCCGGAATCGACTTCTTAAAAGTTTTGTAAGTTAAAATCATGTGATTTTATTTTGATTAAGATTTATTAGGTACTGACTAGCTGTTGTTTAATCCTCTATAAAGCCTGCTTTTAAACTTTACATCAGCGTTCAAATTGTGCGCATTTTGAATTAATATCAGCAACATTTGAATCGTAACCAATTAGGGAACCTTCGCGATGTACAATTTATTTGTATTTTGTAACGAAGTACAAATATAAGTTAAATTCAATAATGGCTACCACAAACCAACAAGTTTTTCATTTTGAAAAGGATAGGTAGAAACCCATTTATGGCGATCGCTTTGTTGAATCATATTCAAGTGCTGGATTTTGTGTGCATCGGTTCCTATAAATGTGATCAAGTCATTGCGCAGGAGCCATTCCGCGATTTTGCTGATATTGTCACCGTAATAGCCGGTCAATGACAAAATGTTCACTTGCAGCTCACAACCTTGGTCACTCAATTTCCGGTACATAGGCAAATCCGAATGGAAATACGTGTAACGTTCGGGATGGGCCAGTACAGGCTGGTAGCCAAATTCTATAATCGAAAACAAGGTCTCCGCCAGGTTTAGCAGTGGCGTAGAGTAGGGTAATTCCACAAGCAACCTGTTGCCAGGCAGGGTTAACAATGTCTCCCTGTTGATAAGCATTTGCATAAAGTGTTCATCAATAAAATACTCAGCGGCAGCACCAATCACTATATCCAAACCGGCAGCGCGCACGGCCGTTTTAACTTCATCTAGTTTAGAAGAAATAATCTCAGGTGTATTCTTGTAGCAATCCCAAATGATGTGCGGAGTAGTGACAACGTGGGTATAACCCAGGTCCCGCATTTTTGCAGCCATTGCAACCGCTTCTTCAATAGTTTCTACGCCATCATCAATTCCCGGCAATATATGAGAATGTATATCTATACCTAAATGGGCAAGATTAATCTGTTTTTTAGTTTTATTTTTAAATATCCAGTCTAACATGTTCATCGAAAAGCCTTCGCGGCCGTTAAAAACATACCTTGCGAAGCGTGTAGCAATTTGCCGCTATCAGCAGCAATCGTAAGTGATAAAATAGTATCCTTCCTCAGATTTCGTACTATTTTAACGTATCCCATAAATTGTGGAGTCTGTGGGAAAATACCGTAAATAGGGGGCGTATGTCTTTCGCCGGCAGTATGCCCATTTTCGCTAGTTCCAAAAGTTCCGTAATTATTTGTGTAAGTTAACCGTGTGTGGAACTGCCATAGCAAATTAGAAATTACAAGGCTTAAATGCAATGCAACCACCCGGTTATTGGTGAAGTAATCAGTAGGGTAACGAGGAAGGCCTTCCCTCAAATCGTTAGTTGTCGTAATTAACGGGTTGCCAAGTCCCAATCCTTTGTATGACCACCCCTGAGTATATAAATAGTTGTTATAATAGTCTTCATCGCCCGAAGGTGTAATTGGCGACCAGGATTCTCCTCCTTGATTCCTGCTGAAAAAAAATTCCAACAAGCCTTTGCTAATGATAAACTGCTCCGAAGGTTTCTTTTTATTGGTAACGCTAAATCCTGTTAAGCCATCCCGTAAGTTAGAAAGATGTGCAAGTCCACCAACCTCGTAGAAGAACTGATGGTACAATAAGAACTTCATTTTATCAGTATCATAGTCAATCGCCGCATCCATTGATCCCATATGGTTTCCGACCTTGCTGTAATTCCAGGCTTTTCCTAATACCACATGTTTGTAAGTCTGCGCTGCACTCAGATCAAAATTAGCCCAGATCCGGCTCTCATTTCCAAAAAAGACTTGGTGATTAAAGCCTGCATACAACTTCATTCTCCAATTTTTGCCACCAATCCTTCCATAAAATGATTTGTGATGAAACTGCGTTTTTGCGGATTTGATTCTACCGTATTGCAGTGGTATTTCTCCCAGCCATCCATGTGCAAGGCTTCCCTTAAAAGCCAGGAGCCCATTGGCAAATGGAAGCTCGTAAAAGTCAGGAATAGCAAATTGTACTTTAGGTATGCCGAGAGCGTTCCCAGATATCGAAAATGCACCTGAAGAAAGGGTAGTGTCAACGAGACCTACAACATCCCTTGTACGGCCAGCTTGTAGTTCGAATATGCCGATCTTGACACCTGCATATCCCTGAATTAATGTGAAATTATGCTCTTTACCAACATTAAATCGCCCTTCTACGCCAGTCTTCCACTTTAATAAGGAAGACTTTGTTGAATCGTAATTTACCTGAGCCCTGCCAATCAAACTAATTGAAGGACCGTTTAGTGGAATACTTCCAAATTGATTTGATCTGAGCCAGAAGGGAACGGTTGCATCACTTGTAAGACCTGCTTGAGCTTCTAATCCAGCGCTCAAACGGGAGGACTGAGCTACCACAGAATTAAAAGATAACCAAGCAATGGTTATATAGGCAAATATTTTCATATCATACGTTGAGCTGTAACAAAGGTAGTGACAAGAATGCAATATAAAAATTTAACAAGTCGAAATTTGAATTATTCCTGGATACTCTGAACCAGATCCGACTAGCTTGATTCGCATTCATTGCTGATTAAAAATGCCTCTTCCCTTATTCTATTCCCGCCTCTTCGAATCCAGTTGTTGCTCTGTCAGTTCATAATTATCGCTTTGAACACACCGTCCGGTGGAACGCTCATGAAGCAACGGCACAAACTCCGAAATTTTTTGTAGAATTACTTTGTAATAATTAACCGAATTGTGAGTATATTTGTGTCAAATAATTTGTGTATAGTTCTATATTTGAATTCATTGTTTTAACGCATTTCATACAACACTCTGCCAACAATGGCGTATTTAGACACGTATTCGGGAACACTAACATCATCAACTGCTGCTCATTTACTGCGAAGAGCAACATTTGGTCCTACAAACCAGGAGATTGCCGATTTTACAGGAAAAACTGCAGCTGAAGCAGTAGATCTGCTAATTGCCAATTCATCCTTTCGCGCAACTCCGCCGCCGCCTGTCGAAATGGATAGCACAAGAGCAGATGCTGGGCAGCCATTTTTCGGCAAACCCTTTGAAACCGAGCGGAATCCCCCATACTATAACTATGTAAGATACTGGTGGGTAGGATTGATGACGGAGCAGCTTGGTCGTCCCTCAGTCTTGGAAAAATTGACTGCTTTTTGGCAAAACCATTTCGTAGTGACCTACGGTGCCGTTCAGGATTACAGATTTATGGACAGATATCTCAGGTTGCTAAGAAGCAATGCACTGGGCAACTTTCGGAATCTTGTTATTGAGGTTGCGAAGGACCCGGGAATGCTTGTTTTTCAAAATGGAAATGAAAACACAAAAGAACAACCCAATGAGAACTTTGCCCGGGAGTTGCAGGAACTCTTTACAGTGGGCCAAAAGGACTTCTACGGAAATTACAATTATACTGAGGGAGATGTAAAGACCGCAGCGCAGGTGTTAACCGGCTGGCAAGTCACTAACCGATTCAAAGAGCAATCCACTTCAATCGGAATGTCATTTACACCGGCACGGCACGACACATCAAATAAGATTTTTTCGGTCAAGTACAACAACACTGAGATCGTAGGCCGCTCATCTGCAACCGGAGGAGAGGAAGAGTTGGCTGAGCTCACAGAAATGTTATTAAGGCATCCTGAATGCCCCAAGTTCATTTGTCGAAAGCTATATAGGTGGTATGTCAATACGAACGTAACGCAGGAAATTGAGGATCAGATTATTGTTCCTCTGGCTGCTTTCTTTTCGAGTGCCGCAAATAATTACAAGATTGAACCGGTTCTCCGAAAATTACTTTCCAGTAATGTATTTTTTGATAGCAAAAACATCGGAGCGATCATTAAGTCTCCCGCTGAATTGATGATAGGGGCTGTCAGGATTTTTGACCAAAAAGTGCCGGATCTGACAACTGACTATGCAGCATTCCAAAAGATGATGAATTATTTGAGTTACGGAATGAGTGCGCTGCAATTGAATCTCTTGAATCAGCCTTCCGTTTTTGGCTCTCCCGCATATTATCAAACGGGTTTTTCAAAGAATTGGATCAACGAAAGTATGTTAGGTTTAAGGGGGTCCAGAACGGATAGTCTCGTTTACCCCTACCTCGAGATTAAGCCGGGATATATTTTAGGCGTTGATATTCTTAGCAGACTACGGAACATTCAGCCCAATTTCTCAGACGTAGCGGCTTCCCCTGCAATCACATGCGAGCAGGTGCTGGCTGAATTGTCTAAAAACCTTTTTGCATTAGAGCTGTCTCAGTCGCAAAAGGACTTTCTAATCGATTCCATAATGATGATGAAAAGCAGCCCACGTTCCACTTGGATCAGAGAGTGGGATGCATATCGCGCAACTCCCGATAATGTTTCGAGGCAAAATGCCATACTCTGGCGTTGCAGAGCACTCCTAAAATATATGTTGAGAATGGCAGAATACCAAGTATTTTAAATCTAAATGAGATGATGAATAGAAGAGATTTTATGTCAGCCGGAGCCTCACTGGTGCTTCCTTTCATGCTGGATGGCTTTGGCGTCAAGTCAATGGCGAAAGGTTCTGCGCTCGTACAATCATTGCAAAATGCTTCGATATTCAATAATGACAGGGTTCTTGTGATCATTTACCTAGCCGGTGGCAATGATGGTTTAAATACTGTTGTACCGTTAGAGTTTTACTCGGAATACAATGCTTTGCGAAGCAACATTGCGATACCAGAAAGTGCTGTCCTGAAATTGCAGGGAACACCCGAAACAGGCTTCCACCCCGCAATGAGTGGAATGAGGAGTCTTTATGATGAAGGTAAATTAGCTATAATTAACTCCGTTTCTTATCCTAATTCGGATCAGTCGCATTACAGATCTACGGATATCTGGATGACCGGAGTCGATTCAAATCAATATTCCTCCAGTGGATGGGCAGGCCGCTTCCTAAACGATAGATTCCCTGGTTATCCGGAAGCCTATCCTACCCAGGAAATGAAAGACCCGTTGGCGGTGCAAATAGGGCAAATCAGCACACCAGCGCTACTGGGTACTTCACAGTCAATGGCCATTACAATTCAAGATCCAAATGTCTTTTATCAACTCATCGGGGAGTCGACAGGATCAGTAGGAGGAGACTTACCGTGTTGCGATGCGGGAGATTTGATTTCTTTCGTGAGACAAAAACAAGTTTCAGCAGTCGGTTATGCCTCTCAGATTAAGGCTGCTGCAGATGCAGGTAGCAACCTTGCACCATATCCTGATGCATCACAGAAAAATGAATTAGCGGATCAACTGAAAATCGTGGCCAGATTAATTCATGGTGGGCTGAAATCTAAAATCTATTATGTTGAATTAGGTGGCTTTGACACGCATTCCGGTCAAGTAGGAACAACATCTACGGAGGGAATGCACGCGGTGCTTCTAAAAAATTTATCAGAAGCTGTGAGTGCGTTTCAAAATGACTTGAAACTTCAGGGAACAGAAGACCGGGTTTTAGGCATGACGTTCTCTGACTTTGGCCGCCGCGCCACTTCAAATGCTTCCAAAGGGACTGATCATGGTGTTGGCGCGCCGATGTTTTTGTTTGGCACTGGAATCAAAAGACAGCTCGTAGGAACAAATCCTGATCTTATTAACGGCTTATTACCTGCTTCCCCGCCGGCCTGGGACAACAATAGGGATATAAAAATGCAAATCGATTTTCGCAGGGTGTATGCCGATATCCTAAATGAGTGGTTTGGGCTGGCCAGTTCACAAACTGAGCAGCTACTTTTCAGAAATTTTAAAACTACTTCTGTTTTTTCTGACAAGGTTCAAACCATTGCCTCTGGTGCATGGCCTAATCCGGAAATTTGGTCTCACGGCCGTGTCCCCTCCACAAGAGACATAGTACGCATAAATTCTGGCCATATCGTTACAGTGGGCCAAAATATCCTAGCAAAAGATTTGAAGGTTGAATCGGGCGGAGAGATCAGGTTTTTAGGGGATTATACGGTAAACATTACTGGGTGATTAATATGAAGAGATTATATAAATTCGGAATTTGGTCATTATTAATTTGTCTTGGTTCGGTTACCTGTAATGCCCAGGTTGGTATTACTAAAACCGAGCGTAGCAATCCAAAAGGTATTGTAACTTTTGCTGAGTCGTCGACGATAAGTGGTATCAGTAGCAGTAAGCATATAGACGGCTATGTCAGAAAATTGGGCCACTCTGTATTTACGTATCCTGTAGGACATCTGGGTTTCTATCGGCCCTTCGCTGCCGAGTCAGACGGAACAACAGGTGCATATTTTCGTGGCGACCCAGGACAAGCAGTACTACCGGCTGGATCGCCGTTTAATAGAAACACCCGGGATAGTTCGCTGAACGCTGTTAGTTCTGTAGAGTACTGGGATGTAATAGGAACTGAGCCCACCAAATTGACGCTAAGCTGGAATGATGGCAGTGATTTGACATCTCTGACAGGTGGGTCAGTCGATTTGGTGACAATTGCGGGCTGGAGTAAATCAAATGCACGCTGGGAGAAGATCGCCTCTCTGCGAGACCAGACCTCTATAACAGGTGGCACCAGTACGATCTTGACTGGTTCGGTCACATCAGTTCAAGCTGTTGATTTGAAAAATTATAGTGCTTTTACCCTAGGATCAGGTTTGTCAGAATCTGTGGCATCCAATTTCGAAGGTGTTTTGGAATCCGTTGCCAATTCGGAAATCAAGGGTTGGGTTTGGGATCAGAGCTATCCTAATGCTGATTTAACCATTGAACTATACGAGGGCCAAACTGTTTATGCAACTGTTAAAGCGAACGCGTTCAGGTCAGATTTGAAAGATGATGGCAAAGGCACCGGTTACTACGGATTCAAGATTTCAACTCCCGCAACGCTTAAAGATGGAAAGGCACATCAACTGAGTGCCAGGATCAGGGGAAGCGCGTTTATACTAAGCGGATCACCAAAGCAGGTTTCTTATTTGTTCGAGGGGCAGATGGAGATATTAGATTGTTACCGGATCAGAGGTTGGGTATGGGATAAGCAGAATCCGAATTCAACTATCGACGTGGAAATGGTTGAAGGTGGTATTGTACGTGCAACCATATCGGCATCTCAGTTCAGACAAGATTTAAGTAGCGCAGGCAAAGGTTCTGGTAATTACGGATTTGAAATTGCTCTTCCGACGTCATTAAGAGATGGTAAGCCGCATCAATTTGATTTCAGAGTTAAAGGAAGCTTGTACAGCCTTGTTGGTTCACCAAAGAGTATAAATTGCTCTACCTCGCAGTTTTACGGAAGTATCAATGTGCTGGATTGTAGCACGGTGCAAGGCTGGGTATGGGACAAGTCTTATCCGGACTCTTCGCTGACGATTGAACTCTATGAAGGCTCGACAGTGCATGCGACTGTGGTAGCCAATGCATACCGTGCCGATGTAAAATCAGCGGGATACGGAACAGGCAACTACGGTTTCAGCTTCGCGCTTCCTGCGAGCCTGAAAGACGGTCAGGCGCACCAGGTTAGCCTGCGCGTGAAGGGTAGCAGTTTCAACATTGGCGCTGCCAAATCTTTGACTTGTTTTACAAAATTATACGAAGGTTCATTTGAAGGTGCAGATTGCACGAGCCTGCGCGGCTGGGTCTGGGACAAAAACCATCCGGAATCAGCACTCGTGGTAGAGCTGCTGGATGGCAGCACGGTCCACTCGATCTATAATGCCAACATCCTGCGTCCAGACTTGCAAAGTGCCGGAACGGGCACAGGCAAATATGGCTTCAACATTCCATTGCCTGCCAACCTTCGCGACGGCAAGCCACACCAGCTCAGTGTGCGTGTACAAGGCAGCACTTATGTGCTTTCAGGTTCACCGCGTACACTCACATGCTCAGTTCCTTCGCAGTTTTACGGAAGCATCAATGTGCTGGATTGTAGCACGGTGCAGGGGTGGGCATGGGACAAGACTTATCCGGAATCTTCGCTGACGATTGAACTCTATGAAGGCTCGACAGTGCATGCGACTGTGGTAGCCAATGCATACCGTGCCGATGTAAAATCAGCGGGATACGGAACAGGCAACTACGGTTTCAGCTTCGCGCTTCCTGCGAGCCTGAAAGACGGTCAGGCGCACCAGGTTAGCCTGCGCGTGAAGGGTAGCAGTTTCAACATTGGCGCTGCCAAATCTTTGACTTGTTTTACAAAATTATACGAAGGTTCATTTGAAGGTGCAGATTGCACGAGCCTGCGCGGCTGGGTCTGGGACAAAAACCATCCGGAATCAGCACTCGTGGTAGAGCTGCTGGATGGCAGCACGGTCCACTCGATCTATAATGCCAACATCCTGCGTCCAGACTTGCAAAGTGCCGGAACGGGCACAGGCAAATATGGCTTCAACATTCCATTGCCTGCCAACCTTCGCGACGGCAAGCCACACCAGCTCAGTGTGCGTGTACAAGGCAGCACTTATGTGCTTTCAGGTTCACCGCGTACACTCACATGCTCAGTTCCTTCGCAGTTTTACGGAAGCATCAATGTGCTGGATTGTAGCACGGTGCAGGGGTGGGCATGGGACAAGACTTATCCGGAATCTTCGCTGACGATTGAACTCTATGAAGGCTCGACAGTGCATGCGACTGTGGTAGCCAATGCATACCGTGCCGATGTAAAATCAGCGGGATACGGAACAGGCAACTACGGTTTCAGCTTCGCGCTTCCTGCGAGCCTGAAAGACGGTCAGGCGCACCAGGTTAGCCTGCGCGTGAAGGGTAGCAGTTTCAACATTGGCGCTGCCAAATCTTTGACTTGTTTTACAAAATTATACGAAGGTTCATTTGAAGGTGCAGATTGCACGAGCCTGCGCGGCTGGGTCTGGGACAAAAACCATCCGGAATCAGCACTCGTGGTAGAGCTGCTGGATGGCAGCACGGTCCACTCGATCTATAATGCCAACATCCTGCGTCCAGACTTGCAAAGTGCCGGAACGGGCACAGGCAAATATGGCTTCAACATTCCATTGCCTGCCAACCTTCGCGACGGCAAGCCACACCAGCTCAGTGTGCGTGTACAAGGCAGCACTTATGTGCTTTCAGGTTCACCGCGTACACTCACATGCTCAGTTCCTTCGCAGTTTTACGGAAGCATCAATGTGCTGGATTGTAGCACGGTGCAGGGGTGGGCATGGGACAAGACTTATCCGGAATCTTCGCTGACGATTGAACTCTATGAAGGCTCGACAGTGCATGCGACTGTGGTAGCCAATGCATACCGTGCCGATGTAAAATCAGCGGGATACGGAACAGGCAACTACGGTTTCAGCTTCGCGCTTCCTGCGAGCCTGAAAGACGGTCAGGCGCACCAGGTTAGCCTGCGCGTGAAGGGTAGCAGTTTCAACATTGGCGCTGCCAAATCTTTGACTTGTTTTACAAAATTATACGAAGGTTCATTTGAAGGTGCAGATTGCACGAGCCTGCGCGGCTGGGTCTGGGACAAAAACCATCCGGAATCAGCACTCGTGGTAGAGCTGCTGGATGGCAGCACGGTCCACTCGATCTATAATGCCAACATCCTGCGTCCAGACTTGCAAAGTGCCGGAACGGGCACAGGCAAATATGGCTTCAACATTCCACTGCCTGCCAACCTTCGCGACGGCAAGCCACACCAGCTCAGTGTGCGTGTACAAGGCAGCACTTATGTGCTTTCAGGTTCACCGCGTACACTCACATGCTCAGTTCCTTCGCAGTTTTACGGAAGCATCAATGTGCTGGATTGTAGCACGGTGCAGGGGTGGGCATGGGACAAGACTTATCCGGAATCTTCGCTGACGATTGAACTCTATGAAGGCTCGACAGTGCATGCGACTGTGGTAGCCAATGCATACCGTGCCGATGTAAAATCAGCGGGATACGGAACAGGCAACTACGGTTTCAGCTTCGCGCTTCCTGCGAGCCTGAAAGACGGTCAGGCGCACCAGGTTAGCCTGCGCGTGAAGGGTAGCAGTTTCAACATTGGCGCTGCCAAATCTTTGACTTGTTTTACAAAATTATACGAAGGTTCATTTGAAGGTGCAGATTGCACGAGCCTGCGCGGCTGGGTCTGGGACAAAAACCATCCGGAATCAGCACTCGTGGTAGAGCTGCTGGATGGCAGCACGGTCCACTCGATCTATAATGCCAACATCCTGCGTCCAGACTTGCAAAGTGCCGGAACGGGCACAGGCAAATATGGCTTCAACATTCCATTGCCTGCCAACCTTCGCGACGGCAAGCCACACCAGCTCAGTGTGCGTGTACAAGGCAGCACTTATGTGCTTTCAGGTTCACCGCGTACACTCACATGCTCAGTTCCTTCGCAGTTTTACGGAAGCATCAATGTGCTGGATTGTAGCACGGTGCAGGGGTGGGCATGGGACAAGACTTATCCGGAATCTTCGCTGACGATTGAACTCTATGAAGGCTCGACAGTGCATGCGACTGTGGTAGCCAATGCATACCGTGCCGATGTAAAATCAGCGGGATACGGAACAGGCAACTACGGTTTCAGCTTCGCGCTTCCTGCGAGCCTGAAAGACGGTCAGGCGCACCAGCTAAGCGTTCGTGTGAAGAATAGCAGTTATACACTGAATAATTCGCCGAAGACGATTACGTGCGCTACAACTGCACGCATTGCTGCACCGGATGAGCCAAGCCAGGAAGTCGAAAAGATTTTCACAGGAACTCGTGAACAACCGGAGTTGGATATTGATCTGGTAATCTCACCAAATCCTACAAAAAGAAAAGTAACGGCAAGCTATTCTCTTGGTGTGAATGTTTCTGCTGAGTTGACGATTACAAATATCGTTGGACGGCAGGTTTGGCGGCAGGTCGTGAAAGGAACAGGAGAGCGAGTTGAAATGCCGTACGATTTTGACCAATTGCCGGATGGTATTTACATTATGCAAATAGCCGCAACTGGTCATAAGTTCGTGGCTAAGCGCATTGTGCTCATAAAGTAGCCAGTTTGTGCAGGATAAAATGCGAAAGAATCGAACAGATCGCGAACGATTGGGAAAGCGGTGAAGCCATCAATGCTTCACCGCCCTGCCATCGCCTCCTGATGCCGCCACAAATCCTGAAAAACCGCACTATTCCCACGCAGCTCTGCAAACGTGCCTTCATCTACCAAATACCCATCTCTCAAAATATACACATAATCAAATTTGGTCAGCAGGTGCAGACGATGCAATGTGGAGATCACTGCTTTATCTTTAAATTCTTCGAACATTCTGTCGTAGCTATGCGATTCTGTTTTTGGGTCTACGCTGCTGGTTGGTATGTCGAGCAGGACTATTTCGCTGGTTCTGGCAGCTAAGATGCCTCTTGCGAAAGCGAGTGGCTGTTTTGGCCGCCGGAAAGATTGACGCCTTTTTCCTGAATATTTGAGTCCGGCCGTTGGGTAATTTGGCGGTAACGTCTGTGAAGTGGGCCGTTTTGCTGACCTGCATAATATCTTCTTCCTCAAATGGCAATCCAAGCGTGACATTATAGGCTGTCGTATTTTCAAAAATCTCGGGATCTTGGGGGAATAATGTGATTTGATCTGCCAATGTCTGCATATCAGCCTGTCGATTTCCATCTATTAGCACATTAACACCTTTTTCAGGATCATACAAACCTCTAAGTAATGCCAGAAGCGTACTTTTGCCGCTGCCACTTTCGCCAATAAATGCAATTCGCTGACCTTTTTTAATGCGAATGTGGAGTTCATGAAGGCTGTGGGCTTTTTTATCGATTTAATACACTTCGCCGTAGGAGAAATTCAGATTACGGATTTCAATCTCCTGCCAATCATCGGGAAGTCCTTCCGAAGCGTCCGGGCGGTGTTGCTGGCTAAAAGTTTCTGATATCGAACGGGCAGTTTGTACTTCTGTATTATAACGGATGATCTCGGTGTATGCCATGCAATGTCATGGAAAACGCTGGTGAACTGGTTTACGTAACTCAATAGCGTCACAAGGCCGCCCACCAAAAACACCTGCCCTGGAATATAGTTTTGGTAAACATAACCAAGGGTTACCACCACATAAATCAATGCAATGAACATGCTGGCTACAAACCACTTCCATTCGTTGATCGTAATAGATCTTACACAAGGAGGAAATATGTCATTGATCTTGGATATCAGACTGATTTTCATGCGCTTTTCAAGACGCAATGTAATCACTGTAATGATGTTCGAAAGACTGTCAAATAGCGTCGATGATACAATATGTTCTTTTTCATTGGTCTCGTCCAGCGCTTTTATAAATTTTTTGTCAAACTTGAATATTACCCAGATGTTAATTAATCCGATCAATACACCAATCGCCCCGAAAATGGGTGAAAACCAAACGATAGCAATGAAGGAAAAAATGAACTTTGCAAAGGCATGCAAGAACATAAAACCGTTTTGGAAAAAGTCCATGAGTGCTTCATATGCCTTGCGGATACGGTTGATGGTAGCTCCGCTGTGATGGTCCTGATGCCAGCGAATGGGCAGATGCAGTACCTGATGATACATTTCATCCAGAAAATTTTTGCTCAGATCAAATGCCAGCTTACGTTCCATAATACGCGCCGGCCGGTGAAATGCCCATTCGCCAACGGTTAAAAGGACATAACCCCCGACGTAAAGCCATACATTATCCAGCACAGCGGAAGGGTCTTTTTGGATAGACTGAACAAACCAGCCATATAGTAATGGATTGGCTGCCAGCACGATATTAGCCATGATAAACATTGCGTAGACAAGCACAAGCGCTTTCGTTGTTGCCTCGCATAGCGCCAGGCGATCGCAAGGAGGGATATGTAGGGGTTATTCATTGCATTGGATATTCGACGGCAAAGGTAACAAGGTTCGCACTCATGACCCCGGCGGCGGTGTGATATTATTTAGGTCAAAGAGTAGTTTTTACCCAAATTTGATTTAAATAAAAAAGAGTTCACATCACACAAATACCAAACGCGTCTTGCTTTCTTATGAAAAAAACATTGACTACATTATGTATGGCGCTTTTTTTGAGCGCTGGTCTATCATTTTCTTCCGTTGCCCAGGACGGCTGGATCTCAATTTATAATGGAAAGAATTTCGATGGCTGGAAAATTGGTGCAAATGCATCCTCGTTCACCATCGTGGATGGAAACATTCAGGTAGCAGGCCCGCGGGCGCATTTGTTTTACGATGGTCCCGTGAAAAATCATATGTTCAAAAACTTTGAGTTCAAAGCGACGGTGATGACTAAACCTGGCGCAAATTCAGGGATTTTTATCCATACTGCTTATCAGGAAGATGGGTGGCCGTCGCAAGGTTACGAGGTGCAGGTGAACCAGTCGCATACAGACTATAAGCGCACAGGAAGCTTGTATAATGTAGTTGATGTGAAAGAAACGTATGTGAAGGATAACGAATGGTATACCGAATACATCAAAGTAGAAGGCAAGCACATCACCATTAAGATCAATGATAAGGTCGTGGTAGATTACGAAGAATCTGATGTGGACAAAAGAGAGGGTGATATGAAAACCAAATTCCTGAAAGCCGGAACCTTCGCATTGCAGGCACATGATCCCAAAAGCGTAGTGCTGTACAAGGACATTATGGTTCGCCCGTTAACAGAATAAGATCTTTTAGGAATCAACATTGCAGCATGGAAGATGTTGTCCGTTTCGAATCAACATTAGATCGCCTCCCACGCAAGGGAGGCGAATTTTATATGATCGTACCCGACGAAGTTGCCGTGCAGTTTGTCGAGGGCCGGAAGCCTGCGCGGGTAAGGTGTCTGTTGAATGATAAAGTGGATTTTCAATGCGCAATCAGGCCGAAGGGTGAGGGAGGCTTCTACATTAATATAGGAACGCCGCTCAGGCAGGAGGGGAAGTTTGTATTGGGCCAAAAATTGCACGTGCAAATTCGCAAAGACGAAAGTGAATTTGGCCGCGATATGCCCGAAGAGTTGCAGGAATTGCTGGAACTGGATGAGGAAGGCAAACGCCTTTTCTACGAATCGTTACCCAGTCACCAGCGCGCTATTATTTATTATGTTGCGGGCGCCAAATCCGTTCAGGTGCGTATTGATCGGGCCATTATGATGATCAACAGGTTGAAGGTTAAGTGATGGCTGAGTTTCTTTGCCGCTAACGCTGCGATACTGGCTGGGAGAGATAATATAAATGAATGCAGCAAGTGCCAGGACGCACAAAGTAGCAATTTTGCCACGTGTATCTTGGCCTTTGTTTTCATTTTCAACCGGATATTTTTTATATTTGTTCAAATCGAGCGGTTTGCTGACTGGGAAATATTGAAGTCAGCTCTTTTTTTAACATGTCTGTAGTCATTTAAATCTATGGACTTTTACAAGCTGAATTTTGAATTTCAATGAATTTGAACTCCACGAAGACGTGCTTAACGCCGTGGATTCCATGAACTACCAGCAAGCAACACCTATTCAGGAGCAAGCAATCCCTTACATTCTTAGTGGTAAAGACCTTCTTGCCTGCGCACAAACAGGAACAGGAAAAACGGCTGCCTATCTGATCCCTATTTTAGATAAAGTTGCCCATGAAAGCAACGAACACACCGGTGCATTGATCCTTGTACCAACGCGTGAGCTTGCCGTGCAGATCGATCAGCAGATTCAGGGATTGGGATACTTTGTCGGTGCTACCAGCATTGCCGTCTACGGCGGTAACAAAGGACCGGAGTGGGACCAGCAGAAAAAAGCATTAACCCAAGGTGCAGACATCATTATTGCAACTCCGGGAAGGCTGATCGCCCATTTGCAGCTTGGCTACGTGACTTTTGGAAACGTGAAGCATTTAGTGCTGGACGAGGCCGACAGAATGTTGGACATGGGCTTTCTCAGCGACATTTTAAAGATCATGAGCTTTTTGCCTGCGAAGAGACAAACGCTTATGTTTTCGGCAACAATGCCGCCAAAAATCGGGGAGCTCGCAAAACGCATTTTGCAAAATCCCGAGGAAATAAGACTTGCGGTTTCGCGGCCGGTTGATCGCATTGACCAGCAGTTTTATATGGCAAAGGACGAACAAAAATTACCATTACTGCTGCATTTACTGAGTCAGGTTGAAAACACCAGTATGGTGCTTTTTACTTCGCGTAAATCAACTGTTGAACCTATTGTGCGCGCATTGAGAAAGCTCGGCCTTGCTGCCAGGGGAATTTCATCAGACTCTGAGCAGGCCGACCGGGAGATTGTTTTGAGAGAATTTAAAAACAGGCAATTCCCCGTGCTGGTGGCAACAGATGTGCTTTCACGTGGAATTGATATTGATAATTTGAGCCACGTTGTCAATTACGACGTCCCGCGCGATCCCGAGGATTACGTTCACCGCATTGGTCGGACGGCGCGTGCGGAATCAAAAGGCACGGCTATAACGTTCATTAATGAGCAAGACCAGAAATATGTTTTGAAAATCGAAAAGCTTTTTGAAAAAGAACTTGAAAAGCGGTCGATAACCCAGGATCTGGGACTTGGAGATGCTCCACTATTTGAGCCACGGCGTTTCAGGGCAGCCGGCGGTCGCAAACCTGGGGTTGCTGGTAAGCCAGCCCACAAATCATCTGCAAGACCGAAAAGACGTAAACCTAAAACAGAAACAAATAATCCTACCCAGGCCTAGCCTGTCAGCGTTTGTCAGACATGACGCAGCAGAAGTGACGAAGGAATATGATTATATCAACTTTTATTTTAACGATAATATTGATATAAATGTAGTATGCCTTTTTTGCTTTTCATTTGCTTACTTTTTAAGTCGTCATGAATAAACTAAAATACCGTACTATTGGACCGTTTGATAGATTGGATAAGGAACCATAAGTTCAGCGTCTCAGATCCGCCCATTATATCGATGGAGGGTTTGTTCTCGCTCTTGCTGCTTTTGCTGTTAAGCCTGGTTGCCGTATTTTTTCACCTTATTCGCATTTTTTTCAATTCCCCCGTTGATTTTTCAATGGACTGGAATCTGTTTTTGAGCTGGATCCCACTCATCACAGCATTCCTGGCCGACAATTTTACCAAACGTTTCGGCAGAATTCCTTTTACGCTGATCGTACTTACCACCGTCTGGCTGGCATTCTTTCCCAATGCGCCTTATATGATCACCGACCTGGCCCACTTAACCGTGGATTACCAGCGCGACCTGACCTGGCACGATGTCATTATGCTTTTCTTTTACGCAGAAGTAAGCCTTTTCAACGGGCTGTTATCGTTATACTGGATTCACCGGTCATGGCGACGCGTTTTTTCACGGCGTGTCAGCATTACATTTTTGTTGTTAAGCCTCCCGCTTGCCGGCTTTGGGGTTTACCTGGGCAGGGTAAGGCGCATGAACAGTTGGGACATTATCCATGATCCACACGCCATTTTAAATAACCTGATCGAGAGCGCGATGGACCGTACAGCCTGGGTCTTCAGCATGGAAATTGGTATGCTGCTGGGGATTTTGTATCTGGTGCTATGGGTCATCATCCGCTTCCGGATCAGATACAGTAAGAAAAATCAGGTTGTTGATTAAGGATTATAGCCATGAAATAAAAATTATTTCGATATGCAAATATCTGATAATGTAAAAGATTCCTATTCTTCCCAGTATAACGACGACTCGGTTTCCTGGCGAAACACCGGGGCCAAATACAAGGCACAAAACATTGTCGCACTGTCAAAGAATATCAGTTTCAAAAATGTGCTTGAAGTCGGGGCAGGCGAGGGGAGCATACTTTCCTGGCTTTCTCAGTGGGATTATTGTCAAGATTTAAATTGCGTCGAGATTTCCGAAAGCGGAATCGGTCTGATAAAATCCAAGAATATCAAAAATCTCAACGACATTCTCCTTTTCGACGGTTACCAAATTCCCTATCCCGACAATCATTTTGATCTGGTAATCTGTTCACACGTATTAGAGCATGTGGAACATGAACGGATTTTGCTGCGGGAAATCAAACGTGTTTCGAAATATCAGATTTTCGAAGTGCCCATTGATTTTTCTTTTTATGTGGATAAAAAAGTGAAACATTTCCTTTCCTATGGGCACATCAACATTTATACACCCGCATTGCTCAGGTTTCTGCTCAGGTCTGAAAACTTCCAGATCAAAAGCGACATCTGCCACCTGTATCATGACGAAGTCATTAAACCGCTTTTCAAGAATAACCCGTCAGGGTTTTATCTGACTAAAATCAAGCATTTCGTCTTGCGGTTATTTCCGTATTTTTTGGGAATAAAACCCAATGCTTATGCAGTGTTGACGGAAAAGACTGAAAAGGATCTATCCATATTTTAAGTGACAGATTCGATACACTTGCCCCTTCAGATAGTCTACCAGGACGAAGAACTCGTCGTCATCAACAAGCCGAACGGCCTGCTCGTCCACCGATCGCCGATTGCCGCCGATGCAGATTTCTTCGCCGTTCAGCTGTTGAGAGACCAGCTCGGACAAAAAGTATTTCCTGTGCACCGGCTGGATCGGAAAACTTCAGGGGTCCTGCTCTTCGCCTTAAATGAAGAAATGAACAGCCTCATGCAGCAGCAGTTTCAGGACGGCAAGGTTGAGAAAACTTACCATGCCATTGTCAGAGGCTACACGCCGGACGTGCTCGACATTGATTACCCGTTAAAAAAAGAAGACGGCGCGATCCAGGAAGCCTTCACGTCCCTTCGCACACTGGCACGCACGGAAGTCGACTTCGCCATTGGCAAACACCCCACCTCGCGCTATTCCCTGGTAGAACTAAAACCCACCACCGGCCGCATGCACCAACTCCGCAAGCACATGGCTCACATCTTTCATCCCATAATAGGCGACCGCCCGCATGGATGCAACAAGCAGAATCGGTATTTTAAGGAACGGTTTGAGATGAATGAGATGCTGTTGCACGCGTCGGAAATCGAGTTTTTACATCCGTCTAAAATTCGGTTGGAAACACTCAGGGCTCCTTTTCAGACAAATTTTATTGCTGCGATGAATCTGCTGCATTTATCGTGACAAAAGAAGTCTCAGAAAGTCTTGGAGACATCCGATATGCTTAACAGGCATGCCTAACGCTAAGGCAAAAGTATCTCAGGCACCCTCATTGTGGAACGCCAAATTTCCATTTGTCGACTTTTCCATGCTTTCTGTCGACTGTTAGAACAAAAAGGCTGTCACCAGAATTATGGTGATAAATGTTCTATCAATTAAAAAAATGTCACGATTAAAAACCATACGCAGCGACTGGTTCGCTGACGAGCTGCTTATTATTACACAAATTAGCGGCGATATAGAAAATGCAGATGTAATTCGCTGGGAACAGACATTGCATGCAGCGCTGGATCAAGTGCCCGATTCGGGAGCATTCAAAATTTTCATAAACCTGTATGGTTTTAAGGCTGTCGATCTGGAAGCCCACAAACAGTTTCGCAACATTATCCCGCTCAACCTGGCCAGTTATGGCTGGAAGGTCGGCTACGTTGCGATGTTTCCGGAAGAGGCTGAAAAAATGATTATTTTTAAAAAAAGGAATGTTCAGTGCATTGCTGCTGCGCATTGTCATCAGGATGTTACCAAAATTGAGAAATACGAATCATTGTACAGCAGCGATAATGAGCACTTTTTTACAGATGCCGAAGCCGCAGATGCATGGATTCGTAGCTCAAACAGGTCCTGGTCCTAGTCTACATATTTGAGGCTAACAGCTGAATATGTAACCCCATTCGACTTTTTGGAGATATTTTCAGGAGATAGATTCCCTACCTTCTGCAAAGCATTATTACTTTGGTGTGCAGGTGCGCATTTACGGTCCTAAATTCCTGAGGCTAGCTCAGCCTGTTATGAAGGACTTTTGCATAGTAACCATGGGTATGAGTACGTAGCGGAGTTCTTTTTAGAGGGTAATCTAATAACTATGCGTTACTCGTTCTTCATTGGCTTTATAAATTTCGCTTTACTTTCAGGATCGTGCCTGCCGGCTCATGGACAAACGACAGCCCGGTTGACTGGCTTCGTGACAGATGCGGCGACAGGAAAACCTATGCAGTTTGCCAATGTATATGTGAATGGCAGCACGCAGGGGGCCGTTACGGACGATAAAGGAGCATATGCGCTTGCTGCAATTCCACTTGGTTCGGTCGAAATTGTTGCTTCATTTGTTGGGTATGAACCTGCTACGCAAAAAATCCGATTTGAAAATACGTCTCCACAAAAAGCTAATTTCCAGCTCAAAGTAAGTGAGCAAATGCTGGATGCCGTGACAGTCAGGGGCAATTCGAAGCGGTCAGAAAAACATTTACGACAGTTCAAAAAGCAACTCTTTGGCGAGCCGTTTGGCGGGCAGTGTCTGCTTGTAAATAGTGAAGTGCTCAATTTCAAAGAGGATAAGGGTCATCTGTATGCAAAGGCTAACGAGCCGTTAATCATTGATAATCAGGCGCTGGGATATAGGTTAATTTATGATCTACAACATTTCGATGCTGCATCGTCGGGAAAGGTATATTCTGCTGGAACCGCCCGGTTTGAAGAATTGAAACCCGAAAACGAACGCCAGGCCGACCGATTCAGGCGCAATCGGCTGATCGCTTATAACGGATCTACACGACATTTAATGGCCAGTCTCATCGACAACACCTTCGAGCAGGCTGGCTTTCTGGTTTATCAGGAGGATGCCACCAAGCCAATCTCCGTCGAACGTCGGACCATTACGCTTGCCGCTGCGATAGGCGAATACAAACGTTTGGTTCCCATTCAGGTTTCTAAGTTGATTCAACCGGGTCGGTTATCGACCGAACGCAGATTGGTTTCGCCCGCGAAACTGATCGTATTCTATACGAAAGCATCCTCGGGTTTCTCGCCCTATCCGGATGCTCGTTACGCTTATACGGAAATGAAACTGCCCAGTGGGCAGATGCAAATGACTGTCGATGGAATTATTACGATGCCTGAAGGTATGGAAGCGGAAGGTTCAATGGGTGATGACAGGCTATCGACCATGTTGCCCGCCGACTGGAAACCCCAGGTGAGCGGGATGGAGCCACTTACAACGGGCCCTCTGGCCTCGTTGGGAAAACTTGCGCCATCTGACACCTCTCTGGGAAGTATCAGTGCGGCTTTCAACGAACGATTCAAGTTGCTCGCTCCCGCATTGTTTGTGCACATTGATAAACCTTTTTATGCCACCGGGGACCGGCTTTGGATGAGCACGTACTTACTCGATGCTGTCAGTCACCAGCGGGCTGGTGGAGCGACAGCTATGCATGTCGACCTGCTTACCTCAACCGGGAAACTGGTTCAGCACCAGTGGGTACGCATTGCTGATGGACGTGGGCAGGGTAATTTTCGCCTGTCGGATACGCTTACAACGGGAACATATCGCCTACGCGCCTATACCGATGAAGATGATGCACAGCGACGCCCCGCGTTCGAGCGCTCTGTGGCTATCTATAATTTGTTTCGTAATGATGCATTAAAACACAGCGATTCTGTCGCGCAGCAATTAGACATTCAGATTTTGCCGGAAGGTGGTCGCTGGATTTCGGGATTGCCAGCGCGTCTGGGAATTAAAATTGTGGCGCCCAATGGCCACGGCCTATCCCTGGAAGGCCGTATCGTCGACGACTTAGGAGCTGAAATAGTTCGTTTTAAAACCAATCAGCAGGGGATGACCAGCGTGGTGATTGAGCCTAAGGCGCAGCGGACTTATTATGCAGATGTATCCTATAACAACCAACTGCAACACGTTCCTTTGCCTAAGCACGAACACGAAGGACTGTTGCTGTCAGCCGATGCGATTAGCGATACAACCCGCCTGGCACTGACGATCAGGAGTACTAACCAGACCGCGGCTGATTCTGTGTATATCCTTGTCCAGCAACGCGGTCTGATCGTCGATCAGCGAAAAATTTTCTTGCAAAATGGGTTGGCGAAGATAAGCTTGCCGATGATGGGCTGGTTGCCCGGTCTTGCGCAAGTCACACTTTACAATGCCGCAGCTAAGCCACAAGCCGAGCGATTGTTTTTTGTGCCGGAATTGGTTGCGCCAGTTCGTGTGACATTGAAATTCAACAAAACCAAATACCAGCCCCGTGAACAAGCCATCATTAGCGTCAATCTGAACGATAATGGATCACCTGCATCAGCAGCTTTATCAGCGTCGATTACCGATGCCAGTAAAGTGCCTGAGGACACCGCCGACGCCAATATGCCTGCGCACTTGCTACTAACGGGAGAGCTGCGGGGACATGTTGAAAACCCTAATCAATACATAATGAATCACTCGGCAGAAACCCGTAAAGCGCTGGACGACCTGCTGCTGACCCAGGGCTGGCGACGGGTTAGTGGCACGCCGGAAGCTGATTCGCTCGGTGGGGTATCGCTCAGCGGACGCATTTTAAATCTGAAAAATCAACCCATACCTGACGCGCAGATTGTTGTGGCGACCACAGGACCGGGGCAATCATTCGTGAAATCGGCAGGGGCTGACGAACAGGGGCGCTTTCGGATGGCGGGTATGGCTATTGCCGATACTGTAAAATTAATGGTGCAGATCGCTGGGCGAAACTCAAAAAAAATGTCTGCCAAAGAAGCTTTTCTGGTTCAGGACAGGCCCGGCAAACTATGGGAATTCGGTAAGATGACTGCTGCGCCAAACTGGCCGATGCTGCAAGCTGAGCTGAAAGCTGCGCGGATCAGGCAAGAAGCAAGCAATGATCTATACCGTGATAAAGCGGCAAAACAGCTAAACGAAGTAACTGTTCGAGCACAGAAATACAATGAAAGACCCGATGATATTCAAATGCGTAGTCTGCACAATGAGGCTGATGCCGTTGTTATCTTTGATGAAAAATCACCAGTTTATGCAAATTTATATGAAATGATCCGGGGGCGGTTTGCGGGCGTGACCGTACAACGGACTGCGCCCGCACCGCAAAAGCCGCCCGGGTATATGGTAACTGTACGTGGCGCGACTAGCTATAAAAGTGGTACGCAGCCATTGTTTCTGATTGATGGAGTGACTGTTCACGACCCTGATGGAACCGCTTTAATGTACTTCAGTCCTAGGGATTTTGAACGTGTCGAAGTGTTGAAAAATGCTGGTACGGCTGGTATTTACGGGGTTAGGGGAGGAAATGGGGTTATTGCATTTTACTCGAAAGGTGCACGTTCAATGCAGGTGAGCGCGAAACCGGGCGAAGGCATGACACCGATTGAATTCATTGGTTATCCATCCGTGCAGCGTGAATTTTATGTTCCACGCTACGATGCCGAGGTAACCGCCAGCACCATTTCCGGCCCCGTTGATGACCGGGATGTGCTATACTGGAAACCAATGATCCAAACCGATAGCCAGGGAAACAGCCAGCTACGTTTTCCGCTGTCAGACGTTGTGAGAACGCTACGCGTGGTGATACAAGGCATTACAGCTGATGGTCGTCCGGTGCATGGCGTTCAATTGGTTCAGATTCAATAAAATTGTGACTGAACCCGGATGTCGTAGTGTTATGATCAGACAACCTAAATTTATCGAAATAATATTGTCACAAAATTAACCCAAGCAAGACATAAGGGTAAACTTTATGGATGTAACAAAGAAAATCATCGTGCAAGCCACTTCTCATGCTGCATTTAACTCATTCATTTATGATTTGAATGCGTGGTGGCCGAAGGAATACACATGGTCGGGAGAGAAGCTGGTTGAAATCCGGATCAACCCTCAGGTCAATGGTTTGTGCACCGAAATAGGCCCGTTCGGTTTTCGATGCGATTGGGGTCGGGTCACGGAACTGACCAAAAATGTGCAATTAAGCTTTACCTGGCAAATCAGCCCAACGCGAATTCCCGAACCAAATCCGGATAAAGCGAGCTTGGTAACCATCCTCTTTACTGAATCGTCGCATGAAGTAACAGATATTACGTTGATCCACAGTAATTTTGAAAGCCACGGCGATGGCGCGACCGGGTATGCCGAGGCCATGGATTCGCAGCAAGGCTGGCCCAAAATTCTGGAAGCATTTAAAGCATATTGTGAAAATCAATAACCATAAGCATGTTCAGCGAAATTTCGCAAGAACTTAAAGCAAGAATGCTTTTGGACGCCAGGAAAGAGATCTATCAGCCATGCTTTGATGCAATTGCCAAAAAAATGGTTCGGAATGGTTTGATTGTGGCCGACAATGCAACGGATCAATTCCAGGCGCTGGAAGCCATGATCAACAATGCGCTCGCCGATCCCCGCTTCGACTGTCTCACCGTGCCAATTGGCAATGGAGAGTTTATTTGTCGGAGAAAATAGGAAACAGCGCATTTAAGAAAACACAAAAAAAGCCATGAGCAAAGAACATCACTACGCTGCAACAACCACATGGACTGGCAACAAAGGGGCCGGCACTGCCAGCTACCAGGCCTACGGACGTGATTATGTCATCGAAATTGAGAACAAACCAGCCATTCATGGCTCCTCAGATCCGGCTTTCAGGGGTGATCCCACCAGGTACAATCCGGAAGAACTGTTATTATCCTCATTGTCGTCCTGCCACATGTTGTGGTATCTTCATTTGTGCTCAGAAGCCTCTGTCAGAGTTGTCGAATATATGGATAAGGCTTCCGGGACTATGCTCGAAACGCCGAATGGCGGAGGCAGGTTTTCGGAAGTGTTGCTTCATCCGGTAGTGACCGTATCGGATCAGTCGATGGCAGAGAAAGCGATGAGCCTGCACGCAGAGGCAAACAAATTATGCTTCATTGCAAATTCGGTCAACTTTCCCGTTTTGCACCGTGCCATTGTTCACGTGGCAGATCTATAACGCCAGTTTGGAATTCCCTAATGAAAGACGCATTGCCATCGTATAAATCCTATTTGTTTTCAGTGGCTTATAATATTTTCCCCGATACGATCTTTTGTATTGATATAGATGAAATGACTTTTTCGAAAATGTATATTATGCGTAATCCCGACAAAATGAAAATGGGAAGTGAATGATGCCTGTTTGCTATTCATTAACACCAAACCGCATGGCGACAAGATGCTTTTTAAAGCCTGCTTTTTCATAGGCCCTGATAGCCGGAGCATTTTCGTCATACACGTCTAGCCGCAGCTCCGTTATGTCTTGAAGGATAGCCCATTTCTTCAATGTCTCGATCACTTTCTGATTTATTCCTTTTCCACGGTGTTCCGGCTTGACATACATAAAACCCAGATACGCATGCTGCTGGTGCTTTAAATAATGCCTGGCGTTTTCAATGCGTGCATAACCAGAGCCGACCAGCTCGCCACCAAGTTCTGCAACGACGATCTCAATGTGGGAGGCCACAATCATTTCCTCGATGTTATAATAATGGACAGGATCATTTTTGATCAGCGGATTAAAAGGGCGCTCGGCCATGATAACACCTTGCTCAAAAGATCTTAACGTGGACAAATCGGATATAGTAGCGGTTCTGACAAAAATTTCTGACATGTAACGGGGGAATAAATTGTTGTAAAAAAGCGCAGTGGGTGTTGAATTGGATTTCGATAAATCTATGGAAAAGTCCTGCCGTTTTGAACCAGTTCCATGAATGTTTCACGATAACTTTTGCTGAGCGGAACCTGTCTTTCTCCTATATAAATGGTGTTACCCTGCATAGCGTCAACCTTTGCAAAATTCACGATAAAAGAGCGGTGCACGCGCACAAATCCCGGCCGGGGCAGCACCTGTTCCATTTTGCCCAATTGGCCCAAAGTCATGATCTTCTCCTTCCCACTAAAAATAAGCACATATTCCCCATAGGCTTCAATGAGGTCTATGCTGCTATAAGCGATTTTGTGGATTTTAAAATCGGATTTAACAAATAGGTATTCATTATTAGGCCCATCGTTTCTTAATACAATATCAGCGTCGCCAGTAATAACGGGAACTTTGCTGTTAAGCAGGCCAATATATTCGATCGCACGACTTGCTGCCTGGAAAAACCGCTCGAAGGAAATTGGTTTTAGCAGATAATCCAGCACAAAAAGCTCGTAACCTTGCAGGGCGTATTCCGTGTAAGCTGTTGTAAGGATAGTAACTGGTTTTTTTTGTAATGACCTCAGAAAAGAAAGCCCGGTTACATCCGGCATTTGGATGTCGAGGAATAATAAATCAATTCGCTGTTTTTGCAAAAAACTTTGCGCCTCCATCGCAGATGCGCAGGCAGCAACCAGGTTTAATGCCGGTATTTTAGCCACATAATCGGTTAGCAGCCGCCTGGCAAGCAGCTCGTCATCTACGATCAGGCAATTCAAAATCATAAACGAAATATTTTTAAGCTGACTACAAATTTATCATCCACCTCAGATAGCTGCAATTCGTGATTTTCAGGGTAAATCAATTTCAGTCGTTTGCGCACATTAGCCAGCCCGATTCCTGCTTTTGGCTCCTGGCTTAAAAGTAGCTTTTTGGTATTTCTGCATTCAAAATGCATGGTTGCGGCACGGTCTACGCTTAATGAGATATGGATATACCCGTCGGGATTCGTATCCAAGTCTGAAAATTTAAAACTGTTTTCAATAAATACCAGAAGGAGCAACGGCGCAATGAAATGGTTGGGCTGCACGCCGGAGGTTTCAAACGCAATATGCTTTTGATAAGCATCCGATTTAAGCTGTTGCATGGCAATGATATTACGCAAAAACTCCACCTCTTTTTCAAGCTTAACGCGGTCGGCCTGACAATCATAAAGGGTGTAACGCAGCAATTCGGAGAGCTTCATAATCATGGGCGCAGCGTTGTCATCTTTGAGGTAGGCCAGCGTATACACATTGTTTAATGTATTAAATAGAAAGTGCGGGTTGATCTGATTTTTCAGGACTTGCAGCTCCGTCTCCAACTGTTCCCTGAGCAGCTCCGACTGGCGCTGCAATGCATAAAAGCGATCGGATGCAAACTTGTAAGCTGTACTAGTGATGTGGATCAAAAACAGGAAAAAATACATCCTGCCAAACTGGAATACCCGCGGATACTTGATTTCACGTTTGGCTGGTAGCAAATGCAAACCAGGCTCGGTAAGTTTCATAAAAAGTATGGTTAGCAGACAAATCAAGATCGCAACCTGTGCCGCGTGCGCCAGATATTTTCTTTTTTCGAGATAACGCGGGATCAAAAAACGGATCGTCACAAAAGCAACAATTCCCTGAACAGCCACATTGACGGTAGCTACCCAAACCGCATTGCCAAACGGTTGAAAACTGGAAAACAGGAAGAGCCAGATCAGCCAGTAACAAATCCAGAACAAATACGGATTGGCTAAATTATAGTTTCGCCCTCTGCTATCCATTGTATTTCAATCGTTTGTACCTGCAAGTGTAAGATAAAAGCGATTCACGCAAAAAAATCTCCGCTCAACTTACAAATTCCTCCTATGAACGAATCCTTTTTTCACATGAATGGACTTTGATAGTAGTTTCATACTGCTTAGAGGGAATTTGGCTGATTTTATGTGGGAAATCACCATACCCAATGAATACTTTTCCATTTGATGAATTTCCAAGGTTGGTTTGACACAGAAACAACCAAAATCTGTCTAACCATGGAAAAGAAACATGTGATCATTACTGCGCTTTTTGGCCTGGTACTCCTTTCAAATCCCTTGTTCGCACAAAAGTTGCTAACGGACAAACCCGCCGCAGAACGCGCTAAAATGCAGACGCAGCGCATGGCCAGCATCCTTAAACTAGATTCGGCGCAGATCCGAAAAGTGGAAAGTATAAATCTTGTGTACGCTCAAAAACTGGATCCGATCATGCTCGGCAACGCAAACAAAATGTCCAAACTGAAAGCCGTCCGGGCTTTACAAAGTGAAAAGGAGGCAGAACTGAAACAGGTTCTGAGCCAGGAACAATTCAATCAGTTTAAGCAGCAGCAACAGGAGAGAAAAGATGAAATCAGAAAGAACAGGAAGTCTTAGCCGGTTTTTGCAACAAGGCTTGCTAATGGCTGGATTGCTTTTGGCAGAGTGCAAAACCAGTGAACCGGCCGGATCTGAGATTTTGGATTCAGCCTATGGGCCAGGCTGGTCGGCTGTGCATGCCGACAGCCGCAATTCCGATTACTCGTCATTACAAGGTCCCCGCAAAGTTGAACTAGCATGGCAACGTAAGTTCGAAGGCACCATAAATCTTGGGCCGACCATCGGTAGGCAAGGACAAGTTTACATGACTACCAATGCAGGTGATTGCCATTTGTACGCATTGGATCCGCAGACAGGAAAAACGGTTTGGTGTACCGACAAGGTAAACAAGTTTGCCGTTGCTTCGTCTGCGCTCCTTGATGAGCAGGGACGACTTTTTATTGCTGACAACGAAGCCATGCATGCATTCGACGCGTTGGGGAACTTGCTTTGGGAAACGGAGATCCAGGGCTTTCCGCTCTCGGCACAATTTACACAGACTGGCAGGTTGATCTTCACTACGCACATCGGCATGATTTACGTGCTCGACAGAAAAAACGGATCATTGGTTTTAAACCCGCACCCGCTTTCAGGCGAACCTCCGTCTGATCCGAACTTTGATCCCAGGGCTTGTATGCGTGGTACTGCGGACTGCCCCTGCGCAAACACGCTTGCCATCGACCAGCAAACGGGCAGGTTCTTTTTTACTTACTGGGCACCGGGCGCGGTGCAAGCAGGCGTACGGGCAATGGTCTATTCCGAAAAGAACGGCCCGTCTATCAAACCATTGTGGGAGCATACAGCGCTACCCGGCGGCAGCGCTTCGAGCCCGGATATATCCGCAGACGGCTCGCGCATTTATGTCAACGACAATGCAGGCGGTCTGCATGCTATCGAGGCAGCGACTGGCAACAGTATTTGGGAATTTGCCATGGGTTATGAGCCCGGCGGGAGCCAATCCACCTCGCCCGAAGGCCTTATTATGCCTGCTGGCGGCGGTGGCGCGCCATTAATGTGCATTCAGGACATGGGACAGGAAGCTAAACTGGTGTGGAAAAATGACAGCCTGAACCACCTGGGATTGCCTATGCAGACGGCCGGAAACCTGGCTTTTGCCACCGTTGCAGGTTCACCCAACAAATCTTACAAAGACCTGGTGATCGTAAACACAAAAACAGGCGAAGTCCTTGATCGTGTGCATTTTCCCGGCAAAACGCTCTTTACGGTCGGCACGACCATAGGTGGAGAAGGCAATGTGTATGTGCCGGGCTTTGACGGGACTTTGTTTGCCTTCCGGCCGAAATAATTCTAGCTATTCAAAATTCAATTTTTATTCAAAAAACAAACAGCATATGATAACAATGCGAGTAATCTCAGGATTGATAATGCTCATTTCAATAGCGGCAAGTTGTCAGAACAGCACACCCGATCCTGGCAAGCCCAGTCAGCCAGGCCAACTAATGTCTGGCTATGGTGGCAGTTCTTATCAGCATGAAGAGGTGATCAAGAAAAATTACGATGACGGGCCCACAGGTTACTGGTTGTATCTGCCGTCATCTCCCGCGCCGGCCTTGGCACCGGTTATTGTGTTTAATCATGGCTATGGCGGCTGGAATCCGGCCAATTATGGAGCCTGGATCAAACATTTGGTAAGGCAAGGCAACATTGTGATCTATCCCCGCTATCAAAAGGACGCGCGGACCAAGCCGGCAGAATTTACGCCCAATGCCGCCGCCGCAATAAAAAGGGCCTTGAAGGTTTTAGCATCAGATGAATTGAAAATCAAAGCCGAGACAGATAAGCTTATTATCATTGGTCATTCCTATGGAGGTGTGGTAAGTGCAAATCTGGCACTCAATGCTGCCGAACTTGGCGTACCGATGCCAAAAGGCATCTTTTTAGCTGCCGCTGGCGTCGGGCCGGTTCCGTCCGGTCAGGCAAAATCCTATGCAGGTCTGTCCGAGTCCTTGAAGTTGCTAATGATCATTGAGAAGCAAGACACCGTCGTGGACAGCGTTTTTATGAAAAAAGTGTATAATGAATCACAATTGGTCAAAGCCGCCAATAAAGCGCTGCTGATGCATCTTCCGGATGGCTATGGAAGCGATTCGATCACAGCCGAACACAATGAACCAACGGGTGCCGACCTGGATTTTGACAGCAAAGACGGCAAACTGGCCGCTTCGCCGATAGTGGATGCCACCGACTATTATTGCTACTGGCGCCTCGCCGACGCCCTGATCGATTGCAGCAGGAACAACAAAGGATGCCCTACCGCCTTCACCGACACAAAAGAACAGACGTTCATGGGTAAGTGGAGCGATGGGGTCGAGGTTAAAAGATTAACGGGCCGCTAGTTTATTGCAAAACAGGTTCTATCTCCGGAATGTGTCCAGTCTGATGTAAGAGATAAAGAAACTATTTGCTGGAAAGTAACCAGGAGTCAATAAATTTTGGTTTTATTTAGGCAGCAGAAGCAAGATTTTTAATCTACCCTCTAAACCCCCTTCATGGAGCAAATCGTCAATTCAATTAATAGTGTGATTTGGAGCAACGCGCTCATTGCACTCTGCCTTGGAACAGGGATCTATTTTTCGATAGTTACCCGCTTTTTACAAGTCAGGTTTTTAAAGGATATGGTCACCTTGCTTTTTGGCAATAAGGCATCTGAGAAAGGTGTCTCATCGTTTCAGGCTTTTGCGATTGCAATATCGGGAAGGGTAGGTACCGGTAACATTGCGGGTGTCGCAACTGCCATTGCAATGGGAGGACCCGGCGCCGTATTCTGGATGTGGGCGATTGCATTTCTAGGCGCGGCATCGGCCTATGTTGAAGCCACACTCGGGCAAATCTATAAGCAGGTCAAAGACGGGCAATATCGGGGAGGCCCCGCATTTTATATAGAAAAAGGGTTGGGCGTAAAATGGTACGCAACACTGTTTGCAGTTGCTACCATTGCCAGCACCGCATTGTTTTTGCCCGGTGTCCAGAGCAACAGCATAGCTACGAGCGCAAAAACTGCATTTGACATCCCGGTTGAAATGACGGGTGCGGCCATTACAATCATGCTCGGGCTGATCATTTTTGGCGGAGTAAAACGGATTGGTAAGGTGGCTGAACTGGTTGTCCCGTTCATGGCGGGTGCATATATTCTGATGGCGCTGGTCATTATTGCCATCAATATCACGCAAGTTCCCGCGGTATTTGGTCTAATCTTGCGCTCGGCATTTGATATGGAACCCGCATTTGCCGGCATTTTTGGCATGGCTGTTTCCTGGGGTGTTAAGCGCGGTATTTATTCTAATGAGGCAGGGCAGGGCACAGCACCACACGCCGCTGCTGCCGCAGAAGCGAGCCATCCCGTTAAGCAGGGCCTTGTTCAAGCATTTTCCGTCTATGTTGACACTTTATTTGTATGTACGGCCACAGCATTAATGATTCTCTTTACAGGCAAGTTCAATGTGGTCAATCCCAATGGTGGGTTTCTCGTAGAAAACGTGAAAGGCATGGCAATCGGATCCGAATTTACGCAGCAGGCGATTAACGCGCACTTTCCAGCTCTGGGAAGCGGATTTGTCTCCATAGCGCTGCTGTTCTTTGCATTTACGACCATCATGGCCTATTACTACATTGCAGAAACCAATCTTAGTTATTTGATGAAGGATGGTGACAGCAAAATAATGCTTTGGATGTTACGAGGCTTGATCATGGCTGCTACTTTTTACGGATCTGTGAAGACTGCCGAACTTGCCTGGACAATTGGGGACATTGGCGTAGGAATGATGGCGTGGCTTAATATTATTGCCATTCTACTGCTGAGAAAGCCTGCACTGGACGCTTTGAAAGATTATCAGGCGCAGAAAAAGCAGGGCAAAGACCCCGTCTACAATGCTTCTAGGCTAGGAGTGAAAAATGCAGAAGAATGGATTTGAAATTGCAAGAATGAAATAATTAAGATAAAGACAGGTGTTTAGTGTATCAATTTCCGGGTTTCAAAATGTTGCGGATCAGTTTATCACCTGTTTTACTGATTTGGTTAATTCCTTTTTGCAATATTTCACCAGTTCGTTCTGTCTGGCCGGTTTGTATTGAAAAATCAGCTTGCAGATCCGGATACATCAAGAGGTAATTATACTCATTGAAATACTTGGCAAGATGGCGGGGAACCTCGGCCAGGGCGTCATGATAACTGATATTGCCCGGCCGTGCGCAAATGACAACAAACAGATCCTCTGTTCGAACGTCTCGGGAAAGGATCAGGAAATCACTCCAATCATCAAAAAGCGTAAATTGGGCGCCTGGCCCTTTATTGGCCTGGTTATAGGCCTGGATTGATGCAAGCGTACCTTCCGAGCTGTAATAATGCACATCACAGTTCAGCTGTTTTCCGATGGTTGATATCCGCTCAATCAACATTGGGAACGAGGCTTCCAGCTCAACCCGGTCTGAACATACGACCGTGATTTTTCCAATCGTGTTTAGGGGCTGCATGCCATGGATCAGGTAAACAATCTGCGGGCACCTGGCCAGAAGTTTCTGGGACTTCAAGCCAGTTACTGAACCAGGGTCTTTCTCCCCTTTTTGCTGACCGATGATCACTTCGTGGATCCTTTTTTCTTCCAGCGTGTGCTGAATGCCGGAAGCGTAACTGACATCATAGCGGATCAGCGGCGATACGATCACATCCGTTGCAGCTGCCGTGGTGACCATCCTGTCCTGGTATTTTCTTAACCTGCGTTCTTCCGATTCTCGGTCCACGGTTTCGGAACTGATCACAGACAGCACAAAGATATTCTGCTCGTGTTTTCTAGGCTGCATCAGCAGTGCCAGCTCGATCATCGGATCAATCGTATCTTCTTTGGAGGCTGCGATTAAGATATTGCGGGTTCCTTGTCCCGCCGCCTTGTTAGCACCCTCATTGAGTTTTTTGGCAATCTTAACCGCTGCCCGGCTCGTCTCGATCGAGGCGATTGTGCAGGTGATCAATATCATGATCAAACAGCCATTAAGCACGTCTTCATTTAATAAACGAATGGGTTCTCCCAATTCATTTTGCCCGATAATAATGTTATAACCTACCAGAACTGTTGCAAGCGTAGCCGCAGCCCGCGCCGCACTCAGCCCGAAGATAAGCGTCCGCTCGTCGCCATTCATTTTGAATGATTTTTGTGTTAATAGCGCCGCCAGCCACTTGGATACCAAAGCTGCCACAGTCATAATGCCCGCTACTTTCAATGATTCGGCACTTTTGAAAAGCACTTGAATGTCGACCAGCATGCCTACGCCAATCAGAAAGAAAGGAATAAAAAGCGCGTTGCCGACGAAATCGATCCGGTTCATCAGAGGAGAATGATGGGGGATCAGTCTGTTTAAGGCCAGCCCGGATAGGAATGCGCCGATAATGGGTTCAATGCCTGCAAGTTCTGCTAAAAAAGAACCCAGGAACACCATCGCCAGCACAAAGGTGTACTGCGCAATGCTGTCATCGAAATGCTTGAAAAACCAGCGTGCAATGATCGGAAACACAAACCAGACAATCAATGCAAACACAATAACGGACACGATGAGCTGTATCCAAAAAGCCTGGTTAATCTCGCCCTGGCTCATTTTGGCAATAACAGCCAGCACAAGGAGGGAAAGAATATCGGTAATGATCGTTCCGCCGACTGCAATGATGGCGGCTTTTGTTTTATGCACATTGAAACGCGCTGCGACCGGGTAGGAGATAAGCGTGTGCGATGCCAGCATACTGGCAAACAGAATACTGGAAATCCAGCTAAAACCAAGCAAAAACCTGGCAGCCGGGGCTGCAATCAGCATGGGCACGGCAAAAGTAAAGACTCCAAAAATCAGGCTTTTTGAGCTGTTCTTCTTGAATTCTTTCATGTCAATTTCCAGGGCCGCCAGAAACATGATGTATATTAAGCCAACCGTTCCAAAGAGGACAATGCTGCTGTCGCGCCGGAGCAGATTGGCCCCGTGTTCGCCAACTGCCACACCGGCCAGAATAAGCCCAATGACATAAGGAACCTTGATTCTGTTGAGCAGCAGCGGCACGAACAAAATGATAAACAGCACCAGCGAAAATATGAGCACCGGGTTGCTAAGCGGAAGCTCGAACATGCTTTCTGCATTCAATAATATGGCCATACGGTCTATTTTTTAGCGGATGGGGTCAGAGGAGCTTCGCGGTCCAGGATCGTAACCGAGCGTTTGCTAGCATCGTAAAAGGCACTTTTTAAAACGACCTTGCCACTGTCTGCCAGCATTTTTATCTGCGGGCTGCTTTGAAGTATCTTTTCCAGTGTGAGCCGTGATTGGCTCTGTGCGATGTTATTTACAAAATCTTTATTGGCAGAAGAGCGATCTGCGAATTCAGGCGCTGATTTTGTGGCTTGTGACAGCTCGCTCATAATGCTTGCGAAATTGGCAGTTTGCACATTGTCCACCGCTGCACCAATGATGCGGCTGTTGCTGCTGGAAAGGACCAGAATAACCTTTGTACCGCTATAATTCAGCGCATACTCCATCACTGCAATCTGTTTGGGATCAACCAGGCAGGCAGGGCTTGATAGCTGCATCAACATGGAGCGCCGCAGATCGAAGATCTTTTCAACTGACTGGTTGAGATCAATGTCTGTCATCACCAAAACCGGTTTTATTCTAGCCAGAGAGTCAGGAATTTTATTTTCAGAATTATAAATAAATGACGAGTCCTTGGAAAACCTGCGATGGCCCTTCATTAAGGCTTGAAGAACATTTTTAGGTGTATGCTGATAGATGGAGTCAAGGACCATTTCGAAAGTCTGCTTTACCGAATCTTCCTGGCTGATGCTAAGAGTGCTATCTGGTGTGCCTACCGCAGTACTATCAGGTTTATTTACTGTTTTTTTATCAGCAGAATTACAACAAAAAAGCCAGAAAATTGAAAATGAAAAAAGAATCGCGCGAACAAGGTTTTTAAAAGGGTTTAGCATAGGCTTATCAAAATTGATCGTGGTAGGATTTACCATAATAAGTAAAAATATTGAGTAAATAATAAATATTCATTTTAAAATACCACACCCTGTTAATATAAAGGTATTAGCAGCAAATACGGGCGGGGCCTCTTTTTTGTCGACCGCATGCTGAAAGGCGTGTCCAAGCTTGTCCTTAATTAAACATCCTCGCAGTATTAGAATAACCAATCTACAACGCCTTTTGCAAATCCCTGCCAGATGGCAGAACCAGGAACCCAGGGAAATGCATAGTGGAAAATGGAACAGATAAACAATGAAACCAGGTAAGTATAATAGTTCTTCCCTTTCGTATATTCATATATCAACAAGCCAACAAGAAGCACATCGCACAAGGCAAAGGCCACCATCACAGCGGTGTTGAAATCCGTAAAACCCAGATTAATCGTCCTACACCCGGGCCAAGCAATGCAACGGCTGAGGCGATCATATAACGCATATGCTTGGCCGGTTGCATCTTGTAAACAATGGCTAAAACATAGAGGCTAACAAAAGGGATCAAAGCAGAGGTGGGAAGATATAAAAACGCCAGGTTCTGCATCTCCGGCATGCGCGGGGCACTTTTCAGGTACTGCGTTTTCATTACCGTTAGCAGCGATAACACAATAATGGGAACAAGGATATACGAAAATTTTCCAACCAGCCGGTGCAAATCAAGTCTCTTTTGATAAACAAGTATCGGTTGCACAATCAGCATAGCAAACCAGAGCAGCAATAGTACAGTATGGGTGTGATGCACATAAGTTAGCCCGGTAAACGCGGGAAACTGACTGAAATAACTTTTGTAAAAGCCAGCCACCACAATGGCGAGTGTGGCCACAAAGAAATAGCTGACGTTTTTATAGGAACGTTCCATGGTATGAAGCATTAAGATTAATTGGAATAAGCGCCGGCAAGGTGCTGCACGCTGAAAATGTTACCGGAGAAAGGTTACACTCCCCTGAACCCGGTAGCAATGTTCAGCCTGCGTTCGGGGTTTTGGGTGCTCTGTTCAATGAGCGTATTAGGGGCAGTTCCAGCAAACTGCTTAAAATCTTTTACCAAATGCTGGTAGTCGGAATATCCTGTGTGCAAGGCAATGCTGAGCCAATCCAGATCAGGGTTGAATTCTTTCATTTCATAGGCCTGGTAAAAGCGGCAAATCCGTGCAAAATATTTCGGAGTGATCCCGATCTGCCTGACGAACCTGTTTTCAAACTGACGAACACTTAAACAGGCCTGGTCAGCCATCGTTGCCAGGTCAAACCCAAAAATATTCACTCGTAACTGTGATAATTAATAATTTTTTTGCAGCAGAAATTATATACTATTCTTCAGGCCTTATCCAGAGAACCTCAAACTTCTTCCCTTCTAAACCAATAAGGTCGCATTAGCTAATTAAATTTTAGAATGTTCTGCAATTTTTTGTTAATACAAGCTTAACGGCAGATACCCAACAGTTTATTTGCCCGCAGGCTAATTTTGGTGTTTAATAAATTAAAAAGCGACTGAAAAATTTCTGTCATGCAACACTAAAATATTATGAATTCAACATTACGACTATCAAAACTCCTATGTGCTTCTGCATGTCTGATATCCTGGGCTGGATTAAGTGTTGTCCCGTCCCAAGCGTCTGCTAAAAGCGCTGGTATGGAAGTGTCCTTAAATTTAAAAGATCCCAATTTCAACGATGCGGCCGTTGCCCAGCCAATCTCCGGTAAGGTAACGGATGGAACGGGAGCACCATTACCGGGTGCAACGGTTGTTGTGAAAGGAACAACAAAAGGCACGACAACAGATGCTGATGGCAAATTCGTCATTGATGCCGATGCCAATTCCCTGCTTGAAGTTTCTTTTGTGGGATATGCTGCGAAGGAAGTTGCAGTGAATGGCCAATCAGCCATAGTGGTCCAATTAGACCAGGATCTTTCACAATTGAATGAAGTAGTTGTGGTTGGTTACGGAACCCAAAAAAGGTCAGACATTACAGGCGCCATTTCATCTATTAACAGTGAAAGTTTCAATAAGGGCGTTGTTACCAACCCGGGTGAACTTTTGCAGGGAAAACTGGCCGGCGTTTCCATTGCTGCAAATAGTGGTGAACCCGGGGCTGCGCAGGATATCATCATCAGGGGGATCGGCAGTTTGCGTTCCGGAACACAGCCGCTTTACGTGGTCGATGGATTTTTGCTGGATAACTCTTCTACGGGTGTCCCTGCCAACCCTCTTAACTTCATTAACCCCAACGATATTGAAAGTATCGATGTGCTGAAAGACGCCAGTGCGACTGCGGTTTACGGGTCAAGAGCATCCAATGGGGTTGTAGTAATTACCACTAAAAAGGGAAAGGGGAAACCGCAGATTAATTTTGCAGCCTCCACTGCTGTGTCGTCCATGGCCAATCCAATGAACGTTTTCAGCGCGGACGATTTTCGTAGACAAGTCGTGGCTGTGGGCGGGACTTTGCAAGATTTTGGTGCAAACACGAATTGGCAGGATGAATTGACACAGAGAGGTGTATCCAACACGCTCAATTTGTCCATGAGCGGAGCCAGCACTGAGAACTTTTCCTATTTCGCATCGGTAGGCTATCAGGATCAGGAAGGAATCTTAAAGAATAGCAGGCTGAAACGCTATTCAGGCAAGTTGAATATGAATCAAAAGGCATTCAACGGCAGGTTGAATATCGATTATAATCTTACGGCTTCCCATACAGAGAACCTGCGTCCGGATATCACATCGACTATGAGTGATATGCTTAGTTTAAACCCGACGGTTGCTCCATACACGGACGGTCAGCCTACCTTATTAAACACGAACGCTTTAAATCCTCTTGCCAGGTATAATCTATTCAGTGACAGGGCAATCAGTAACCGCATTTTGGCAAACATTTCACCCTCAATTGAAATAATTGACGGCCTTACTTATAAGTTGAACTTCGGAGTTGACTATTCCGGTACAAACAGAAACCAGCAGTATAAACCATTCCCGGCAGTTATTAACGAATCTGATATTGCTAATGGGGTATTGGATAATGCTATCAGTGCGAATACCAATCAACTTGTTGAAAATACGCTTACCTATAATTGGAATCAGGATGTTCATAATGTGACTCTATTGGCAGGACATTCTTTCCAGAAGTTTCTGGATGAAACCAGAATAACGACTTACCGCGGTTTTGCAAATAATAATATCGAGCCTATTTATCAGGACCATACCAGTACAACGCTGTTTCCTACTGCGGTAAATGCGGACGCCATTAAAAACGAATTGCAGTCCTTCTTCGGCAGAGTGAATTACGTATATGATAATAAGTACATGTTTACCGGTACATTTCGTGCCGATGGGTCTTCCAAATTTGGCGAGAATAATAAGTATGGTTATTTCCCTTCTTTTGCATTAGGATGGAACATTAGCAATGAAGATTTCATGGACAAATCGTTTTTCAACATCTTGAAGTTACGTGCAAGCTGGGGACGGACTGGTAACCAGGAAATTCCTTCCAAGATCACAAAAGCCAGTTATTTAGAGCAGCGACTACAAACAGGAGCCGGAAGTGTCAGCACATATCCTATTGATACAGACGCTACTTCACTGGAAGGTTTTCCATACGGGATTATTTATACACGATTGGCAAATCCTGACTTACAATGGGAAGTTTCGACCCAAGTTGATTTGGGACTCGATTTTGCCTTCTTCAATTCCCGGGTGAATGGTACATTGGATTATTTCAACAAAAAATCTTCCAACATTCTTTTAGAAGTTGTTCCTTCCGATCCTGTTGAGCCTACCTCAACCTACTGGAACAATATTCCGAATATGATCATCCAGAACAACGGCGTCGAATTGACACTGAATTACAGCAGCGACGCCAAACGCGACTTCTCTTACAGTATCGGCGGTAACTTGACCTACATTCAAAATAAAGTACAGAATTCCCCTTATTCCGTCTTGGCAACCGGGGCAGCCCAGGGTTCTGGCCAGTCTGGCGCGACCATTAATGGCTATATCAACAATGAGTCGTTAGGGGCATTTTATATGTATCAGTTCGATGGAATTAATCCTGATAATGGCCAGAATTTATTCAGGGACACCAATGGGGATGGCCAGGTATTGGACAATGACCGCCTGGTCGTGGGCAGTGCCATTCCTAAAATCATCTATGGATATAATTTAAACTTGAAGTACAAAACATTTGACCTGGGCTTGAATTTCAATGGTGTAGCAGGAAACAAAATTTTCAATCACACCACCATGACCCTGTTCAACAGGTCGCAATTGGCAAAGTCCAACAATACCACAGATTTTGCTGTTCAATACCCCGATGAGGCGTTGACAAATGCCAATATTGTGTCGACACGTTATTTGGAAAATGGCTCTTTCCTGAGGTTGAACAACGCCACACTTTCATACAACCTGCCCTTAGCCGGAAGCAAGTTGGGGGACGTTTTCAAACGCATCAGTCTAAACTTGACAGGTCAGAACCTGTTTGTCATTACAGATTATTCAGGGTTTGACCCGGAGGTCAATACAGGATCTGCTTCTGGTGGTATCCAGACCTTTGGCATCGACCGATTTACATATCCTAGGGCAAGAACATTCCTGCTCGGTCTTAATGTAACATTCTAAAAAACAAACGATTCATTACGATCACGTTGACAATCATATCAAATGAAAAATATAAGATTTTACAAAATTCTACCGGTAGTTGTCCTTTTGCTGGGATTTCTTGGGTGTACCAATTTGGAGGAAGATATTCTTGACGAGTCTCTGACAGGAACCGGCCAGGCAGAACTTGTCAGTGGATCCATTGCACCGGTATACGGACTTCTCCGTCAAGGCGTATGGTTGCATACGGCCAATTTCGGATTGCAGGAAGTTGCTTCTGATGAAGGCATTCTTCCTTATCGCGGGGGAACGGACTGGTACGATGGGGGGAAATTTATTGCAATCCACCAGCATTTGATGACCCCAAGCAACAGCTTGGTAGGGGATACCTGGACAAACATTACGCTAACATTATCCAGAGCCGTAATCGCTGCGGAAAGATTGAAACTGGAAGCAGAAAAAGGCAATACAGGTGCCCAGGAAGCTTATAATGAAATGGTAGCCATGAAGGCGTACCTCAATATGATGGCCCTTGATAACTGGGGTATTGTTTTCAAAAAAGAGCTTTCCAGTGAAAGATCTGAGATTCTAAGGAAACAAGAGGCAATTGATTATATCGAAAGCGAGCTTCTATCGGTTGTTGACCTAATCAAAAAAGATAGGGACCCGGGTAGGTTGAACCAGAATGCCGTAAGGGCTTTGTTGGCGCGTTTGTACTTGAATGCTGCCGTTTACCGCGATCCTTATGGTACACCTGCTTTTAGTAAAGGCGATATGGATAAAGTAATCCAGTATACGAGCTCCATTATTGCTGAACCTTATTCATTAGCTCCCGAATATTTTGATTTGTTCAGTGATAATAACCACGTTAACCCTGAGCTAATATTTGCACTTGACCAGAGAGGCGTACTTGAAACCGAACATCAGCGGTGGGCTTACTGGCCCATTTCCGGCGACCAGATTCCAAGACCCGAATTTCCAAATACACGGGGAACGGATGCGGTAGCCGCTACTCCTGATTTTTATCAGACTTGGGTAGATGCTTACGGGAATGTAGATCCAGCCGATGCCGATGCGCGTTTCTTCAAAAAGAATACAATTATACCCGAAGAACTTAAAGATCTAACCGGGGTAACGCCATTGAATGATGCTGAACATTACTATTGTATAGATGCAACAAAGTTTGAAATGGACCGGGGAATACTCCGGGGTATCATATGGGGCCCGAGAAAAGATGGAGGCGGAAATATTTTGACTTGCAGCGATGGCAAAGTAAGGATTTATCCTGTGATCAACAGAAGAACCAGCGGTGCAAACCTAACTTACGTTAACCATACGCGCAATGTTGACTTTACCGGTCCGGGGAGTTTGCACAATACAGGTTACCGCTTTTCGAAGTATCAGTTTAGTCATACCGCCCCCAATTGCTGTTCTTACAGCAGTGTCGATCTTGTTTTGATTCGCCTTGGAGAGATTTACCTAATGCGTGCCGAGGCCAAATTAAGAAATGGTGACAATGCAGGAGCTTTGGCCGATGTCAATACTTTGAGAACTTCCAGAAAAGCCAGACCTGATCAGACTCCTGATGCCTTGAAAAGTATCAGCCTGGATATATTATTCCGTGAATCGGGTTTTGAACTTTACTGGGAAGCATTTAGAAGGAATTATCAAATCCGGTTTGGCAAATACGAGGGCAGTTGGACAGGCAAAACTGATACGGATGTTAACAAAAGATTGTTCCCGATTCCTCAGCGAGCAGTTGATGGCGCGTCAAGTGAAGAAGGGTTTTTAATACAAAACCAAGGATATTAATCCAATTGTGTATCCAAAATAAGTGATTAAAGCGGGCTTTGGATTCCATGGCCCGCTTTTAGATTCTACCGCCAGTTCCAATTTTTCCTATGAAAACAATCCTAAGTCTAATTATAGCCCTCGCGCTTCCTGTTTTGAAGTCTGAGGACGCCGATAACCTGCCGATCAACAAAATTCAGGTGATCGGTTCTCACAACAGTTACAAAGAGGCGATCGATCCGGCATTGTTTAAAGTTTTTCAAAAAAGAGATTCCGTTTCATCCAGTAAGATCGACTACGAACATATCGCCATCACCGATCAGTTGAATATGGGTCTCCGTAATCTGGAAATCGATATTTATCCCGATGAAAAAGGTGGGAGGTACGCGCAACCCAAAGGGCTCGAACTGGCGCCTGGCCAAAAAGCCTACGATCCCGAGGGCAAAATGAAACAGCCGGGTTTTAAGATCTTGCATGTGCCTGACCTGGATTTCCGAAGCCACTATTTTACATTGAACGAATGCCTGGAAGATCTGAAAAAATGGTCAGAGGCGCATCCGGACCATACACCGGTTTTCATAACGCTGGAAGCCAAAGGCCGCATTCCAAAGGCTGGGGAAGCAGCTGCAAATGAAAGTTTTGCGGAAAAGCACTTTGAAGAACTGGATAAAGTACTTTTTGAAAAGCTGGGTAAAAATCACATTATCACGCCAGATGATGTTAGAGGCAAATACGAAACGCTGGAAAGCGCAGTGCTGGCTGGCAACTGGCCGCTGCTTAAAAATGCGAAAGGGAAATTTCTGTTCTTATTAGACGATAAAGCTGCGAAAAGGGATATGTATATAGCGGGGCACCCGTCATTAAAAGGCCGCGCGATGTTTGCCTGCGCAGACCCCGGCACGCCCGAGGCTGCGATGACGATCCGTAATAATCCCAAAGATCCACAGATCAAAGACCTTGTAAACAAAGGGTACATCATCCGTACCCGCGCCGACTCGGATACGCGGGAAGCCAGGATAAATGATAAAAGCAGTTTTGAGGCGGCCTGTAACTCAGGAGCGCAGATCATTACCACCGACTATTATCTCAAAAGCACCCACTTTAAATCCGACTATTCGGTCAGTTTTGACGGGAAGAAATATTTCAGGGTGAATCCAGTGTTTACAGCATCAGATCGGGGCGGTGCCAAGTGAGCCACCCTTAAAAAATGAGATAATATTGGGCGTCTATCTTAGCGAGTTAGATAAGTTTAATGATATACACCAATGAGGTATTACTTATTTTTAATAATTACTTCAATTCTTTATTTGTCAATTAGTTATGAAGCTTTGGCTGACTTGCGATCCAAGTCAGCCAAAGACGCTTTATCTCCTGATTCGTCTTACATTAAAATCCGTAAACAGCTTGACCTGTCTTTAAAAAATGGTGATGTGACGAGAGCGGCAATCTGCTATCAGCAAATCGGCGACATCTTGTTTGAGGAAGGAGCCATGTCCCAGGCGCTTTCTTACTACCACAAAGCGGACGGTTATTTTAAAAAAGATACGAGCCTTTTAAATCTTGGCAACAACCTGAACAGGATAGGCAGGATTTATTTTAAAAACAACCGCAGCGCGACGGCACTAGCTAATTTCCGCGAAGCGCTCCGCGTGTTTCAGATTGAGGGTAATCATAGAGGAATTGCAGAAAGTTATGGATATATCGGTCAGGTATATGAACAAAAAGGAGCTTACGACAGCTCGCACATCTATCAGGAACTTGCATTGTCCGAGTTTAAAAGCCTGAATGATAAGAGTCAGATTGCTTTTACATATTCACGTATTGGCAGCATTTATGAAGATCAGGGTAAATTTCAGCCAGCATTAAAGTATTTTTTAGCCGCTTACAGAATATACAATGACGGCCCTGCCAAAGTGGAACTTGCCGCGGTGCTCAATAACATTGGCGATACTTACCGTAAAATGGGCAACTATCTCCAGGCATTGTCTTACAGTAAAAAAGCTGAATTGCTGTCAGCCCGGCTTCATGATAACCGGCAACTTAGCAGCGCACATCGCGATCTTGCGAAGACATTCGAGCAGCTCGGCAGTTTTGATAGCGCTTATTATTACAGTGAAAAATCAAGGCTTGCCTATTCAAAAAGCTACAATACGGATAGCGAAGAACGACTGAACCTGATCCAGACTCTTTTTGACGTCCAGCGCAAGGACAATGAAATTCTCCAACTGGAAAATAAAAACCGCGTAAGCCAGATCATAACTATTTCCGTATTCGTCATTAGCATACTGGCTACGTTTCTCGGTGTGAGTTTGCTTAGCCGCCAGCGCTTGAAGATTAAGAACAGCAAAGACTTGTATGAAACCCGCCAGAAATCCATGGAGCTGGAACTTCACAACAAGCATCTACATCAGGAGGGTTTAAAAGCAGAATTGGAGCTGAGAAGTAAAGAACTTACCAGCATTACCCTGCACATGATTAAAAAGAACGAGGTGCTTGAAGAGCTTAAAAGTAAACTCGCTTCCATTGTCAAAGATGACAAACGCGACCAGCGAAAGGAATTGAAGCAACTCCTGGAACAAATTGATGTAAACAGTAATCAGGATAAAAACTGGGAGGATTTTCGGGTCGTTTTTGAGTATGTGCATAAAGACTTTTTCGAAAAACTCATCAAGCATTCAGGCTTGCTTACCACAACGGATCTTCGTTTCCTTGCGCTGCTTAAAATGAACCTGAACTCCGCCGATATCGCTACAATGCTTGCTGTTTCTCAAACCAGTTTGCGCACGACCAGGTATCGATTACGCAAAAAACTCCAATTACCTGAGGAGGCCAGTCTTCAAAATTTTATTCATAATCTCTGACGTCGACCCGGTGATTTGTCCTCTTGTTACCAAGTTTTGAATCTGTTAACACAATGATAATGGCGGCGCAAATATTTATAAATAATTGATAATGAGCTTATTACACAGGTTATTACTTGAATGTAGACGATTTGATAACGCTTTGGCAACCTGTGTAGACGTTTGGTAACCGGCAAAAATTAGCTTCCTGCAAATTCATAATGACCTTTACATCGCCAGGCAAAAAAACCATTATCTCACCATTGAATTGACTCAGGAAAAACCTATGAAAAGAATCTTACTACTCCTTTTATTATTTGCAGTCCCGTACATCAGCTTCTCGCAAAGCCTGATCACCGGACGGATCATTGACGACAACAATCTGAGCTTACCCGGTGCCACCGTCAAAATCGAGGAATTATCACGGGGAACGGTTTCAGACCAAAACGGAAACTATACATTGATCGACGTTCCCACCGGTGTTTACAATCTGACAGTTACGTATATAGGCTATGGTGTTTCAAGGCAATCTGTAACTGTTGGTAGCCAAAACGTAAAGACCAACTTCAAATTGAACCTCGCGGACAATGACTTGCAAGCTGTTGTTGTCACCGGTAACCGAAGCGCAACGCTGAAAGCATTGAACCAGCAAAAGAATTCCGACCGGATCGTGAATGTGATCTCAGCTGATCAGGTGGGCCGTTTTCCTGACCCGAACATAGGTGACGCGCTGAAACGCGTTCCGGGAATTTACGTGCAGCTGGATCAGGGCGAAGCTTCGCTGGTGAGTATCAGGGGAACGGATCCTTCTAAAAGTACGATCAACATTAATGGATCGAGCATTGCGGGAACGGGTGAAAACCGTGCTGTGGGCATCAGCGCCATTCCTGCGGATATGGTGCAGTCTGTTGAAGTTACCAAAGCTATCACACCTGATATGGACGGCGATGCGATTGGCGGTGTGGTCAATTTGGTCACCAGAAAAGCGCCTTTTGCTAGGTTATTATCGATCACGGCGGGAACCGGTTACAGTGATATCGTGCAAAAACCTGCTTACAATGCCAATGTGGTTTTTGGAGACCGGTTTTTGAAAGACAAAAAGTTAGGTGTAATGGCCTCGGTGTCTTATTATCAGCAGTTTTTAGGTTCAGATGATCACCAGACTACATGGGAAGATGTAAAATGGGTGGATCAGCAGACTTACTTTATGCCGCGGTTTTTGAATATGGTCCAAAACAATCTGGAACGGATCAGACAGAGTTATACGGTTGGGATCGACTATAAGCTTAATGCGAAAAACACATTGACCTTCACCGGGATTTACAACAAATACAACGACTGGCGGAAAATTTCAACTCTGAAAGTGGATGACATCGGCGCCGGATATCCGAAAAACTGGCAGCGAGCTGCAGGCTGGGAGGGTAACAGAAAAATCACAGATGCGAACAACGATTACATTGATGACGTTGCCGGCGTGCCTTATCTCAATATGAATAACGACCCGAAACACCCGGTATACCAGCCAGAACTGGAACGCCACATTGAAGGTGGTTTGAACAACCGGAACGGAAGTCAGATTATTCAGAAAATCATCAATTTCGGGTTGGAAGGCGAGCATATTTTAGGAAAAGTGAAAGTGAACTGGAAAGGTTCTTACCTCAAAAATGTGACTGACAGGCCGGATGTGATTGAATTGGAATTGGAAAGTGAGAATGAAAAAAGTGTGCAGATGGATTATACGAATCCTAGGTTTATCAAAGCCAACAATGGATTTGAAGTTGAAAATATTCTTGAAAACCTCAAAGACAAGCCATCATACCGGGCTGATTCGGCGGACACCTGGTACATGGACAACTTTACCGGAACCGACAAGCGGGCCAATACCCAGCAATATCTGGCGCAAATTGACATCTCTGTTCCATTGGTTGAAGGAAAATTCAGTAACATTCTCAAATTCGGTGGAAAATACCGCGGGCTGACCCTGAAAAATGAAACGACAAGAAGGGTAAGATGGACACCGCAAATTGATCCTGCATTGCGCGCTAAATATGACGCTGAGCTTGCGGCTGGCAAAAATCCGAAAGTGGCAGATTACGTAGGCTGGGCACCATTCTGGTCTGGATTTGCAAACAATTCGACCAACATTAGCAAAACCCTGAACATTGAATCCGACTACAATGTTGGCAATGCGGGCTCATCCGAGTGGATTTCGAATTTGAATAAAAGCTATTACGGAGATACGGAAGACTTCATGCTGAACAGGGTTTATCAGGATGTTTTGGGAAACAACTATTATGGTGATGAGGCAATTTCGGCAGGTTATATCATGTCTACCCAGAATTTCGGAGACAAACTTTCACTTATTCTGGGTGGCCGGTTGGAACATAGTTCGGTAAAATATGAGGGTTACAATTACAATGTTAGAGCCGATTTTATTCCAGCCAGGCAGTCTACCAAATCCGAATTTCTCAACTTCATGCCTGCATTCTTAGCCAGATATGCGCCGACTAAAAACCAGGTTTACAGATTCGCATACACCAGCACCATTTCACGTCCCAATTACAAAGACATTTCTCCTTATGTGAGTGTAAATGTGCGGGATAAAGTGATCAGCCAGGGTAACCCGGACATTAAGCCGACACTTTCTAATAATTTTGATCTTTTAGGAGAGGTGTACACTGGTAATACCGGACTTATTTCAGCAGGTGTTTATTTCAAAAACATTACCAATTACCGGATTTTATCCAGAGACCTGGTTCCGTTTAGTGAAGTAATAGACATTGCAGAATCGCCCGAATCGCTCCTGGAACAAGGTGCTAACCCCGCCACCGTTGCATCCTACAAAACGGATTATGACAAGCTGAAAGCGAGCAATGGAAACCTGGAACGGACGCGTCCGGGGAATGGCGGAACTGCGAACATTCTTGGAATGGAGTTCTCGTTTCAACAAGGTCTGTCGTTCTTGCCAAGGCCGCTCAATAACCTGACTCTGTACTCCAATTACACCCACAATTTCATTTTTGTGAAAAAAGGAGAGCCAAAGTTGCCGGGAACGGCGAAGGATATTTTGAATCTGTCGCTGGCTTATGAGATAAAAAAATTCAATGTGCGGCTTTCATATAACAACACTTCCGACTTCGTCACCATTCTGGGAACCGATAGCAAAGGAGATGTATATTATGATAAAGCACATTACCTGGATGCCAGTGTAAACTACTTCTTTACACCAAAATTGTCGCTTTACGTAACAGCAAACAACCTCTTAAACCAGGATCAGCGCCGCTATCAATACAAGCCTGAGTACACATATTCATCGCTTTACACGGGTGCCACGGCTACGATTGGTTTGAAGTTTAATGTTTATTGAAAGGAGGAGTTGACAGTCTGACAAGGCCGCTCTCATTGTCAGCCTGAGCGGACCGGGCCGCCGGGCGGTCGAAGGTCGCTATTAGCTTGGCACTACGTCTTTTGCATTGTGCTTCTGCACTTCGACCGCCGGGCAGCCCCGTCGGCTCAGTGTGACAAGGTTAGCTCAGTGTGACAATGCCGCTCATAATTTAAATTAAAGAATGAAGAAAACAATCGCAATTATCATCGCCTTTTTGAGCTTCGTATTCCTTTCTCTAAAAGTCAGTACGCCGGGTGATTCTTCAATTGGGGTTGACGATGCATTGCGCAATTTTGGGCTGGGAGTGGATGATTTTGTTGTCGCAAATGAACAGTTATATGAGGCTATTGAAGGCTTGAATGCAGATTCTGCTTCCATTATAAGTGCTCGAAATGCTTTGAAAGATTGTCGTCGCAGCTACAAGCGCATTGCGTTTTTTACGTCCTACTTTTTTCCGAGTGAGACGCGCTTTTATAATGGAGCGCCCAAGTTTGAAGTCGAGGAACCGACATTAGAGCTGGTGGAGCCGATGGGTTTGCAGCAGATTGAGGCGTTACTTTTTGAGGATAATGTTCTTGATAGTAAAAGTGATCTGCTTGTACAATCAGAGGCAATACTAACTTCCGCCAGGGACATGCATTCATTGCTTTTTGGTATTAAAATCAATGACGCGCAGATTCTGGAAAGTGTGCGAATCGAGCTGATTCGAATCACGACATTGTATATTTCAGGTTATGATGCGCCAATGTTGAAAACCGGAATTACTGAAACATTGGAAGCGACTAATGCTTTACGGAACGCTTTGAAACCCTATTTTGAAGCAAATCCCGAGCATAGCAAATCACTGGCACTTTTAATCAGTAACTCTCAAAGCTATCTAAAAGCCCACCAGGATTTCGATTCCTTTAACAGAATGGAGTTCCTGACTCAGTTCGCATTGCCTATGCAGAAGCAATTCGGTGAGTTTGTTTCCAGGCTTGACTTGGTGATCAATACAACGTCACACCTGAATTACGAGGCACCACACATTTATAGTAAAAATGCGCTCAAAAGCTGGGATGATCACGAAGGCGATTCCATGCAGAAAATGGCATTGGCGGATCTTGGCAGAACGTTATTTTTTGATAAATCACTTTCAGGGGACGCGTCAACGAGCTGTGCAACTTGCCACCAACCTGAAAATTATTTTGCAGACCAACTACAAAAAAGCCCGTCGCTGGTTCGTGATTCCGTGCTGAGGCGGAACACGCCAACATTAATGTATGCAGGCTGGCAGCATTCGCAGTTTTGGGACGGTCGCGTTGCGAACCTGCAAGATCAGATCCATAATGTGTTTCTTAATCCATTGGAAATGAATGGGAACGAAAAAGCATTGAGTGGAAATGTGTTACAAAAAGACAAGTACAAAAAGCTGATCAACGCTTCATTCCCGGATAAAAAAGTGCAGGAATTGGGAATAAATAAAGCTTCCGAGGCGCTGGCAGCTTTTATAAAACAGCTCGGCCCGATGGATTCACCATTTGACCAGTATATCGCGGGCAATCAGACTGCATTAACAGACCGGCAGGTGAACGGCTTCAACCTTTTTATGGGCAAAGCGCAATGTGGCACCTGTCATTTTCCACCGTTTTTTAATTCGTTATTACCGCCGCTTTTTGACATTTCGGAAGTGGAAGTATTGGGCGTTACGGCTACCGATGATTTCGAAAAACCAGAGTTAGACGCAGATCTGGGTCGTTTTGATTTGTACAAAATGCGCTATTACAAAGGCGCATTCAAAACACCGACCGTCCGCAATTCGGCTAAAACGGCGCCTTATATGCACAATGGTTCGTTCAAATCTTTGGCGAAAGTCATGGATTTTTACAACAAAGGCGGCGGCAGAAGTTTAGCGCTGGAAGTGGAAGAACAGACATTATCTTCCAAACCATTGAATCTCTCAGAACCTGAAACCGAAGACATTATCCTATTCCTCGAATCCTTAACCGATTCAAAACCAGAAAATCAGAATTTCTCAAATTAATCAAACATGAAAAAAGTTAAACTTTTATTGCTCACATTACTCCTTCCAATTCTGGCCATTGCGCAGGAAACGCAGCCTGCAAAAAAGCCTGTTACCAAGAAAAGAGGCCCGCTGATGGGAATTCAGGCAGATTTGTTGCGCGGCCCGTATCTGCAAATGGCCACACCCACCAGCATGACCGTTCGTTGGAGAACCAATGTATACGATCGCAGCCGGGTAAAATATGGTCTTTCTGCCGACAGTCTGACTATGCGCACGGACGATTCGACGCTGGTTAATGAGCACATTGTAACACTAAAAAATCTCAAACCTTCAACAAAGTATTTTTACACAGTGGGTAACCTGGCCGACACTACATTGCAGGGCGATGCGGAAAATTATTTTTATACGTTTCCCGAAACTGGTAGTGAGCAATTGGTCCGCATAGCCGGATTTGGCGATTGCGGCAATAACTCGATCAACCAAAGATCTGTGAGAGATCAGGTCGTGAATTATCTTGGAGATAAATATCTGAATGCCTGGATCTTAATGGGAGACAATGCATATTCGGACGGAACTGATGCAGAATTTCAGGCGAAGTTCTTTAACCTTTATAAAGACAATCTGCTGAAAAAATATCCATTGTATCCGGTGCCGGGAAATCACGATTACCACGATTTTAACTCGTCTCCGGCTAACGATCAGAACAAAATTGCCTACTATCAAAACTTCTCACTCCCGACGCAGGGAGAGGCTGGGGGAGTTGCTTCCAACACGGAATCTTACTATTCCTATGACATTGCGAACATTCACTTCCTGGCCCTGGATTCTTATGGTCCGGATAAAAAAGGAACGCACATTTATGATCAAATGGGCGAGCAAGTGGAATGGGTTAAGAAAGATCTGGCTGCGAATCAGAACAAAAAGTGGGTTGTGGCTTACTGGCACCATCCTCCCTACACCATGGGCTCACACGATTCGGATAAGGAATCTTTGCTGGTAAAAATCAGGGAGAATTTTATCAAAACCCTTGAAGATGGTGGCGTAGACCTGATCCTTTGCGGACACAGCCACGTGTACGAACGCACGAAGCTGATCAAAGGCTACTACGGAAAAGAAGCGGATTATGATGCTAAAAAGTATGAAGTAAGCTCGTCCACAGCATTATATGACGGCAGCAAAAACTCCGCGCCGTATTTGAAAAGCAAAACCAAAACTAATGGCACTGTATATGTTGTCAGCGGCTCGGCGGGCGCATTGGGTGGGCACAAGGAAACCTGGCCGCACAATGCCATGTACTATTCAAACAATGAAGTGGGAGGAGCGGTGATGCTGGAAGTGGAAGGAAACAGGCTGGATCTGAAATGGATTTGCTCGGACGGAAAGATCGGCGACCATTTTACGATGATGAAGGATGTGAAGAAAGACGAAGAAAAAACCTTAATGCAGGATAAGAAGCTTACGAAATAAATTTTCGTGCAACTAGCAAGGATTACGGGGCGGTTCTGCAACATGGCAGGGCCGCCTTTTGCAAATAAAACCGTCGGGTCGCTTAAACTATCGGTCTGCCGGTGAGTCATAGCTGTGTGAATCAATCATTCTGTCTGGAATATGAAAACCGTTTGCAAAGTCACGTTCGGGTCTCTGATTATCTTATTGGGAACAATGCTGTTATCTTCTTTTTCAGATAAAAATGTTGCTAAACCTCCTTTCAAATTCCCTTACAAGAAAGCCGGTTTGACCGAGCGCCAGGCAGCTGCCCACCTTTTAAACCGATTCACTTTCGGCCCCCGCGCTGCTGATGTGGATTCTGTTACAGATATGGGTTTGGAAGAGTGGTTTTTAAGGCAGTTGGAGTCAAAGTTGCCCGATGATTCGCTTAACAAAAAGCTTAGAGCATACAATGCACTGGAACTCAGCAACACGGAAGTTGTAAACACATATCCCAAGAAAAACAAGGTTTTACGTATGGCCATTGCTGAGGGAGTGATAGATCAGGCGGCACGTGATAAATCAAATAAAGGGGCTTATAAAAGTGAGCTGGCCGCCTACATGCAGGAAAAAGGCTTTAAGCCACAAAAGGAACTATACAGACAATTTGCCAATCAAAAAATCCTTCGCGCAGCTTATTCAAACAATCAATTGCAGGAATTGCTGACTGATTTCTGGTTTAATCATTTCAATGTTTCATTAGATAAAAATCAATGCGCGGAATTTATTCCGGCTTATGAGCGTGATGTGATCCGGCCCAATGTGCTGGGCAAATTTGAAGATTTGTTACTGGCGACGGCACAGTCCCCGGCCATGCTGATGTACCTGGATAATTCCAGCAGCACCGGTGTTAAAGAAGATATGAATAACGCCAAAGACAACCGGATGAAGCGAATCGCTGACCAGCAGATGGAGGATAAGAATGATACCACATCGAATGGGAAGGTGAAAAAACCCAGGAAACGTGGGTTAAATGAAAACTATGCGCGTGAAGTCATGGAGCTGCACACACTGGGCGTCGATGGCGGGTATACCCAGCAAGACGTCACGCAGGCCGCGCGGGTCTTAACCGGCTGGACAATTTATCCAATGAATGATAAAGGTTATGGCACCGCAGCAAGAAAATCATTGGACAATGTAGACGAAAGCAAGCTTAACCGGCGCGGTTTTGTTCATCACGGCGATTTTTTGTTTGCAGCCAATCGCCACGACACCAAAGAAAAGACAGTTTTAGGACGACATTTTCCTGCTGGCGGCGGATACGAAGAAGGTGTTGAACTCCTGAAAATGTTTGCGAATCATCCGTCAACAGCAAAATTCGTTTGCCGGAAAATAGCGATACGTTTTGTAAATGACCATCCTTCTCAAAGCCTTGTTGATGAAATGGTTAGGACCTTTGAAACGAAAAATGGCGATATCGGCCAAGTCTTAATCACAATGGTTTCTTCTGATGAATTCTGGTCAAAAGAAGCATTGAGGGAAAAAACAAAATCTCCTTTTGAACTGGCAATCAGTGCGGTTAGAGGGTTAAATGCGGATATAAGCCAACCTTATCAGTTATACAATTGGATCGCCAAAATGGGTCAGAAGATGTATTACTATCAAGCGCCAACTGGCTTCCCCGATAAAGCAGAGTACTGGATCAATACAGGTGCTTTACTGAACCGAATGAACTTTGGGCTTGCATTGGCATCGCAGCGTATTCCAGGCATCAGCATCAATTTGGCACGTCTAAATCAAAATCACGAGCCTGAAAGTGCCGAGGCAGCTTTGGTCACTTATAGTAAAATGATAATGCCCGAGCGTGATCTGAGTCAAACCATCACGCGGTTAAAACCTATGCTTAATGAACCCGATCTGGCGACAAAAGTGGAGCAAGCCGCCCAAAAATCGGTTGGCACGGAACAGCCCGAAATGATGATGAACAACGAAAAGCCTTTTGCAAAAAACAATGCAATGCTGGCTCAGGTTGTAGGCGTCATCATTGGTTCGCCTGAATTTCAACGTAAATAGCATCACCATGACAACTAGAAGAGGTTTTATAAAGGCCGGAGGGCTTGCGCTCTTTGGAATCGGAAGTGGTGGCATTCCCTCATTTCTGGCAAAAGCTGCTGCTAACATCCAGTCTCCAAGGCTTTTTCAGCGGAAAAAGGTTTTGATATGCATATTCCAAAGAGGTGCTATGGATGGGTTAATGGCAGTTACACCCTTCACAGACCCATATCTCAAAGCTGCCAGGCCGACACTCTTTATGTCTGCTGCCAAATCCAGCAACAATCCATTGATAGATCTCGACGGAAGGTTTGGTCTGCACCCATCGTTAAGTGCTTTTGAACCCATGTTCAGGGAGAACAGACTAGCCATTGTGCATGGAATAGGATCCCCGAATACAACCCGTTCGCATTTTGACGCGCAGGATTACATGGAATCCGGGACTCCATTTAAAAAAGGAACACCCAGCGGATGGTTAAACCGGGCAGCAGGTTTGCTGGGACACGATGCAGCGACTCCATTTCAGGCGGTTAGTTTAACATCATCGTTACCAAGATCATTATATGGTGATAGCCAGGCCGTAGCAATAAATAATCTGCGTGACTTTCATGTTCAGCTGCGCGGTGATCAGGCCGGAGCCAACATGGCGGCTAAAAGTTTTGAAAGTCTGTATGATCAAGCTTCGCAGGATTTATTAAAACAGACTGGTAAAGAAAGCTTTGAAGCTGTGAAGATGCTTCAAACAACTGCTTCAAAAAATTATAAGCCAGCCGGTAATGCGGTGTATCCAGGCTCTGCTTTGGGAAACTCTCTAAAACAAATTGCCCAACTGATCAAGATGGATGTGGGTTTAGAAGTCGCCTTTGCCGAATCAGGCGGCTGGGATACGCATTTCAACCAGGGAACCCAGACAGGACTTTTTGCCAGGAATCTCAGCGATTTAAGCAGTAGCATTACAGCATTATGGACAGATTTGGAGGCCATGCAGGACGATGTGACCATTATGACCATGACCGAATTCGGGCGTACGGTTCATCAAAACGGCACCGGTGGTACGGATCACGGCCGTGGGTCTTGCAATTTCATCTTAGGCAACGATGTGAAAGGCGGATTGGTACACGGCAAAGTAGCGCCGCTGGCAATAGAAAACCTGGAAGACGGAAGAGATTTAATGGTTACAACCGATTTCAGAAGTGTATTTAGCGAAGTAGCGAACAAACACCTTGGGATAAGCGACAACAAAATATTGTTTCCCGAATGGACAGGTGAATTTATAAATGTAATGCGGGGCTAACCTCTTCGGGAAGGTGCCCGTTTCCGCTCCCATGCTTAGCAACTGGCAGTCTAACTGATCTTTTGGGTAAGTTAAATCTTACACCAGTGACATCACAAATAGTTGGCTTGATTTTGGCATAATATTTATAGGATAGATACCTTTTTGCCCACCTAAGTCACCGTTGCCAGATTTAAGTATTACTACATTTATCAACATTACTATTATGCGCTATACCTATACGCTGTTTCAGACATTAACATTCTTTCTTGCCAGCTTTGGCATGGCAGTCGCGCAGGGCAGGGACATTACCGGCGCTGTGCAGACTGCGACCGGGGAGGCATTGCCAGGTGCCACAATATTGATTACCGGCACAAACACGGCTACAATCACGGATGCCGATGGAAAATTTTCGCTTAATGCCCAAAGCGGGCAAACACTGCGTGTTTCATTCATTGGTTATCTTGCGTCAGAAGTCCCCGTGACCGAGCAGTCCGCGTATACGATCCAGCTCGCCGAGGATGCGCAAAATCTGGAAGAGTTTGTTGTGATTGGTTACCAGTCGGTGCGCCGGTCGGACCTGACAGGTGCAACGGGCATTATTGATGCGCAAAATACAAACAAGCGCATTGCCCGCTCGGTGCCGGAAGCATTGCAAGGAATGACACCCGGCGTCGCTGTCCGGAATGGTGGAGCGCCCGGTCAGGAGGCAGTAGTGAATATACGCGGGCTGAGCACCCTTTTTGGTAATGCAAGCCCTTTATATGTGATCGATGGTATGCTTGCCGATGCAAATACCACAGTCAATCCGAATGACGTAGAAACAATTCAAGTACTGAAAGATGCATCAGCAGCCGCCATTTACGGCTCCCGGGCTGCGAATGGTGTGATCATCATTACCACAAAAAAGGGCAAAGAAGGTCCGCTCAAAGTGGAGGCAACTGCGCGGGTTGGCCTTTCCTCACTTTCCAAACGGTGGGATATGATGAATGCCCAGGAATATGTGGCAACCAACACGCGTGCATACCAGGCAGCCGGATACGCATTGCAGCCTGCCGTTGCCAATTACAACGGAGCGGTTAACACCAATTGGGCTGACCAGTTGCTTCAAACGGGTAGCATTCAGGACTATAATGTCAGCTTGTCGGGTGGGGGAAAAGACAGTAAGTTCCTGATCTCGGGTGCCTATTTTGCTGATGAAGGTGTGTTGAAAGCTCGAAATTTTCAGCGGGCATCCGTTCGGATCAATACCGAGGCGACGCGTAATAAATTCACTTTTGGTGAAAACCTGATGATTTCCAGCACAGAGCGCAATACACCTTTTCAGGGGGGATTTGCCGAGGGAAATGCATGGTATGATGTGTGGACCAGCTTACCAATCATTCCTGTTCAAAGCGCTGATCTTGCAAGCACTTCCAATCCGGGTGGCTGGGGCTATGGTTCATTCAATGCACGCTCATTTGCCAGAAACCAGGTTGCCATCAATGATATTACCAAAACGACGTATAATTTTTTCAAAGTGCTTGGCAATGCTTATCTGGATTACAAAATCCTTGATGGCCTGACCTACCGTTTCAATGTCGGGCTGGAAACGAGTTTTGATAAAACAAATAACCTGAGAAAAGAAGGACTTTGGTACTGGAACCAATCCCCCGATTTCAGCAGCGTAGGTCAAAACCGCGCCCAGTTTTTGAGCTATTTATTTGAACATACATTAAATTTTAACCGCACTTTCGGCAAACACAATATTAATGGTGTAGTAGGCTACACCCAGCAAACCATCCGCACCGACGATGTGGGCGGGCGACGATTGCAGCTTGGCGTCTATGGCGGTGATTATTTTACGACCATCAACTCGGCCAGCGGCGGAATGACCGCCACGGGCACGCGTTCGCAAACACTGATTAACTCCGCATTAGGCAGGCTTAATTACAATTATGCAGAAAAATACTATCTGACATTCACATTTCGCGCCGATAAGGACTCGCGGTTTTCACCTGCTCACCGCACAGGATATTTCCCTTCCGCGGCAGCTTCCTGGAAAATCAGCAATGAAGAATTTTTCAAATCAGACATTATCACAGAACTGAAATTGAGAGGGTCTTATGGCGTACTGGGCTCAGCCAACCTGAGCAACTATCAATTTACCGGCTTTCTCAACCAGGCGCCGCGCGCGGTATTTGGTTCGGGGCAAACCGAATTTCCGGGTGCCACCCAGGCCAGGCTCGTATATGAGGACATCAAATGGGAGCAAAAGGCTACAACCAATATTGGTGCCGACCTGGTCCTTTTCAATAATAAGCTCGCCGTTACAATTGATGCATTCCGCTCGGTGGCCAAGGATGTATTGTTATCGCTTCCGCTTCCGCTATACATTGGTAATTTACAGGGCGATCCACTCGTGAACATTGGTTCAATAAAAAACGAAGGAATTGAACTGGATTTCACTTACCGTCATACTTCCGGGCCATTTACCTGGAGTGTTGCGCCCAATTTCAGCATGATTCGCAATAAGGTGCTGGCACTTGGTAATCTTGGTGTGGACGAGGAAACGGGCGAACCCAGAAATTACATTCAGTCAGGCAATACGCGCTCGCAGGTTGGCCGTTCGATCGGGGAATATTATCTGATCAAAACAGATGGATTATTCCAGAATGATGAAGAAGTGCAGGCGCATAAAGCGCAAGCGGCTTACGCCAAACCGGGTGATGTTCGCTACGTGAACCGGATCGACCAGGGAACAAATGATGATATCAATGACCGTGACCGCAGTTTTGCAGGCAGCCCATGGCCTAAACTAACGTCGGGATTGATTCTGAATGGAACCTGGTCGGGCTTGTCGCTGAATGTTCAGTTTTACGGCGCATTTGGTCAGAAATTATATAATGATGTACGAAGAGATATTGACGGAATGGGTTATTCCAATTACCGCCGCGACATTGATCCATGGACACCTGAGAATACCGATACGGATTTTCCCCGTCTTGGGGTTTCGTACGCAACTGGAGCAGCAGGCGACCCGGCCAGTGCCGACCGGGGCATTGTTTCCAACGTCCGCGCCAATACAGATCGCTGGCTGGAAAACGGTTCGTATTTAAGGTTAAGAAATGTGGAGCTTTCCTATTCAATTCCGCAATCTGTGACCGGGAAATTGTCGGTGAGCAATGCACGTGTTTATGTCAGCGCGCAGAATCTGGCCACTTTCACCAAATACACCGGGCTCGATCCCGATGTAGTAGGAGCCAATTTCAATCTCGAACCTGGGGTGGATCTGGGCGGTTATCCTGCCTCACGCATTATTTCTTTCGGCCTGAACATGGGTTTCTGACAGTCGGCCATTTATCTCAAAAGACATCAACATGAAAAAGATATTATTACTTACGTCAATGATTTTAATGGTTGCCAGTGCCTGTAACCGTGATTTCGACCAGCCCAATCCCAATAGCCCGACAATTGCGTCCTTCTGGAAAAGCGAGGTTGACGCCATCAAAGGCATCAATGCCGTTTACAGCACTTTTCACAGGTCAGCGGCATTGTATTCCAGGTTTTTATTCTATCACGGAATGCTTCGCTCCGATGAAGGCTACGGCTCAGGAGGCGACATTACGCTGAATAATGTGATGAGCTTCAACCAGACCAATTATAATGAAGGCTTGACTGCCGGAACCTGGCAAAACCTTTTCATCGGCGTTTTCAGGGCCAACCAGGTGATTGCTTATGTGCCGACCATTGAAATGGATGAAGTGCTGAAAAACCGCATCATTGGCGAAGCAAAGTTTTTAAGAGCACTGTTTTATTTCAACCTCACACTATATTTCGGCAGACCGCCTATCATCCTTGAACCTTCTGAACCAACAGACCGGCCATCCAATGCAACGAATGCAGAGGCATGGGCGCAGGTTGAAAAAGACTTAACCGAGGCAGCAACAACATTGCCACTGAGTTACACCGGCGACGATCTGGGCCGGGCAACGCGTGGTGCTGCCATGGGTTTATTGGGGAAAACCTATCTGCAGCAAAGCAAATATCAGGAAGCTGCGACCGCGCTGGCCTTTTTTATCACGGGTGAGGGAAAAGGATTATATACTTTAACTGCTAACTACCAGGACAATTTTAAAGCATCAACAGAAAACAATAGCGAGTCTGTTTTTGAAGTGCAGTTCAGGTTTAATCCGAATGAAAATACCGACGACGATGTGGACGAAACCCGCATTAACAACACGGGAACTTCTATTGCACAATTCTACGCGCCCAGGGGTGTAGGCTTCTCCGACGGCGGCGCCCGACGCTGGCTTATCGGTGAATTCAAAAAAGAGAACACGGCGCTGGGCACCAGAGACCCGAGACTTCCAGTAACATTACTATTTGATTCCACAGATGTGCGCGGCCCGCTGTCCACAATGGTTTACGGACGAACATTCGCAAGCCGCTACGGCACGAACACCGGCGAAAGCAGCGCGGTGTGGTTTCGAAAACAATTGAATGACAATGAGGCCGGACGCACCGAGGAGGGTTTCAGGTCACCTAACAATCTCCGGCTGTTGAGATATGCCGATATTCTGCTCATGTACGCCGAGGCGCTTAATGGGATCGGGCAGACTGCGCAGGCTTTCCCGTTTGTAAACACGGTACGCGTGCGTGCCGGATTGCGGCCGTTGAATCTGGCGGCTGGATGGAATCAGGTGCAATTTCTTGGCCAGATCAAACACGAGCGCATTACAGAGTTGACAGGAGAAGGCTGGCGTTTTGCGGATTTGCAGCGCTGGGGTGATCTGGGTCCGGAACTGGCAGCGAGGGACCCGGAATTTACTAATTTTGTAAAAAACAGAAATGAATGGTACCCGATCCCGCAATCGGACATTGATTTAAATCCGAACCTGACGCAAAATCCGGGTTACTAATGTCTGACGATATTTGATTTTTAATACACAATAATTGCTTTCTATGCGGTATAAAGCTTTGTACAGACCGGCCATCCTTTGGTGCGTGTCGTTTATTTTCATTAGCGCTTCCTGTAAAAAGGAGGCCAAAGCACCAAACCCCGGCGAACAGCAGGCAACCACATTTACAAATCCATTGCTGAATGCGGCGCCCGATCCTTATGTTTACCAAAAAGACTCGACCTATTATTACCTGCATACCCTGGGCAACCGGATCCAGATTTGGAAAACCAATAAAATGAGCCGGTTAAAGGATGTAACACCGGTAACTGTTTTCAATGCGCCTGCAACAGGAGGGAACTCGCGTGATATCTGGGCGCCGGAGCTGTTTTTTCTCAACGGCAAATGGTATATCTATTACACCGGCACGGATGGGAATGATCGTGAGCATCGTATGTGGGTTCTGGAAAATGCAAACCCCGACCCCACGCAGGGCACCTGGACGGACAAAGGCAAGCTCACTACAAAACCCGCTGATCTCTGGTCAATTGATGCGACCATTTTTCAGCGGGATAGCAGTCTTTTTCTGATCTGGTCGGGCAGGCCGTTTGCGGGCGGGAGCACGGATTTGACACAGAACATATACATTTCTCAAATGAGCAACCCATTCACATTAACAGGGCCAACTGTGCTTATTTCCACCCCGCAATATGACTGGGAAAAGCGTGGATTTGCGGTCAACGAAGGGCCGGAAATCTTGCGTAATGCGGCAGGGCGGGACTTTTTGGTGTTTTCGGGAAGTTACTGTGGCAATGATCAGTACGCGCTTGGCATGATGAGCCTGAAAGCGGGTAGCAACCCATCGGACGCAAAAAGCTGGACAAAAATGCCTGCGCCGGTTTTCACGGGACTCGCCTCAGCCAATGCATTCGGGGCAGGACATAACGGGTTTTTCAAATCACGGGATGGCAAAGAGGATTGGATTATTTACCACGCGAATTCGGCTGCCGGAGAAGGTTGCGACGATTCCAGAAATGTAAGAATGCAAAAGTTCGCCTGGACCGCCGAGGGGTTGCCCAGCTTCGGAGAGCCGGTTTCAACGGGACAATCTCTCGCAGTTCCTTCGGGCGAATAGTGGTTTTGTTATTTTAGAGCATAAAGTTGTGTACATTATAGGTTACTGCATGGCATGATGTTTACTGAACACTGTCAAAACATAAATAAACATTTGTTATGGATACTAATAAAGTAAAGCGAATTCATGATTTCGGCCAGAGCATTTGGCTGGACTTCATCGATCGAAAAGTGATTTTTTCGGGTGAGCTAAAAAAATTGATTGAAGAAGACGGGGTCAGGGGTATCACGTCCAATCCTGCCATTTTCGAAAAGGCCATTAGCAGCAGCTCCGACTACGACGCAGATATCGCCGAACTTTCAAAAAGCGACAAGACAAATGAGGAAATATTTTTCGGTCTTGCGGTAACGGATATCAAGCTGGCATGCGATATTTTCTGGCCGGTCTACAATGAGAAAGACGTGGTGGGCGCTGACGGCTACGTGAGCCTGGAAGTTTCCCCTTTTCTGGCGATGGATACACAAGCAACCATTATTCAGGCCCGCCAGTTGTGGGAAGAGGTAGGTAAGGCTAATGTAATGATCAAGATCCCAGGAACCGAATCCGGGCTGATAGCGATCGAGACAGCGATTAGTGAAGGAATCAATATCAATGTTACCTTGCTTTTTAGTCTTGAACGGTATGAGGCTGTGACTGAGGCCTATATATCAGGACTGGAAAAACGGGCAGCACAGGGCTTGCCGGTTGCCCATGTTTCTTCGGTAGCCAGCTTCTTTTTAAGCCGCATTGATATTTTGGTTGACCCGTTTCTCGATCGCAACGGAATTGGTGAGTTGAAAGGGGAAATAGCAATTGCTTCCGCCAAATTGGCTTATCAGATCTACAAACGTGTGTTTAGTACGGATCGCTGGAAGCGACTGGCGGAAAAAGGGGCTGTGCCGCAACGGTTGTTATGGGCCAGTACCAGCAACAAAAACCCCGAATTTAAGGATACCAGATATGTGGAAGCACTTATCGGGCCGGACACGGTCAATACGGTCCCGCTGGAAACTTTGGAAGCTTACCGCGATCATGGCGATCCGGCGAGTCGCCTGGAAAGTGACCTGGAAGCAGCGAAAAGCGTTATGGAAAGGGTAAAAGCGGCCGGAATCGATATGGGTGCCGTAACCAAGCAGCTGGAAGATGAAGGGATTGAAAAGTTCAATGCGCCGTTTCAAAAATTGCTTGATGCAATTGAAAAACAGAAATAGCATTGACTAAGCTAAGTCCAGATTTGTAAGCCTTGTACTCATTGCTAACTTACTTACGTCAAACTGATCAGCCAATGCCTGGATAATGTCATAATTTTCATTTTCGGACATCCGGGATTGATACGCTTTTTTCACCGCGTCGATTAATAAATCCCGTGGCATCAGCAATGCCGCTGCAAATGCATTTGCTTCCCGTTCCTGGACATCTTCATTTATCGGGGAATCATTAGCTGTGAATATGCTGAAATATCTTAGGGGCAGGTTTTCAAATTTGCCCTGATGTTGACGGTCAAGTACATAACGTCCGATTTCTTGGGCAACCATAAACCGGTAACGCCTAAGCCCGTCTTTTGCGTTATGGTTTATCTTGCCAATCGTTGTATTAAGCGAGGCCTCAGCGGGAAAATCATCCTTCAACTCCTGCGGAACCAGCTCTATGCCCAGATATGACGCAACTTTTTTAACATCTATTCCACCACTAACCAATAATTTTTCCGGATTTCCAGAAAAGCAATTGCGCAATATTGTAAGCGCTATCCTCTCAATCTGTTTTTGCCGTCTTTTATTCATGATTTGTGTCGGAGTCAAAAAAACCTATAACAAAAAAAGCAAGGTTTTCCATGCATACAGAAGACATTTCTCAGAATATGTCGACTCAGTATACAATTGCTAAGGAAATCCACAGCATGTTGACCAGGCCGTTATGTTTGGAATCTCCTGTAATGTCTATGTAAGAACGTGTAAAGTCTTTAATGTCAGGTGCGGCCTGTGAGAGATCAAGCTTGTAAGGTGCAATATTTGTTATAAAACCGTATAAATCCTATAACCTGCACGTTTATTTGCGGCGTGCTGTAAATGTATGTTGTGATATTGAACCAATTAGCAAAGCGATGGCAAGCAGCCATTGCCATGTAAGTATTTGGAAAATGAAGTGAAAAACCTGTTATGCTAATGTTGAAAGCGTTTGATGCATTTGTGTAACCACTTTATGCCGGCTAAATTCTTCACCAAGTTTCCTGTTGTTTAGCGACATGGACTCCCGTAAGCCTGGATTTTCGTAAAGTCTGGTAATCGCATCTATGAGGGTAGAAGTAGAATCACCACTTACCCACAAAGTATTGTCTGGTTCAATCAAATGATCTTTTGCGGCTCTTATTCTGGTAGTTATGATTGGAAGTCCCGCAGCAACTGCTTTGAACAGCGCCATCGGAAAACCCTCGTTAAAAAAGGTCGGAAAGACCAGCGCGTCAGTATTTGCGTAGAAATGGTCACATTTATCGTCGTTGATAAATCCCACGAAACTTACGTTATCCGTTACCTTCAATTGCTCTGAAAGCGCGATGAGCTCATTGAGATCGGGTCCGTCACCAACAAAAATAAACTGGCATTTATCTTTAAAAGGTAGGTGGGGAATACTTTCCAATATAGCGAAAACGCCTTTTTCCCGTACAATACGTCCGACAAACAGAAACTTAAACTTGTTATCGGGTAATTTAAATTCAGTTTGAAATGCTCGCGAATGAACTGATCTCTTTGAGTCTACGACATTAGCTGTAACATATGCATTTCTACCTAATGATGGATTGTTTTTATAGACTATGTCCTTTTCTTCACTGGATAAAAAAAACCAGGCATTTACATTTTTTGCTAAAAATGACACCACCTGCTTAATAAAAAAACCCCTATCTGGTGAAAAAACAGCAAAGTCTGAACCATGCGTCTTTATAATTATTTTAACGTTTTTAAAATATAATGCTTTTATAATCAATAGCGAAATAGCATCTCTTGTAGAAGCGACGGGCTCAAATCTGGAATTCAAATATAAATAAGCAGGTGAGAATTTATATAAGGCAAAAACAATATTAATTGCATTTTTTATAACGCCAATCAGTTTGTTAAAAACATTGATTGATTGATCATTCCGACCATAAGTGATATAATTACAATCATAACCAATTTCGCGAAAACCATTGACTTCATCCAATGCCAGAGTAAGATGAGCCTTCGGTGGAATTCCAATAACAATTTTTTTATTCATGCTAATAAAATCTTTCGGTAACATGGCTTACTTTGTTTTTCCAGGTATTTTGTTTTGCGTACTGAAAGGCGTTTTCTGAGCAAGACTTCCTGAACTCCGGGTTATCATGAAATTTTCCAATTGCCTCTGCAATTTTATTCGCTGTTTGGCCTGCTGATAAAGGCTTTACCTTGATTCCGCAGTTTTCTGGCACCGATAGAGAAGACCCATGTATATCTAATGTTATGATTGGTAACCCGTAAGCCATTGCTTCATTTAATTGCGCCGGGCATGAATCTCGGAGAGAGCAAAAAATAAATGCGTCGGCGTCTTGATAGGACTTAATTACCTGCTCGAATGCTACCTGACCCAGAATGTTGAAACGGGACATATCCAACCCATATTCGCGGATCCAATCTTCAACTAAATGAAATTGCTCGCCTCCACCAACAATGGTCAATGAGTAATCGACAGATTTATCAACTAATGACAATGCATGGAACACCAACTTCAATCCTTTCCTTGGTAACATTCTTCCAACCCACAAAAGCCTTAATTTCTGCTTGTCTTCCCGATTAACGTAGACGTTTTGTTCCATTCGTTTTGGAACAGCATTGTCAATTATAAAATGCAATTTATCTTCTTTAAGGAGCTTCGTTTTTCGCACCATTTCCTGCGTATCAGAATTGGTTACAAGTACTACATCGGCTTTTCTTAAAGTATTTCCCAATTCCGAGCTAAAAACTAAACTCACCCGGGATACCACGTCCCGCAGTATTTCAAATTTCCATGACGATCCAAAATATTCTTTAAATTGAGGCAAAGCTTTTTGTCCGCCGCCCACGGGGCCGAAAACTATTTTTACGTCGTTCAATTTCCATAAAAAAGTGCCCTGCTGGAGACTGCCAAAGGTAACATGGTGGGCAACATCAAAATGATGAATATCATGTAGATTCTTAGCGACTTTGCTGGCACGCTGCCGCCAAAGGTAATAATGGAGATATATCGTTTTTGAGTCAGTATTTAAAAGATATTCATCCAATCTTCCGCTGATATTGACAAAAACAAAATGAAGGTTTTTTAAATTTAACCTATTGCATTCATCCGTTGTGGCCTGCTGATCTTCGATATTGGTAATACACCAAACTTCAAATCCGCTTTGGGCCAGGGTAGTCGCCCAGCTCCATCCGTTTCCTGGTTCAGACCCTCTGATTGGAGAGCATGCATAAGCACTTAATAAAACTTTTTTCATATCGTTACTTTAACCTTCACTATTGCGGGATTTCCGATTACCGTAGAGTTCCCGACAACGTCTTTGGTGACTACTGTGCCACAGCCGATCTTGACATTGTCATTGATACGGATATTTCCAATTATACATACATTACTACCAATATCAACATTGTTTCCGATCACAGGCGAAGCACTAAACTCATGATCGCTTACTTGTTTGTTGCCAATAGTCGTGCAGTGCCTGACGGTGCAGTTAGATCCAATGACTACATCCCGGCTAAGCACTAGCGACTGCCCGTGATATAATCTAAAATTCTTACCTATTTTAACATTCCAGGGAATTTCGATACAAAATATCCATTCTACTAAAATCTTATAGAAAACTAGATAAGGAAAGCCAAGATAATAGTAAATCTTACGGGTCGAGCAAAAATTGGCAATTCTAAACAGCAAGATTATGACTTTTCCTTTGCTGCTATTTACCTTCCAATCTTGGAAAATAAAGTGAAAAAAAATCATATGAGTCTAATTTCCAGATATATATTTTCCATAGGGCAACACATTGATGACCTTTACGATAATGAGACTTAATATCAGACAGATTATCGCAGTAAATGGTATTCCTATTGTTGGACCAAATATTCTATAATCAATCTTTATTTGAAATAGAAAAGCGAGCAAAAGCATATGACTTAAATAAATACCGAAACTGTAAGCATTGATTTTCTTAACAATTGTACTTAGAATAGCGCCTTTAAAGCTTATATATTTTTCTTTGAACAGGAGAAAAACAGTACTTGCACAGAGAGCCACATTTATTGAAAGGAAATCATAAAAATCGTATTCAGTTAACAAGTTATGCTTGTGTATATAAAATGTGCCAAAAAAAGTCACTAAAAATCCGATTACGAAAAATAATGCGCTTAACCTTAATATCATTTTGGAAGCGGTAAATCTATGACCCAAATAATAACCCAACACAAGATAGCCGATATATCCACTAAAATATATTAACTGCAGATCAAGTGGGCCAGAAGGCCTGATGACATTAATTGCAAGTGTGAAAATCCAGATAACGAGAAAGTATCCAATTTCTTTGTTACTGGCATTTTGTATCCACGGCTTGATTATTGGTATCGTCAGATATAGACCCAAAAGCATATAAACATACCAGAGATGAACGGATGTTCCAGTTACTATCTGTCTGATTTCCAGTAGTAACAGGCTAATTACGTTGGGGTATTCACCTTGCATGATACGCAAGGCCAATTGATAAAGCAGATATATTTGGCTCCAAAATATGAACGGATATATTATTTTCTTTATTCGTTTTGAGAGAAACTCCTTGGTCCCGTCTTTTTTCGGCAGCAGCAGACTTCCCGTTATCATTACAAAAATGGGCACGCAAGGTCTGCAAAGTGAGTTATAAAAGTTTGCTATCCACCAGGACGAATTGTCGGTAAAATATTGGCTTGTGACTGCTGGTGCTGAAACGTGTATAATGATAACGGCAAATAGAGCTAGAACTCGTAAACTATTAATCCAATCATTATGGGATAGTTCTTTCATTCTATTGTGGATGAGTTGCCCTCTTTAAAACATCTGATTTCGCAAATATGCAATACAGATTCATTGCATATTTATAGATTCCAGGATTTAAAAAGAAGAGATAATATGCCACTTTATGTTTTTGTGAAATCCAGTTAGGCTCTCTCAATAAGGCAGAATAACTTCTGAGGGTGCCCAAAACTTTCTTGTACTCCGTTTCATATAGATTTTTATTACTAAGCAGTATCAAATTAAGCAATGAAAGATTTGTTAAAAAATCAAATGCTTTTGCTTCCAGAACAAGTTTAGGATCGCGGGTTTGCGAAACCAAGTCAACAATGGTGCTCGATACGGCGATTGTTTCCCCGTAAGCTGGGTTGAATTTGGTAAGGCTTGTTGAATTATGCCTTAGTATGTAATTGTATTTTACAGAATTTTGGAAAACGGTATTTTGGGAAACTATAAATGCTTTACATGTAAAAAGTATGTCCTCGTAAATACGTCCCTGAAAATGGATGGATTTTATAATCGATGATTTATATATCTTGTTATTTGCACTTCTATCCAATTCTCCTTTCAGGCACATAGAGAGCGCCTGGTTATTATCATAGGTATGCACCTCTTCCTGCTCGGATGTGGTAACCAGTTTGTCATCGAATATCACTTTCATGCGGCATACAGAGATATCAGCATCAAATCTCAGTGCGTTTTGAATAAGCAATTCATACATATCGGGTTCAATTGTGTCATCTGCATCAATGAAGCCAATGTAATCACCATTCGCAGCTGCAATTCCCGCATTTCGTGCAGACGAGACTCCACCATTCAGTTGGTGGATTACAGTTATCCTTTTATCGAGATTTTTGTATTCTTCACATTTTGCATCACTTCCATCTGTTGATCCATCATTTACCAGGATCAATTCGTAATTCGTGAAGCTTTGAGACAAGATAGATTGGATGGTGCCGTCGATGTAATTGACCTTATTGAAAACCGGAACTATTATGGAGAGTAAAGTCATTGTAATAATCGAATTTATACTTACTGTAACTTATGCTTTGCGAACTCTTCCGGAGCCTGGTCAATGGTTTTTTTCTGATTTAACATCTTATAAATAAATAGAAAACCAAAATACAGATATCTTTTCCACATTCTTTTTGGCTCTTTGACGAGTCTGACAAGCCATTCTAAATGCAGGTCGATCCAAAACTGACTTGGTCGGGTGATTGTTTTGGCGTAAAAGTCAAAGACAGCGCCGATGGAGCAGATTATGTTTGCGTCAAATTTGTCTTTGAATAAATAGGAAAGCTTTTCTTGCTTGGGCGCGGTTAATCCAATGAAGAGTACATCTGGCTTGAAGTCATCGATTTGCTCAATCATTGCAATGATGTCTTTCTCATCAAATATCTCTTTATAAGGCGGAGAATAAAACGCGGCCCGGACAAATGGATAATCTTTTTCAATCCTGCTTTTTATCCCATTTAATGTCTTGTCAGAGGAACCCAGGTAGAAGCATTTGCCGCCTTCCACATTAAGTGTTTTTAGCAGATCCTCGTGAATTTCCGCACCGGCTATTTTTTTTAGCGGCTTGCCTGTAATGTAGGAGCAGGCCTTGACAATACCAATCCCATCCGGAAGTAGAATATCGGATGTCCTCAGGGCTTCTTTAAATACAACATCCTTTTCTGCTATGCAGAATGAGTACTGATTGATTGTATTAATGATAATTTTTTGCCCTTTTGTAATAGATAAAGGAAAAGGATTTACTGCCAGGGAATACCCCAGGAAGTTAACGCTTGACTCCATTTTTATGATTTTGTTGGGTTTACGCTCTTTTGGGGCGATTAAATTGATCAAAAATAAGTGAGAATATTTATAGATCGCACCAAAGTTAAAAACTTTTTTCTAAACATAACTATCAGTTATACAAATAGTTACATAGCAAAATGTATTTGAATCAGCGTTGGAAGTATTTTTACAATACGCACCCAGACTTGAATTTGAAAGCTTTGTAGTATTATGCAGGATGTTGTAGAATAACGGTAAGTAGTATATGTTTCGAATAATTGAATAATATTATTGCCGCTATAAAAATACTTCTCGATTTTTTAGCAGCTATTTTTACTGAACAGTTTGTGCGCCGACCCTCACAAAGCAGCTGAAAACCAGGGATTTCGATGGTAAATCGGCTTGATGACGTCTGTTAGGGATAAGGATGATGATAACAACAAATGTTGTGACATGAAGGATATGGTTTTTAAATCGATTACTGTGCATAGATCCATTGCGGCAAATTTCGTGCTGATGGTTTTTTTGCTATTCTCTTTTGCGGCCAGCGGGAAGAGTTTTTATTTTTCAATGTCTTCTGGGAATGATTCCCGATCCATTACAAATGCTCAAAATCCCTCAACACCCTGGAAAACGCTTAAAAAGCTGGAAGAGAACTATGTTAATATGAGCCCGGGAGATTTCGTATTATTCAAAAAGGGCGATAAGTGGACTGGCATTACACTTGAGCCAGGAGCAAACGGCATCCGATTTGGAAGCTATGGAGATGGACAATTACCCATCATTGATGGTTTTAAAAATCTGGCTCTGAATATCAATACGACCTATCAGCACGACTTAATATTCGACGGTTTAATTTTTGCCCGGTCTGGATCTATCGATATTGTTGCCCAATTGGGGAATGCTTGGTCTGAACTCCATTCTGGAATGACTAATTCGAAGGTCAGGAATTGCAATTTTTTGGGTGGCGTTGTGATCCAGGGTTCCTATAATATTTTTGAAAATAACACGGTAGATGGGACTACTAATGATGGAAACGGAAATGGGATTTGGGAGCATCACAAGTATTGTCATCATAATACATACACAGGAAATAAGGTCCGGAATTTCTCTGTTCGCGGAATTTGGACCATGATTGAAACGCACGACTCTGTATTTGAGAATAATGTGATCAGTGATTGTAAATCGGCAGGCATTGATTTGGATGGAGCATTTTACCTTGTATACAATCATACAGTTCGGAATAATAGAATTTTCAACATCATAAATGATTCTATTGAGCTTGAAAATGCATTTAATTGCAACGTTATAAACAACGTCATGTCTAATGGCGGGCATGCTTACATTTACATAATTAATTATGAAAAGTGTAAAATAGTTGATGGGTATGGCGAAGAAAATGGCATCGGGGCAAAATTAAATTCAACCATATCCGGCAATGTGATGATAGGTGGCGGCATAGATTATTCCAGTGTTGCAATTGGTATCCATAAAGCTGGAGGTGTAAATGTGTACAACAATTCAATCTACAATTTTAAAAGCAGGTTCTTTGACCTGGATTATGAAAAGCCGTCGGAAGTACAGGGAATCAAGTTGGTAAATAATATCTTCAGTACCATCAATACACCTTCATGGTACGGCATGATAAATTTTAGTACCGACGATATGGATTTACTTGAAGAGGATGATTACAATTGCTTTTACAATCAGGGACGAAATGATATTTATTCCAATAGAGGTTCGCATTCCCAAAAGAGTTTAGCGCAATATCGTCAGGCGACTGGAAAAGGGGTTCATTCGATCTCGTTAAATCCATTATTCGCAAATCAAAATGATTTGCGTTTACAAAAGAATTCACCGTGCGTTGATTCAGGTAAAATGATAGGATTGCCGTTTAAGGGAATTAGTCCAGATATGGGTGCATATGAGCTATCAGGTGACTCTCTGATACCGCCATCTGATACGTTGGACTCCATCCCTGATCCGGGCGATGCCCTTCCTGTTACACTGAGGGAATTCTTTGCGCATGCAGAAGGACTTAATGCGTTTTTGGCCTGGTCAACGGTTCATGAAGCCAATGCCAGCCATTTCAAAGTTGAGCACAGTATCGATACAAAGTCCTGGGCTGATCTCGGGCATGTGATCGCTGCCGGAGAAAGCGCATCTCTGAGGAAATATAGTTTTTTGCATAACAATCCATCAGATGGACAAAATTATTACCGGCTGACAATGGTGGACAATGATGGTTCATACAGTATAAGTCAGCTTCGTGCGCTACAATTCGATGATAAAAATTCAGTTATTATTTTTCCAAATCCAGCGAGTGAGCGCATACAGCTCAGGGAAGCGTCGGTGAATCATGCTGTAAAAGTTTGCATCTATAATCAGTCCGGCGCGATCCTTTACGAAAGCCCGACTTTCCCAAAGGATGGGGTGCCGGTAGCCAAATTTATAGCGGGTACTTATACTTTAACTTTGACCAGAAGTAATGGTGTTCGCAGTTCGTATATTTTTGTAAAACAGTGATTTTAGTTCAAAACACACTAGTTCCCTCAAAACCGCTCACACCTCTGGAAGCGAGCTCGCAAAGGCAATGCCCTAAAAAGGGGATTTTTGAAATGTAATCCCGCCGTTTTGGTCTTTGATATAAACGGCGTAACAGTTGTCGTTAAACTCAGGATCAAAGTGTGGTTTGGTTTGTACCAATGCATTGGGGACGGGTTTGGAAGCATCGAAAAAGTAGACAGTTGTAGTGCCATATTTTGTGTAGGGCATCATATCTCCATATTTTTTCATCTTGTCATAAACCGGTCCCTCAACGGACACATTATAAATCCGCACGATCGGGCCCTTGTTGTTTTGATTCCGGAAACTGGCCACTTCTATAAAATTGCCTTCCAGATCATCTACCGTCGGCTGCGAGGTCGAATCGTAAATAATGTATCCGATCACAGCAACGATCAGGACAAGGAAAATCAGTTTTCTGTTTCGATTCATTATGGAAGGCTGTTTTTGTAAAGTTAATACAAACCGGCATGCAACCAAGTACGCGCTACAGCAGCAGGCGGACACCTTTTCGGGATGTCCGCCTGTTCAAACTGTATGAACCTACCGCGACTTAGTAAGAACCCAGATAGCTTGATCCGGATTGACCGGTTAATGTGGTTCCTTTAATAACTTCTTTCGTTTTCCAGTTAATGACATATAAGCGGCCTGCTTCGCCTGTCGGGGTCAAGGGGACATATATAAAATCTCCGCTTACTGCCAGATTCTGGTATTGTCCAAAGTCCAGACCTGCTTCATAATCGCTGCTGATCTTTGCCGCCGTTTTTGCATTCAGATCAATCAGTGCCATATAGCCGCCTTTTCCGGCAATGTTATACAAGACCAAACCAACACCATCTTTAATATATCTCCATGCCTGGATACGCGTGTCTGTAAGGCCCAGCGCTGCGTCCAGATTGAAGTGATAGCCGTTGTCATAATCATCATTGCTTTTGTTGATGCGCAGGATATCCTTTCCGCCCGTAGCCGTTGCCTGATACACATTGCCATCCGTGCCAACATACTGAGTCATGGTACGGTACGAGTGGTTGTTGGTTTTAGATAGTGTTGAATAGATTAGCTTCGGATTTTGCAATGAAGGATAGTCCACCACAAGCGTTGTAGTGCCAATCGTTCTGCTGGCTGCATCATTCGCCCAGGTCGGCTCACCGGCTGTTGTGTATGATAACTTGGAAGGATCTATTTTGCTGACATTACAACCAATAAAAATCTTGGTTTTTGCCTCGTTCAGCACGGGCACATCAATACGTCCCACAGCATATCCCTTTGCTTCCAGTTCAGCCGGGAAAGGGAAGTCAAATTCAGTAGAGTTGGGCACCTTTGCATTCTCCAGATCAATAACGGCAATTCTTACTTTCCCCCTGGTATATTTAAAAATATGGTTGGGCGCTGCGCCTTCCGTAACCGTAGTGCTTCCGGTCAAGTGCACACCGATGCCGATATTTTCAGCGGCTTTTGTCCAGCGCGGTGATGTGCCCACGATATCCGACAGGTCCAGTTCATTGCCTGTATCCTGGTAATCTTTGGCACCTTTCACCAGATATTTGTTAAATACGCCGCCATCTTCGCCTGTGTACTGAATGTTGTAAAGCTCAGTTCCATCCTCAGAGGCCTGTACACGCGCTGTGCGGGCCGATCTTAAACCAAATCCATTCTGATAAATATTAACTGAAAAATTCGGGTCAATTGCTTGTTCGTGCGTAATGGCGTAGGCCATTGTTCCACCGTTGCCGGCTGTTCCTGCTTCATCGGGGATAGAGGCTGTCAGGGATACAAATTCTCTCGCAGCTCCCGGCGTTTCTCCACCTGGATCGGGCGTTCCTTCGTCATCATTGCAGGCCGTAAACATCAGTGCCATGCTTAGTATCGCTGCCGTAAACAGATTTTTCTTCATATTGAAATGGATTATAAAAATTTACTGATTGTATAATTTAACTTAATTGAAATGGCCCTTCCCGGCTTCTGAACGCCGAAATTGTCATACATTTCTGCATTCAAAATATTTTTCAGATCAAAACTTGCCACCATTTTTCCGCTCGGGAACCGGTAGCTTGCGCCGATATCGTGGTAAAACTGGGTAGGCGTGGTAAACCATTCCGAATCCATCCACACGGTCCCGAACGCACCCACAAATCCCGTGTTATAGTAGATGTTGAGAATTGATTTTTTTTGAAACTTGTCGTTAAGGCGGTACTGAACACTGCCATTCATGATGAAAAATGGCTCGTTGGGCAGCTGCAAATTGTACAGGTCGTGAGGATTGCCCTTTTGGTCGAATTTCTGTTTGAACAGCGTGTTGAATTTGGAAAAATTAAACAGGGCATTCAGGCGGTTGTCGTATACATAAATGATCTCACCTTCAAATCCTCTGGACTGTGTTCTGCCCAGATTCACATATTTGGTAACCTGGATATCCGCATCACTTTCTCTTCCCTGCACGATCTGGTCTTCCACCGCCTGTTGGGTGATCTTATCAAAACCATTTCGCCAGAATGCGCTTGCATACAGCGTGAGCTTATGTTTGCCCACCTGAACAGGGCCGTGCCGCACACCAAGATTATAATTCACATTCTTCTCGGGTATCAGGCCCGTATTTTCCAGGATATTGTTCTCAGGATCACCGTATAACTGGTTTTCGGTGGCGGCTACATAGGAATTTTCGGTGGAACCGATCACGTACATTTTGGAAACAACATTGTAAGAAACCGTAGCGCCGTATCCCTTGTTGTTGTTGACGGTTTTGTTCTGAACCCTGTTGACAATATTGGCGCCATCCTGTTCAATGAGTTCAGGCCGCGTCTGAATGGTCCGGTTGAAGTTGTATTTGGCTAATAAATTTGTCCTTAATTTATCGTTCAGCAGCTGCGCTTCATAGTTCATTGCGAAAATGTTGTTCATCACATTGCTTACCGTCACCAGGTCTTTGTTGACCGGATTGAGCAGATCATTGTCGTCCCTGTCCGTTTTTTCCAGTTTGTGATTCAGTGAAACCCTGTGTCCGAGTACGATGGTATATCCCAGATTTGTACGCATATTCGTGATTTGCCTGTTCACCTGCACAATGCTTTTAGGTCCTTGCTGACCCATGCCCGGCGTGGGCGGAACCGGTATTTCCACTCCGTTTCGGATGAGCATTCTGGGCTTACCGTCCCAGTTGTAAACCTGACCAACCGTATCCTGGACATAAGTGCTCCTGTAACTTCTGACCGCATTGACATTGACAGCCAGACCTTTGGCCAGAAAGTTGTTCTTATTGTAATTCAGGCTTACCACATGCGCCTGATACTCGCCAAACCTGCCTACATAAGGCCTGGCCATGGTGGTGCCATGCGGTATTTCACTGTAAGTATCCGAAATGTTATATCCTAAAAAGAACTGATCGGCCCATTTGACATTCGTGAAACCCGCTTCAAACCTGGCCCCAACAGACTTATAGGTGTTGTTGAATCTTTTGGCCTTGTAATACCGCTCCAATGTTCTGTCGGGATGTACGAATTTGGAAAACTTGCCCCAGGTTGTATAGCTGTTGTCCGTATACGTGTAGAAGGCCGAAGCTCGCGTAGTAAAACCGCTTTTCTTATTTCGGTATATCCCCGACAGGTCCGACTGGAATGTATTGAATGACCCGTAAGCCACAGCCGCGGTAATGTTGTTTTGGGATGCGTCTTTTTTCAATACAACATTGATGGCCCCGCCCACATAATCGCCCGTCAGGTGAGAAGGAAGCACACCCTTATACACCTCAATGCGCTCGATCATCGCCGGAGGGATGTTGTTCAGATTGAATGAAGAACCATAAGTGGCTATTTCGATCCCGTCCAGGAATATGCCAACAGCACTGCCAGACATACCATTGAGATTATATTCCACGCGAGATCCGATCCCTCCGTTCTGCCGGACGCGCACGCCCACAGCCCGGTCCAGCAGTTCATTGGTTGTCAAGTTTCTCAGTGAGGCTTCCTTGGTTTCAATGACTGCAACTGCAAATCCCTGTGTTTCAATTTGTTTCTTTTCTGTTTTTTGAACGATCTGCACTTCATTGAGATCCAATGCAGTTTTGGCTACAACCGGGTTCAGTTCGTGCTGAGGCCTGTGGACATTGAATTTCAGTGTTTTGGATTTTATTTCAACCGATGTGATCAATATCTCCTGGTTTCCGTAAGGCACGTCTTTGAGCAGGAACGTTCCGTCAGTTTCGGAAAAGGTGGCAATGTTGGTGCCGTTAACCCTGACTGTCGCAAAACTTACCACCGAGCCTTTTTCTTCCCTCACCTTGCCTTTGATGGTCGCCGTTTTTGGATTGGTTGTCTGCGCAAGGATATTAAAATGAAATAGCGTAGCGATCGCGGTAACAAGTAGAGAATGCTTCAATAACATCAGGTTTTTACTTAATATTTATTGCCCGGCTGTAGCCAGCCCTGTTTTGCAAGAGATGGACGCCTGAATAGTTGAGTCTTATTTAGACTAATTATACTGAGAGCAAAGATAGATTCCCGGATTTAGGAAAAATGACGCGAAAGGGAATTCTAGTGACGTCAAAAGGAATATTGACATCATAGGCGCTTTTACGAAAAACGATTGCGGGCGTCATAGGCCAGGCCTAGCCCTACGCTGGAAAGCTTGTTTTCCTCGGACCATTCTGCATCCGGGAAAAGTTGCCGAAACTGGTGTTGGATAAGCGGGATCTCGGTTGAACCGCCGGTCATGATCACCAGCCCGATCCTTTCCGGCGTCACGCCTGCCGCTTGCAGACATTCCCGTGCAGACTGGACAATACGTTCTGTTTTTGTGTTGATAGCAGCATCAAAATCCTTTCTGGCTACATGAATACGCAGATCCTGATCAATAAAATCGAGTGCGGCGGCGAAGTTCTCGCTGCTGGCCAGGCCGATCTTGATCTTCTCGGTTTCTGCCAGCACGGCGTGCCCCGTTTCCTGTTCAAGCACGCTGATCAGCCTGCCATAACGCACCGGATCGTGCGTTTCGCGGAGCAGCTGTTTGGCCTGGAACAAAATCCTGTTGGTATACAAAAAATTCACTTTGCTCCATTCTGACAGATCAAAATAATGATAGGAGGGCACTTCCAGGTTTTTGGTTCCGTATTTGGACCGAAAACCCAGCTCGGGCATCATTTCGGCCAGGCTCAGGTCCCTGTCAAAATCATTTCCACCCAGCCTGACGCCCGTATTGGCCAGAATGTCTTCGTTTCTGTCGTGCTTGGTGGCATTATCCCTGGATAACCTTATAATGGTAAAATCCGACGTTCCGCCACCCAGATCAACCACCATGGCCAGCTTTTCTCCTGTAACACCGGCTTCATGCGCGAACGCGGCCGCAATGGGCTCAAACTGAAACCCTACGTGTTCAAAGCCCAGATTTCTCGCTATCTGTTTCAGTTCATTTTCAGCCCGTTGATCCGCTGCCGGATCATTATCTACAAAATGTACGGGCCTTCCCATAACCACATGGCGGAGCTCTGTGCCGCAATCCGCTTCCGCCTTGCGTTTCATCTGATCCAAAAACGCGGCAATGATCTGGTCAAATTTCATCAGTTCTCCATTGACCATTGTTCCCTGACGCATGGCCGAACTGCCCAAAACGCGTTTTAGGCTGCGCATTAAGCGGCCTGGCTGCCGGGTCAGAAACCGCTCAGTGGCTTCCCGGCCGAAATAGGCATGGTTGTCTTTTCTGGCAAAAAACATGGCACTGGGAATGGTCTGGTGGTTGTTTTCAACCGGAACCAGGAAAACATTGTCTTGATTTGCCACAGCCAGGCTGGAATTGGAAGTGCCAAAATCAATACCGCAAAAAACAGAAGTCGTCATCATTTGAAAAATTGGGCGCGCAATTTCTCATTATTTACGCGGCAATCCAAACGAATGTTTAGATGGAAGGCAAGGTGCGTGGCTCTTCGGCAGGAAGAACACAAACATTCCCACAACCAGCAAAAGCAGCATATTGATGAAGGAAGTGACCTGATAAGCGCGAGAAAAATCCTGCACATCGGTCTGTGATCCAAGCAGATCGTAAAACATTCCACCCAAAATCCCGATCCCCAAAGCAATGGATATCTGCTGAAAAGTGGCATATGTTCCAGAAGCCGCACCGGCGTATTCGGAAGGGATATTTTTGAGGGTTAATGTTAACAAAGAGGGTAGTACTGTGCCGCATCCGGCTCCATACACAAACAATGCAGGCACTAGCACAAACAAATTGATCTTGGGTGAATGAAGGAAGGCAATATGAAATGCAAGGGAAACAACCATGGCGATAATGCCTACGATCAGCACATTTTTCCCGTATCGGCCCACATAACGGACAGTGGTAAAAGAAGCGAACATGTATCCCAAACCTTGGACGACGAAAAACAAGCCGGTCACCGAAGAACTTATTCCAAAGCCGGTTTGCATCAGTACGGTATTAATCAGAAAGTATGTGTCTTGAACCAGAAAATAACAGACAGACGCATATAACCCGATTCTGAAATCCTTAAATGCGAAAAGATGAAAATCGATCAATGGCTGTTTACCGGCCGTTTGCTTACGTTTTTGAATATATATAAATACAGCAAGCAAGATCAGTGAAAAAATAATCAGCATTACGCTCCACAGCGGCCAGTTGAGCTCGCGACCCAGAATAACAGGCAATACCAAACATGTCAAGCTGACTGTGAGCAGCGCTGCACCTGAAAAGTCAAAACGGGCAGGCTGGACAACTTTGTGATCGGGCAGAAATTTTGCCGCGAAAACGGCTGAGATCAAGCCGATAGGGAAGTTGATGAGGAAAACCAGCCGCCAGCTTTCATCAATCAATGTGATATCAGGCAAAATGCCTCCCAGTAACTGACCAATGACAGATGCGGTGCCTGCAATGCTGCCATAGATCCCAAATGCCCGGGTACGCGCTTTGGGATCATTGAATAAAACCTGGATATAGGCGATCCCCTGCGGAACCATAAAAGCCGCACTGATTCCCTGAAAAAGCCTACCCAAATTCAGTTGCCAGGCGGTGTGGGCAAAGCCGCAGAAACCGGAAGCAATTGTGAAGAAGACCATGCCGGTAACGTAGGCGTTTTTCTTGCCGTAAACGTCGCCAACCCTTCCTCCCGCTAACAAAAAAACAGCATAACCCAGCAGATACAATGCGATCACCAGCTGCATATCAGCGTCCGTTCCATGAATTCCTTTTTTGATGGATGGAATTGCAACATTGACAATGAATAAATCTATAACCGAAAGAAAAATGCCCGCTGACAAGATGATCAGCAGAAGCTCCCTGGACAATTTTAAGCGCATGGATTTTAAGTTTTCATATATTTAGAACTTAAAGATCAAGGCGAATACTAACTTTTTCAAGTAGTTTGGAAAACAGTACCAAGTATGGAAAACAGAACTAACAATGAGCATCAGACGCTTACAAAAGCAACAAATTTGGATTTGCCCCAAAATAATTTTCCGGTAACCCAAATACTGAAAGTCATAGGCGGCAAATGGAAAATTCTTCTGATTTCTGCAATCGCCGAAGAGTGCCCGGCACGCTTTGGTGAGTTGAGAAAAAAAATGGATGGTGTCTCTCAGGCAATGCTCACAACCCAGTTACGGGAACTGGAAAGGGACGGGATCATATGCAGGAAAGCTTATGCAGAATCACCGCCAAGAGTTGAATACAAGCTCACGGAACTTGGGAAGACGTTGATCAATGTGATCGGTGTGATGCGTGATTGGTGGCAGATGTATCTGGAAAATCAGGAAAACCAAATCTTTCCTGAGGTCGGGTTTGCTGATTTATAATGTCCGGTTAAAGCACCGGTAACTTGGATTAATCCCCCAACATTTTGCGCAAATATTTAGCCGCCTTTGTCAGTGTTCCCAACTTGTCTGACAATGTGCCGATCAATGCGCCGTCGGCCTGCTCAATGTCGCTCATGTTAATGCCCGAATCGAGTTGCTTAGGATAGATCAGCAGCAAGCTTTGTTCCTGAAAATAATTGGAAAGATAACCCGGCAGTTTTTCCAGTTGAGAAAGGTAGGATGCCGAACCTTTCCTTGCTGAAATGATCACGAAAAGGTCGTCTATTTTCAGATCACGAGAGAAAATAAGAAAGTCGTCCCAGGCGCTGAAAACGCTGAATTCTACCTCCACAGTGATTGTTTTTCGTGCGATAATGCCTTTGATCGCTTTGATCGTCCGCGCCGAAGCGTAAAAATGAATAGGCATAGCATTCAGTTTGGCGAGTGTGATCAGCTTGCCGAGCCAATGCAGGAAACCCGGGTCGTTGCTGCCCGCCGGCGGAATAGCCACCACGATCCTGGTAAGTGTGTTAAATGGCTGGGCAGGTTTGTAAATGTATATCGTTTCAAAAACGCGCTTCACAATGCTCTCGATCTTAGGGCCAAGGAAAGTCTTATGATCCGTTTCCTGGTGCAGTCCGATCACCACATCCGTAATGTTCTGTTCTTTAATGGTATAAGTAATGCCGTTGCCAATATTGGCATCATAGCGGGTTAGCGGCATCAGGATATTTTCAGACGAGCTGGCGTGGTCAACGGCTTTATTCAGGATCTTTTTGCCGTGAGAAGCCGAATCGTGCTTCTGATCTTGGTCGGTGACAATGTGCAGGCCATAAAGCGGAATAGTGTTGTGTTTGGCTTTCAGCATTATCCCGAAATCGACCAGATCGGCAATCATATCGGGGTAGGAGAGGGAAACCAGGATTTTCTCATTGCTGGCCGCATGCACATCTTCCGGGTTTTCTTCTTCCTGCAACAATGCCAGCTTTTTAGACGCTCTTTCGACAACAAAAGAGCTTACGGCGCAGCTCACAAGAATAAGAACAATGGTGCCGTTCAGCACATCTTCATCCAAAAGCCTGATAGGCTGGCCTAGCGCGGTTTCGCCCACAATAATGTTATAACCAACCAATATAATGGCCAATGTTGCAGCTGCGTGGGAGGAACTTAGTCCAAAAATCATTAACCCTTCATTCGACGATAACCGGAACACTTTCTGCGTGATCCAGGCGGCCAGATATTTGCTGGCCAAAGCAATCACAAGAATTACCCCCGCCACTTTCAATGCGCCCCAGCCGTGTGCCAGCACGCTGATATTGACCAGCATACCCACGCTGATCAGGAAAAATGGAATGAACAACGCGTTGCCCACGAAGTCAATCCGGTTCATTAACGGAGAGGAATGCGGGACAAATTTATTTAAAACCAAACCTGAGAAAAACGCCCCGATAATGGCTTCAACGCCGGCGATCTCTGCCAAAAAAGAGGCCAGAAAAACCATTGCAAGCACAAATATGTATTGCGAAATGCTGTCGTCGAAACGCTTGAAAAACCAGCGGCAGATCATGGGGAAGACAAACAGGACAACTGCTACGAAAACAATGAACGAAAACCCCAGCCTGAACCAGAATGCGGGTGACACGTCACCCTTGGACATGCCCGCTACACCCGCCAGGATGAGCAGCGCAAGGATGTCGGTGATCATTGTCCCGCCCACCGTCATGTTGATCGCCCGGTTGCGCGTAACGCCGTATTTGCTGGCAATGGGGTAGGAAACCAATGTATGCGTGGAAAACATGCTGGCCAGCAGCAGCGAGGACAGAAATCCGTAGCCCAGAATGTAATAGCCGGCCAGCGTACCGCTGACTAATGGCAATATAAATGTGGTTAACCCAAAGACAATGATCTTGTTACGGTTTTTCCTGAACTCGGCCAGATCAATTTCCAAACCGGCCAGAAACATAATATAAAGCAACCCAACCGTTCCGAACAATACAATGCTGCTATCGCGGCTGAGCAGATTCAGGCCATAAGGGCCGACGATCATGCCCGAAATAATGAGTCCGATAATGTGCGGGACTTTGATCCGGTTGAAAAGAATGGGTGCAAAAAGGATGATGAAAAGGACCACTGAAAAAATAATAACCGGATTTTTCAGGGGTAAAGAGAGATCTAGCAGCAGCAACGCAGTCATACGCACAAGTTTAGCATTATTTCGGCCTTTCGGCAGTCAGAGTGTAGCGGATTTTGCAATCGGTGCGCTCCACTTCCCGCGTCCCCTCCATTTTGCCATCTTTCAGTTCAAGCAGAATACGCATCATTGATTCCGAGCCGGGCTGGCCGTTGGTTGCTTCAAGGCGCGTTTGAGTGAAAGAACCGTTGTAGATCCTGGACAGTTCGTTTCCTGTGAAAGTATTTACTACAATTCCTTTGTTCTGATAGGCAATTTCCCAGGTTTCCGTTTTGGAATCCCCGATGGCCGATCCGCTGCAATTGGTTTCCGTACAGCGCATTTTAACAATCCATTTACCCGTAACGGGTTGCGCTTGCAAGGAGTCGGTGACAGCGGTGGAATCTTGCTGTTGCTTTTTCTTTTTTTCCTGCAATTCCTTTTCCAACAGCGTCAAACGCTGTTCCCATTGCATTAATGTCTGTTCCTTTTCGGTGATCTGCTGCTCTCTCTTAGCCAGCTCTGCTTCCTTTTCCTTATATCCGCAGCTCTGCAATGTTGCCGCGAAAATCAGAAAAAATAATGTCCATCTCATCATGCGTGTCTTTTTTTAACGTGTGTAAGGTGAGTAATTAAAGGCAGGATTTCAAACAGTTCAAACCAAAATCACCGATTTATTACCTGGCTCTTCACCTTTGCCCAGCGCATCAATGCTGCTCAGTGTGACCTGGGCGATCTCGGAAAGGGCCTCCTCTGTGAAAAATCCCTGGTGCGCAGTGACCAGAACATTGGGAAAGCTCATCAGGCGTTGAATGGTGTCATCCTCGATAATGTGCTCTGAAAGATCTTTGAAAAACAGCTTTTCTTCCTGCTCATAAACGTCAATGCCAAAGTAGTCAACATGTTTGTTTTTTAATGCATCAATCACATCTGACGTGTTTATAAGCCCGCCGCGACTGGTGTTGATCAGCATTACGCCCTTTTTCATTTTTTGCAGCGTTTCAGCTTTGATCAAATGGTGCGTATGCTCGTTGAGCGGGCAGTGCAATGAGATAATGTCTGAATTGCTCAATACTGTGTTAAGATCCTGATATTCAACCCCAAGTTCCTGTAAAGCAGCATTGATATCAATGTCATAAGCAATGACCTTACAGCCGAAACCTTTCATAATTTTGCAAAATGCAGCTCCAATCTTACCCGTTCCGATCACACCGATCGTTTTTCCATGTAAATTAAAGCCCATTAACCCATTTAAAGAGAAATTCTGCTCCCTTACGCGGTTGTAGGCTTTATGGGTTTTCCGGTTAAGCGTCAATAGCATCGCCACCGTGTGCTCTGCAACGGCCTGGGGCGAATATTCGGGCACGCGGCAAACACGTATGCCCTTTTCACGGGCCGCTTCCAGATCAACATTGTTGAAACCCGCGCACCGCAGCGCGATAATTTTAACGCCTTTTTCGGCCAGCACAGATATCACTTCGGCATTCACCTTATCGTTGACAAAAACGCAGACGGCGCTTTGACCCTGAACGGCTTCTACAATGTGTGGCCCAAGGTGCGTTTCCAGGTATTCCAGCTCAAATCCATAACGCTCGTTATGCAGGTCGAAAAATGTGCGGTCGTATGGCTTGGCTGAAAAGAATAAGATTTTCATGCGTGCGGTGGTTAGTTAAAAGGAAATCCGGCAAAACTCCCCTGCAAGGAACGTCTTTCCAATGACATTTATCAGTTAAGCTGGCAATCGATGTCAATATTTCTTTGCGAAGGCTGATCTAGTTTTGGATCATTATTATTCAAATGCGCAAACCATGCACCATACATTTCATATCCCGGTTTTAGGCCTTGGATATTCAATTGATACACCTGTAAAAGTCTCCCATTTCGGTATTTCCTCGGTCATGTCGATTGTCGACGACGAGATGATCGAACGCATGAGAAAGCACCATTCCAAAGCCAGCGGTGAAATTTTTGTTCCAATCAATAAAAACGAGGACGATTTTCGAGCCAGACGCATAACGGCTTATCTGAACCTGGTTAACCGCATTGCGGACAAGAATTTTGAAGATTTGAAAAATCAATCATTCGAAGACGGAGCTGATCTTAACTTGTATTTCAAGCTTTTGCCTGAACATGCAACGCTTAAAAAGCAATATCTGCAAATGGTGACCATGGAAGCGTCAGATGAAAAGCAGCTTTTGCAGGCAACATTGAAATCGCAGCTTACCAAAGGCGCCATTGATGTCAACATTATGTCGAAGGTGGATAAACTCAATAAAGATGTTTACGGACAAAATTTGCCAGACGCGTTTTCGGATGCTTCGGCTGCATTGCGTGGATTTGCAAACAGCACATTATCCTCGTCGCTGGTGCTTTCTGCGGGCATGAACCCGCGCCTTTACAATTATCTGGAAAACTTCGCCGATTTTTATCCAATTCAGAATGGTCATTCCAAAAAGCAGATCATCCTCAAAGTAAGTGACTTCCGTTCTGCATTCATTCAGGCTAAATATCTTGCTAAAAAAGGGATCTGGATTTCCGAATTCAGGATCGAATCGGGCCTGAACTGCGGTGGTCATGCTTTTGCAACGGACGGATTTTTGCTCGGGCCGATTCTGGAAGAGTTTAAATTGAAAAAGCAGGAAATGCTAACAGAACTGTTTGCATTATATAAGGCTGCATTGAACGCCAAAAGCATAGATATTAAAGAAATTCCCGCATTACGCATTACAGTTCAGGGCGGGATCGGGACTGCTCAGGAAGATGAATTTTTGTTAAAACATTATGAGGTCGACGCAACTGGATGGGGGAGCCCGTTCCTGCTCGTGCCGGAGGTTACCAATGTGGATGATCAGACATTAAGCGAACTTACCAACGCTGAAAGCAGCGACTACTATGTGTCTAATTCATCACCATTGGGTGTTTTATTCAATAATTTCAAAAGAAGCAGCGCCGAAAAGCAGCGTCTGGAAAGGATCGCAAAAGGAAGGCCTGGAAGTCCATGCAAGAAAAAATATTTGGTATCCAACACCGAATTCACCGCTGAACCGATCTGCACAGCTTCCCGCCAATATCAAAACTTGAAAATAAAGCAGATCCAATCCCTGGGTTTATCCACAGCCGAACGTGAAGGGAAAATCAACGCAGTCACCGAAAAACTCTGCCTCTGCGAAGGCCTGAGTACGGCAACATTGATCAAACATAACCTATTAACCCCAAGAGAAAATCACGCCGTATCCATCTGCCCGGGACCTAATCTGGCCTGGTTTTCAAAAATTTACAAGCTCAGTGAAATGGTCGATCATATTTACGGAAGAGCTGATCTGCTGGCTGGCGTGAACCGTCCCAACATGTTTATCAATGAATTGAACTTGTATATGGCACATTATTCCAAAGATCTGGAAGCCAACTTGCAGGCATTCAGCGAAAAAAAGGAGAAATATCTCAACAAATTCAGGGAACAATTGCTGGATGGGATCGCATACTATAAAGCGCTGATCCCCAAGCTTAACCAGAGCATTTCCTATCAGAATGAAATGTATGCGCAACTCGAATCGGTGGAAGCTGGACTGGTCAGTTACGCATTCTAGCTAATTTCTCATATTCAAAAACAGTGATCAGGCTTCCTTTCATATCGATAAGGCGTTCTTCTTTGAAATCCGAAAGGGTGCGGATCACTGTTTCGGTTGCCGTGCCGACCATGGAAGCAATGTCTTCCCGTGTGATCGACATGGAAAATGGCTTGGCCTTATCTTCCTGATAGCGCTGCACCAATGTTACCAGCGCCTGCGCCACGCGCTTTCTCACAGAATTATAGGCCAAATGCAGCAAACGCTCCTCGCGGTCTTTGATCTCATTGGAAAGCATCCGTATAAATTTTGAAGACACTTCACGGTTTCCCTGCAAGAGATTGAAAAAATCATCTTTGGGAATCATGGAAACTTCCGCTTCCTCCAATGCAATGGCGCTTTCCTGGTAAGCTTCGCCTTGCAAAAGGTCAATGTAGCCGAAAAAATCACCTTCTTTAAACAGGTCTGTTATGTATTCCTTGCCGCTCCCGTTTGATTTATAGGCTTTTACCTTTCCTTTCTGCAAGAAAAAAACGCAGGACGGAAAACTGCCTTCCGTATAAATGGTTTCTTTTTTTCGCAGTGTTTTCACCTTCTTATCTTCGGCGAGCTTGGCGATCAGGTCAAAGGATTTGGCTTCTTCAATGAACTGGTCCAGACCTTTTGCTGAGCGCTCGAACTGGCGTTTGAGCCTTTCGCTTTTTTTGAGACGCATTTCCACAATGTTGAGCAGCTCTACGTCGTCATAGGGCTTGGTCAGGTAATCGTCGGCGCCCATGGTCATGCCTCTGCGGTAATCTTCCTTTTCAGCTTTGGCAGTCAGGAAAATGAAGGGAATGTTGGCTGTGTGCTCATCTTTGCTGAGCAGGTGCAACACGCCGTAACCATCCAGCTCGGGCATCATAATATCACAGACGATCAGGTCGGGGTTGAATTCGTTGGTCAGGTGAACGCCTTCTTTACCGTTTTGGGCGGTGATCACCTTATAATTGGCCAATTCAAGGATTTCAGCCGTATTTTCCCGCATTTCGGGGTTATCCTCGATCAATAGTATTTTTTTAGCTTCCACAATTGGTGTTGAGTTGGTATTAATCCATTTTTACTTGCGCGGGCATTACATTGGGCAGATATACAAAAAACGTCGTGCCTTTTCCGGTTTCGCTCGAAAAAGTGACATTGCCACCCATCAGGGTCACATAATCTTTGACAATGTTCAGCCCCAGGCCCGTTCCCTGCGTGGCGCCCGCATTGTGTGCGCGGAAAAACCGGTCGAATACATTGGGCTGGTCTTTTTCGGGAATTCCAATTCCTTCGTCATGCACTGCCATATCCACATGATCCGCCTCAGCATTAATCTTTAATGTAATTTCCTTACCCGCGTCCGAATACTTGATCCCGTTGGAGAGCAGGTTAAAAAGGATATTGCGGAGTAACTGCTTATCCAGCCAAACCTCCGTATTACCCTTGTATTGCAAATGAATTTGCTGTTTTTCCTTGCAAAGGCCCTGTATTTCGTCGATAAGGTTTTTGCAAAAATCTTCCAGTTCCACCTGCACCGGAATGCTATGCACACGGCCTTCTTCCAATTTGCCTATCGACAGAAAATCATTCAGAATCTCGGTCAGGTTCGTAACCGCCGATTTGATTCTTTTTACATGCTTTTGCCGCTTTTCTTCTTCTTCCGTGGTGCCGTAACGTCCTATCAACGAGGCCGATGATAGGATGGTAGCCAGCGGCGTCCGGAATTCGTGGGAAGCGATCGTGACGAACTGGCTCTTCATATTGTTGAGCTCCTTTTCCTTTTTCAATGCGCGTATGACTTCTTCCTGCGAATCTTCCACTTTTTTGACGGCTTCCGCCAGTTCTCTTGTGCGTTGTTCAACCCTTTCTTCCAGTTCCGCATTCAGTTTTTGTATTTCAAGATTCGCTTCCCGGATGCGGTTTTCCTGCTTTTTTCGCTCTGTAATGTCAATCACAAAACTCACTACAAACTCGCCGTCGCTGGTTTGAAAAGGGCTCAGGCTTACTTCCACCGGAAATTCGCTGCCGTCAAATTTTCTTGCAAACAAATCCATTAAATGCCCCATTCCCCTCGCCCGCGGCGCTTCCAGGTAATGGTCGCGGTAATGCACGTGGTTGGCGGCAAACCGCTGCGGGATCAACGTTTCTATTTTTTTGCCAATCAGGTCCAGATCCGGGTAACCAAACAGTTCCTTGGCCTTTGGATTAAGCATCACGATCGCACCTGCTTTATCCACCACCACAATTCCTTCCGTGGCATGTTTAAAGAGGGCATCGAGCATTTCAATGTGCCGTGTTATCACCTTCGTATGAATTAATATATCACTATCAAACATAGAAAGGTACACTACATTGGTGAAAGGGACAAGGCTATGGCCGGATCAGACGGTCTGGCTGAACAGTTGGGCTTCCGGTTTGTTTTCCCATAAAAGCGCATCAAAAGCCATGCAAATGTTTCGTATAAAGGGCCTTCCTTTCTCGGTAACCTTCACGCTGAAAGGCTGTAATTCAACGAGTTCGTCAAACTCCATTTCGTCCAGGCGCTCAACGGACTGAAACACTTCTTCGCAGTATTCACTGGTTTTGACCCACGAGGTTTCAAATTGCGTCATTAAACTTAAAATATGGCGGCGCAAAATCAGATCTTCTCTGGTCAGCTCGTGGCCGCGCGCGATGGGGATCATGCCCGCTGCAATTCTTTGATAGTAATCTTCCACTTTTTTCTCGTTCTGCACATAACCTGTCCAACTGTCGCTGATGGCGGATGCACCCAGGCCGATCAGCAGCTGTGTGTGCATGTCGGTATAACCCATGAAATTGCGGTGCAATCGTCCTTCTTGTTGTGCTTTATATAAAGAATCGGAGGGCAATGCGAAGTGGTCCATGCCAATGTCCTGGTAACCTGCCACTTCCAATGCATTTCTGCCGGTTTCGTAAATGGCCATTTTTTTGTCGGCGTCCGGCAGGTCTTTTTCTGTAAAATTCCTTTGTCCGGGTTTGATCCAGGGGACGTGTGCATAGCTGTAAAAGGCAATGCGGTCGGGTTTAAGCTGGATCACGCGCTGCATGGTTTCCATCATGTAACATGCTTTTTGGAATGGTAACCCATATACAATGTCATAATTCACAGATGTATAGCCAATCTCCCGTGCCTTCAACGTCAGGTGCTTAACCTGCTCGTAAGTTTGATGGCGGTTGATAATAGCCAGCACGATAGGATTAAAATCCTGAACGCCAATGCTGATCCGTCTGAAACCGAGCTCATAGAGTGTCTGCAAATGTTCGTCGGTTGTATTGCCGGGATGGGCTTCAAACCCAAACTGCGCTTCGGGGTGAACGATGGAATCCTTCAATAAGCCCAGAATGAGCGTTTTCAGGTTTTCCGGATTAAAAAAGGTGGGCGTCCCGCCGCCCAGGTGTATCTCGCGGATTAAAGGTTTGCTTTCTCCGAATGTTGTAAGATACATCTGCCACTCTCTGAGCACGGCATGAATGTATGTGGTTTCAACGGCATGGTTAATGGTAATGCGTGTGTTGCAGCCGCAGTAAGTGCACAAACTCTCGCAAAAAGGAAGGTGAACGTACAGACTAATGCCCTCTTTTTGATTGGAAACTTGAAAAGCCTTCATTACCAGCTCCTTCCACTTTTGCTGCTGGGGCGGTGTTTTTTGCCAGTAGGGAACGGTTGGATAGCTCGTATAACGCGGTCCGGGTGTATTGTATTTGAACAGCAGGTCCTTATCCATGGTAATCGGTGTTTTGTATGTTTACTATGCATCAAAACTAGGGTTATGGCGCCCCGGAAAACATGACATTGGTCAGTATTAAAACCAACCTTTGTTGGTTTGCAACGCCGATAGGACTGGTAGAACCGCTATTTGCCGTGGCATTCGGTGATGGGTTTGGCTGCGGAATGGGATGCTTGCGGATATTGAAACAGTGTGCTGCGGTAAAGCAGCCATATGCCTGCAAAGGCAATAAAAACGGGGGTAATCTGATGAAATTTGGTTCGAACGGCGGGCGTAACCCAGTTTTTGAAAAAACCGATGGCCATCATCGCCGGCCATGTCCCCATCCCAAAAACAAACATGAAAATGCTTCCGGCCGCGCTGCTTCCTGTTGCTATTGAGCTCATTAATGCCAGATACACCAGCCCGCAGGGTAGAAGACCATTCAGCGATCCGAGCAGAAACCAGCCCTGCAATTTGCGGCTGTGCAGCAGGGCGGACATTTGCTTTTTGATAAGGTTAACCGGCTTGCGCAAGAAAGCGGGCGCGATAAAATAGCGTGCAAATGCTTTTGGCCAAAAAACATAAGCCAGCATCAAGACGCCAGCCAGCACAGAAACATATTTGAGATAACCCATAAGCGAGAGCGCATTACCAAAAACACCAACCACTGCGCCCAGCAAAGCATAGGAGCCAGCCCGGCCCAGATTGTAAATCAGCAATCCCGCAGCCCGCTGCCAGGCGTTGCCCCGCTGCACAGGAAGCGCCAGCGCAATGGGCCCGCACATGCCTATGCAATGGAAACTGCTGAGCAGCCCCATCGTCAAGGCCAGATATGGAAGCGCATTGTTCACATGTTTTATTTTTTGTGACCAATCACGATCACGTCCTCGTTCCAGTAAGCCTGCTCCTTATTTTTCCAATCAATTTGCAGGTGGTAACTGCCTGCCGGAATGTTGGTGACCGGGATGAATTGGGCATGATTTTGGGTTGAGATCTTAAATTTCCGGTCGTTTTTATCATTGGAAGGGCAGTATAATTTAATCTCGCCGCTCAGGTCTTTTTCTGTCACATTGCCGGGAAAAACAATGTTGATGCCTTCATTTTGCACTTCCCATTTCACCGGATCAGCTAGTGCCGCCGAACGCTGTTTTTTATCGATTTTCTCCTGAAAACCTAGTTCTTCTTCGTAATAATGCTCCGTTACCAGATCTATTTTCTGACCGATGCTCATGCTGACCAGCACAAGTATCATGGCTACAAAGCCCATATAGAGCGCCGTAATGCCCACTCCCCAGTTTATTTTCATGCTTTTCATTATTTCTCAGGTGCTATGAATGTTGTTTCAAATTCTTCCAGTTTTTCATTGCCTTGGAAAACAGATAATGTCAATGTTGTCTTGCGTTTTTTTAATGCTTCTGCAGGCACCACAATGAAGACCGTGCCTTCGACCATACCCGCCGGATCAAGTGCCAAGTTTGGCTTTCCCGCAAAGATCAGCTTGCCCGAAACTCCTTCGAGTCTGATCGTTGGGTTAATGGTCTGGTTGGTTTTGTTAAAAATCTTAAATGTGTAAAGGTTCGTAATACTCCGATCACTGTTTTCAATGTATTGACTGCCCGGAGCGCGCAACAGCATGGTTTGCGTATCGGTTCTTGACACAACCATAAACCCAAGCACCGACCATAGTAAAACCAGCATTGCCATGGCGCCAATGACACGCGGCGTGATGAGCTTATTGGTTTTCTTCACAATTGCATTTTCGGAAGTGTAGCGGATCAGGCCTTTTTCAAATCCTACTTTATCCATGATGTTGTCGCAGGCATCAATGCAGGCAGTGCAGTTCACGCATTCCATTTGCAGGCCGTTTCGGATGTCAATGCCGGTGGGGCACACTGCTACGCATTGATGGCAGTTGATGCAGTCACCTTCCGTGCGCTCCTGGTTTTTATGGATTTTTCCCCGAGGCTCGCCCCGCTCGTAATCATAAGCAACATTGATGGTGTTGCGGTCCATGAGCACGCCTTGCAAACGGCCGTAGGGGCAAACCACAGTACAAGCCTGGTCACGCAGCCAAGCAAAATTGAAATAGAAAATGGCCGTGAAAGCAATGATGCCGCCAAAAAGCGGAAGGTGGTCAGCAATAGGCTCGCGAATGATTTTGGAAAGGTCATCCACCCCCAGCACATAAGATAGCAGCAGGTTCGCGATCAAAAAAGACACGATCAGGAAGGCGGCATATTTTGCGGTTTTCCTCACGATCTTTTCCGTGTTCCAGGGCGCTTTGTTGAGCAGTTTTTGTTTGGTTGCATTGCCTTCAATAGCGTATTCGATCTTGCGGAAAACCATTTCCATAAATACCGTTTGCGGGCAAGCCCAGCCGCACCATAACCTTCCGAAAATGGTGGTGAACAGCACAATAAAAACCATGAACGAGAGCATCGTAAGCCCGAAAAGCCAGTAATCCTGCGGGCCGATGAAAATGCCGAAAATGATGAATTTGCGTTCCAGCACATTGAACAGCAACAAAGGCTGGCCATTGAATTTAATGAATGGTGTGGCAAAAAGCAGCGTCAATATGCCTACCGTAAACCAAGCCCTGCGCGTATGCCATTTCCCGGTTGGTTTTTGCGGGTAAAACCAATTGCGTTTCCCATCTTCATTGACTGCACTGAAATGGTCGCGGAATGATTCGTCGGGATCGGTAATGACGTGGTTTGAAATGTTCATGGTGTAGTGCGAATGATAACTCCGCTTAATTGGCTGCGACTTTATCGTCGCTAAGCAGTTCACCTTGCGGTTCTTTTGGATTCGCTGGTTTGGTATCCTTTAATGAATACACATAGCTTGCAACTTTTTGAATGTCAGTGGGGGAAAGCTGTTTTTCCCAGGAGATCATGCCTTTTTCAGGGACACCATATTTAATGACCTTGAAAAGATTTTTAATGCCCGCGCCATGCAGCCAGTAACTGTCTGTGAGGTTAGGGCCTACACTTCCGCCGCCATCCGGGCCGTGGCAAGCCGTGCATTTTTCCTGGAAAATGGCTTTTCCCTGGCCTATTGATGCCTCCTCACTGACCAGCGTAACCGTGTTTTCATCCATGGATGCGCCTACCTTGGCCATGTAAGCTTTTTTATCAATTTCGGCCTGCGCCACCTCTTTTTCAAGCTCGGCAAGCTGGTAATCGCCGATTCCGCTGAAATAATATGCGCCGTAACCGATCCCGATGATAATGGTGCCCACAAAAAGTGACTGCAGCCACGGCGGCATGCGGTTGTCCAGCTCCTGAATGCCGTCATAATCGTGCCCTTCAATGATGAGGTGATGTTCCTGACTCGGCATGACGCTCATTCCGGCAAACTTTTTCCACCAGGAAACGACGGGGTCTGTATGCGCTTCTGTTTTGGGTGGGGCAGAGATTTTTTGAAGCAATGTTACCGTGTTAACTAGTGCGATCACAACCAGCAGCGCCGCAAAGAAAATGATGCCGAGCAAGATCAAAAGGATAAGCTCAGTGCCACTGATCGCCCGGATAGGTTCTGCTGCCTGATCCTGCGCAAAGGCCGAACCGCCCAGCATGAAAAAGAAAAGTACAGATAACAAGCCCTTTTTGATCACACCATCATTCAATGGCATACGCTCCATTTTTTGCAGCGACTTTTTATCAATCCCAATCACAAAAACGATCAGCGACAGGAAGAAGACAAAAAATATAATGAGCGAGATCAGCGGATAAATGCCTATGCCGGCAATGGTTTCAAGATATGTTCGGAATTTCATAAGTCAATCATTTTTAATATCAGTTCCTAATCGTTGCAGGTAGGCAATGAGTGCGATGATCTCTTTATCCTCGTCTGCCTTGATGCCGCTTTGTTTGAGCCTGGCCTGGATTTCCTTGGATTGTTTGCTGAGATCCGCATTGGCGATTTTGTCATAGCCTTTTTCATAAGGCACGCCCAATGTTTGCATAGCACGGATCTTGGCAGCAGTTGTGCTCGTGTCCAGGTCGTCTTCCAGTAACCAGCCATATCTGGGCATAATGGAACCCGGCGACATGGTGGTTGGATCCTCCATGTGGTTATAGTGCCAGGAATCGGGATATTTTCCGCCTACCCGGTGCAGATCAGGTCCGGTGCGTTTAGAACCCCATTGATGCGGATAGTCGTATACGAATTCACCTGATTTGGAATACTCTCCGTAACGCTCGATCTCGGAGCGGAATGGTCGGATCATTTGGGTGTGGCACACATAGCAGCCTTCGCGGACATAAATATCACGTCCCTGTAATTCCAATGGCGTGTAAGGTTTCACAGCTGTAATGGTCGGCACATTGGATTTGATCATGAATGTCGGGATCATCTCGATCATTCCGCCGATGGCGACGGCAACCAATGCAAAAACGGTCAATGCCAGCGGCTTACGCTCAAACAGCCTGCGGTGCCAGTACTCGCTTTTTTCAGCATGCCAGATCGCATTTAACGGCATTGCTTTGGCTGTTTCTGTTGCGATAAGCTTGCCTTTCAGTGCGGTCATCCACAAGTTGTAGATCATCACTATGAAGCCGACAATGTACAACGTGCCGCCTACGCTGCGCAGAAAGTACAATGGTTTGAGCTGCGTTACGGTTTCCAGGAAATTGGGGTATTTCAAAAGGCCTTCTTGCGTAAACTCTTTCCACATGGAGCTTTGCACCCAACCCGCCCAATACATGGGAATGGTGTAAAATAAAATCCCGAGCGTGCCGATCCAGAAGTGAAAGTTGGCAGCCTTTTGAGAATATAACGGACGTCCGTATATGCGGGGGAAAAGCCAGTACAAGATCCCGAAAGTCAGGAAGCCATTCCAGCCCAGCGCACCTACGTGTACGTGCGCTACGATCCAGTCGGTATAATGCGCGATGGCGTTTACGTTTTTGAAAGAGAGCATCGGGCCTTCGAATGTGGCCATACCGTAAGCCGTGATGGCTACAACCATAAATTTCAGCACAACATCTTCCCGCACTTTGTCCCAGGCGCCGCGCAGGGTCATTAACCCGTTGATCATACCACCCCAGGAAGGCGCGATCAGCATCACGGAAAACACGGTTCCCAATGTTTGCGCCCATTCGGGAAGCGACGTGTAAAGCAAATGGTGCGGCCCGGCCCAGATATAAAGGAATATCAGCGCCCAGAAATGCACGATCGAGAGCCGGTAGGAATAGATAGGACGGTTAGCCGCTTTAGGAAGGAAATAATACATCAGTCCTAAATAAGGCGTCGTAAGAAAAAACGCCACGGCATTGTGTCCATACCACCACTGCACGAGTGCATCCTGCACACCTGCGTACACAGAGTAACTTTTGAAAAGAGAAATAGGAAGCGCCATACTGTTCACCACGTGCAGCATCGCAACGGTGACGAACGAAGCAATGTAAAACCAGACCGCGGCATAAATGTGCTCGGTGCGGCGGTGAATGGTGGTCATTACCAGGTTAATAAGCGCTGCAACCCACACCACGGCGATGGCAATGTCAAGCGGCCATTCCAGTTCCGCGTATTCTTTGGAAGTGGTAAGGCCCATCGGTAATGTGATGGCCGCAGCCAGAATGATAAACTGCCATGCCCAGAAATGGATCCTGCTCAGCATAGGGCTCCACATCGGGGTCCTTAAAACCCTCGGAGCGGAATAATACAAGCCGGTAAAAAAGCCATTGCCCACAAAAGCGAAAATGACCGCGTTGGTGTGCAGAGGCCGGATGCGGCTGAAAGTAAGATAGGGCAGATCCATATTCAGGTCCGGGAACACGAGCTGCAATGCAGCCAGCAGCCCGACGAGCATACCAATAAGCCCGAAAAGAATCGTTGCAATCGCGAAATCCCGCACGATGCGGTTATCATATTGGAACTCATCCAGTTCAACGGTTGCCAGAGCAGGATGGGGAACGTTTGACATAACTCAGGTAAAATTTAGTGAATATCTGTTGTGTTGGTTTTTGCAGTGTCGCTGTTGTTATCATCGAATAGGATGCGGACAGAGGGCGTATAGTCGTCATCGTAGTGGCCCTTTCGCACCGACCAGATAAAGGCTCCCAAAAAGGCCAGGGCGATGCCGAGGCTGGCGATAATCATGACGAACATTGCGCTCATTTGAAGGGTTTTATTATTTTTCTAATGACCAAAACTACCGGATCGCCCCCAGCAGAAAGATGACGCAAGCAAGGTTCACAAGTGACTTTGGTCAGTTTTTCAAAATTCGGTTGGCTGCCACGTTGCTGGCAATGGTGGTAAAGCCTACAATTGAAATCAAACTGACAGGCATCAGAATGGCCGCCAGCACTGGCGAGAGTTGGCCGCCTATGGCAAAGAAAAGCCCTCCGATGTTGTAAATCAGTGATATAGCGAAGCTGGCTTTGATGATTTTCTGGCCGTGACGCGCCAGGTTGATGAACGCGGGCAGGCGGGAAAGCTGCTTGCCGTCGATGATCATATCGCAGGATGGTGTGAAATTATTGATATCATCGGAAACGGCAACGCCCACATTGCTTTGCTGCAAAGCGCCCGCATCGTTGAGCCCGTCGCCCACCATCAGCACATTTTGATGCATTTTTTCCTGCAGAGCTGCTATGAATGCCAGCTTGTCTTCGGGTTTTTGTTTGAAATACAAATGAGCATTGTTCCCGAAAATATACGCCAGATATTCCTGATCAGTAGGCTTGTCACCGGAAAGCAAATAGGTGTTAAACCCGTGATCATGAAGCCGGTCAATGGTTTTGTGCAGATTTTCCCGGTATTTTATTTTTACCAAAAAATAACCCGCCGAAATGTCATCAATACTTACATAAACCCTGGAAAAGTGCTGATCGTGAGCAGCATCCATAGCAGCTTCCCGGTCATTTTGTGCTCCTGCCCAGACCGCAGAGCCCAGCTTCACCGTGTGGCTGCCAAACAAGCCCTTGATCCCTGATCCGCTGGCTTCTATATAATGCGAAAGCGCTTGTGTTCCCGAATGAACTTGTGCAAGGCTTTTTACGACCAGTCTGCTGAGCGGATGGGAAGATTGCGTGGCTAACGTTTTTACCATTGCCCGTTCGTGATCCGTCAGTTTTGAGCCAATAAAAACCACTTCGGCATCGTCCGGGCGGGTTATGGTGCCCGTTTTATCAAATACGACTGTGTCAATTTTGGAAAGCCGTTCAATAGCATCCGCGTTTTTAGGATAGCATTGATTTTTACCAAAAAGCGCCATCAGGTTGCCATTTGTAAATGTGGAGGAAAACAGCAATCCGCAGGGGCAGGCAACGAGCAGGCAGGTTGTGAATGCCCGGAAAGCCGTTTCAGGGTTTTTGTAAATAAAATACCAGGCAGCAAATGTGAGGCTCGCAATGATCAATACGATGACTGAAAAATACCGATTGATCCGGGCAGCCAGCATTTGGTTCTGGTCTTCCTTTTGTTTGGAAAAACTTTCATTATTCCATAACTGCGTCAGGTAACTTTGTGAAACTTTGCGGACGATTTCCAGCTCAATGGCAGGGCCTGTCTGCTTGCCGCCCGCATAAATCGTATCGCCTTTTTTGCGCCTTACCGGCTCGGCTTCGCCTGAAACAAAGCTGTAATCGATCAAGGCTTCCGGGCTGAGCAAAACAGAATCGGCCGGAATAAGCTCAGCGTTTCTGATCAGGATAATGTCTGAGGTTTTCAGATCCGTTACAGGTGTTCTGATTTCTGCCTTACCCGTCAAAACAGAAACGGCCACGGGGAAATAGGAGCGGTAATCACGGTCAAAAGAGATCCCGGCGTAGGTTTTATCCTGAAAAAACCGGCCAGTCAGCATGAAGAAGACTGCGCCGGTCAAGGAATCGAAATAGCCCGGGCCTGTGCCGGTGATGATCTGGTAAAGACTTAAACTAAAAATAGAAACGAGCGCTATGACAATCGGCGCATCAATATTCAGGTATTTTCCTTTAAGGGCAGCCCAGGCCGACTTGAAAAAATCGCTGGCGCAGTAAAGCAAAACGGGAATGCTTAATGCCAGGTTCAGCCAACCAAATGTGTTTCGGAGGCTTTCATCAAATGCGTCTTTTCCCAGATGAAAATATTCCGGGAAGCTGAGCATCATCACATTGCCAAAGCAAAATCCGGCGATGCCGACCTTGTACAACCTCTTTCTATTCCACTTTTTAACCTGCTCACCCGCAATGTCGTTCAAGCTCATGTAAGGCTCATATCCAATGCTGGAAATTAATGTTGCCAACTCGCTGAGCTTTACTTTTTCGGCTTCAAATGTAATCCTGACCTTCTTTTCCGGAAAATTTACCACCGAGCTTCTGACGGCAGGGTTGAATTTATAAAGCTGTTCCAGGAGCCAGATGCACGAGCTGCAATGCATTTTTGGAATATACCAATTTACTTGAGAAAGATTCCCGTCGGTAAATTCTAGTATTTTTGTGTTGACATCGGGCAGGTCCAGGTAATCGAACTTGCCTGCGTAAAAAGATTTGTCGGGGGAAATGCCTGCGGAGTCGTCTATGGCGTAATAATCGCAGAGTTCGGTGACTTTTAAGAGGTCGTAAACGTGATAGCAGCCCTCACAGCAAAATGCGTGTTCGTCGGCCGTAATCGTATCCTGAGCGCAAGCCTCCCCGCAGTGATAACACTTGTTTTTCGCGATATTTACAACAGGGTCTCCGGGTGCTATGGTATTAATGTCTTGCTCCATGGTATTTACTTCTCAATGCTTTTTCAAAGTTGAAGAAAGTATTTGTCCGTAAATTTGACCGTGATTGGCCGGGAAAATGACTTTGGTCAGGTTTTGCGCATTCTGGCATTATATTAATAGGAGTCAAGCACAAATTTTACCAAATTGAGTTATGGGAACATCGGGTTACGCTTATGATTTGCCGGGGACGGTTTCTGCGGTTTTCTTTACCAAAAAAGACGCGGAAAGTGCCTATCAGGCACTATTGCGACTGGGTCACACGGAAGATGATATTTCGCTGTTGATGTCGGATGAAACATTGAGCAAGCACACCAACCCGACTGTCGAAAGTGCCGTTTACGAGGCTGATGTGCAAGATGATACAGCCGGTCAGGAACCAAAGGAAAGCGCGCGACACATCCTGGCGGACGCTATCATCTCCATCACTTCCATGATCTCGTTGCCCGAGCTGGGCATTTCTATATCCAGGAGGTTAATTGGGAAGGTGGAGCAAAAGCCTGAGACAAACACCATCAGCCATGTGATTGCAACCCAGATTCCGGAAGAACATTGCGACACTTACGAGACGGGCGTTAAGGAAGGAGGGATTATCATTAGCGTGGATCCCAAAAACCGAGCAGAAAGGGACGCCATTGTCCGCGAATTCCGGGACAATGACGGCCACGATATCCTGGGAGACGACGGTTACACCGAGCTTGACTGATAACATTCTCACGCATTTTAAGCCAGATATCGCTTCCTCAGCAAATGCATCATATGGACATTAATGGCCCATTGATCCGCCAACGGCTGATGCGTAAAGGGAACGGTCGGCAGGTAATTGGGCGGGCCGAATTCTGTTAAGACAGTCAGCGTTTCGCCGCTTTTTACCTTATTTTCCACCACCGTATCCCACCAGGTCAGGTGGGCTTTTAAAGCCGCATCCCACTCCGGTGCGCGGGGATCGTTCACCTGCGGCCCTTCCTCATGCCCGACACGCGAGTGAATGTGGCCCACGCGTGAGAGTGCAAGCTGGATGGTTTCCTGCTGGTCGGTAAGCAAGCTTTCATGCACATTGCACCAGTGCGAAATGTCAAGTGTAAGCCTTAGTTCGGGATTTTTCTCAATAAAGTTGCGCGCAATGTGGGCCGCAAAAAGCATTCTCCCTCTATGTGTTTCATGATAAACGGGAATGCCTGTTTTTACCGTGGCGGCGGTGGTATGGTCTATAAATGCTTTGTTTTGATCATATGTAAAGAAATCTTTCCCGCTATGGCAGTTGACGTACAATGGTTTCTGCTCATACTGGGTGGTAGCGGCATCGATCTGTTTTTTGAATGCATCCAAATGCGCTGCGTAATCTTTTTCCCCCGAGCCGCATAGCAAGCCTACGTCCAGACTGTGTTTTTTAAGCGCTGCGAACAGCTCTTTTTGCTTTTCCTTTGTTCCCGGCCACCACATTTCGATGCCGTCGTAACCTTCCTTTTTTACTGCTGCGCAAAACGCGTCCGTCGTGCCGGCAAAGCCCCAATTGGTTCCCAATATTTTTAAAGAAAGCTTGTTTGCAAACTGAGCTGGCGCTTTTTCCGCACCCGAAACAGCTTCAAAGCCCGTCAGCATACCTGCTGTGGCGATGGCGCTGCCCATGAATTTCCGACGGTCCATATTATTTGTTTTTGAGTTCTTTTTTATCACCTGTATCGCCTGCCTTCACAAATTGCGCCACAGTGGCCTCATTAAAACCATTCATAACCAAAAGGTCGGGGTTTTTCCTTCCGATCTGGCTCACCGCGCTATCCGTAACTGCTGATTGCCAAACATATACCGAGCGAAGCGCCTTCATATCGGCAATGGCTTTCAGGCCTTTGTCTCCGACTTTGGTGTCGACAATGTTGATATAACCTAAATGGGCGAGTGGTTTCAGGGAGACAATGCCGTTATCGGTAATAACAGTATGTTCCAAATGCAATTTGCTCACGTTTGGAAACTTGGCGATTTGCGGCAATGCAGCGTCGGTAATGGCAGTGCCTCCGAGTTTGAGCCATGTAATTTGCTGTGCAACGGGTTGTAAAAGCTCCATTTGCTTGTCACTGAACCCTGGCAGGTTCACTGCGCTGATTTCGAGCAGGTTTTGATCCTGGGATAGCGTGCTGACGATTAATCCTGTTTTTCTTAGATTTTCAATGGCCTCATCGTTTGCCTTGGGCACTTTTAAACTTAGTACGGCGGGTTCTTTTGCATTTTCAGCATTCGCCGGCGCTTCTTTTCCCAGCGAAGCCAATGCAGGCTTAACTGCCTCGGAAACGGTGAGCTGTGCCACCTTTTTATCAGCCGGCGCGCCCTGGTCTATCCACCAGGAAAGCAGCGCGATCTGATCAGCCGTCAGCTGCGGCTTGCCTTTGGGCGGCATGTGCTCGTCTTCATTTTCGGGAAGCAGGCATCTTTTGATCATATCGCTTTCTGCACCTTTTCCGGCAACAAAGGCCGGGCCGTTTTCCCCGCCTTTGGCCAGTAATGCAAGCTGATCCATCCGTAAATCGCCTTTGCTTTTGCTTGCGCTGTGGCATTGGGTGCATTTGGCTTCCAGGATCGGCTGCACAATGTCGGTGTAGACAATGGCTTGCTGCACGTCCGTAATGGGTTTTATTTCAGTTGGTTTCTGCTGCATCGGAGGCAAACCCGCGAGGCCGCGGAATGGCTCGGGCGTGTATTGGGTCAAATAGCCTTCCCCGTGCGTGAGCGAGCCGCCGTCGTGGCCGGTGCTTAATGTGAGCACGGTAGCAATGATGAAAGCTGGCAGATAAATGACCTTTTCGGAGGGCATGATCCGTTGCAAATTGTCGGATTTGACCGCCCAGGCCATCCAGGCGAAAACAGCCACACCGATTCCCTTCCACATATGGTTATTGAGCAGATTCGCATCATAACCGCCACTTAATGAAAGCAGGTAACCAGCGGCGCAGGCGAATGTGGCACTTACGGCCGACAATAGTAAAATAAAAACGATAACACTCTCACTGACAGCCACTTTTCCCCAGCGCCTGCCGAGTTCAAGCAGGGCGCCGATTAACAAAAAGCCAATAGGAAAATGTACGATGGCAGGGTGAAACCTGCCAATGAATGTTGCCCAGGACGAATCCTGGAGTAAAATGTAATGCATGATCAAGGGTTTAGAACTTAGGCAATTACTTCTTTTACAACCTTTCCTTCCGTATCGGTAAGCCGGAAATTTCTTCCCTGGAAAGGATAGGTGAATTTTTCATGGTCAAAACCCATTAAATGCAGGATAGTTGCTTGTAAATCATGGACATGTGTTCTGCCTTTTGTTCCATAATAACCCAGCTCGTCGGTTTCTCCGTGTGAAAAACCTTGTTTGACGCCGCCTCCTGCCATCCACATGGTGAATGCGTCCAGGTGGTGATCGCGGCCCATGAATGGCATTACGAGCCCGTTCCGGTTTTCCTGCATCGGCGTCCTGCCAAATTCTGCGCCCCATATTACGAGCGTTTCTTCCAATAACCCACGCATTTTCAAGTCCTTGATCAATGCTGCAACCGGTTGATCTGACTCGCGGCATTTCTGGCGCAAGCCGCCTTCCACATTATGGTCTTTGGAAGTGCCGTGGCCGTCCCAGCCCCAATCGAAGAGCTGCACAAAACGCACGTCATTTTCAACCAGTTTTCGCGCCAGCAGGCAGTTCATGGCAAATGTTCCCTCACCGGGTTTTACGCCATACATATCCAAGATGAATTGCGGCTCTTTGGAAACGTCCATCACCTCGGGAACGGACATTTGCATGCGGAACGCCATTTCGTACTGGCTGATCCGCGTCAGAATTTCCGGGTCCTTTACGTCCTCATAGGTTTGTTTGTTGATTTCATTAATGGCTTCAATGGTCTGTTTGCGCATATCGCGGTTCATGCCATTTGGGTCACTAACATACAAAACGGGATCGCCGCCAGTGCGGCATTGTACACCCTGGTAAACCGATGGCAGGAAGCCGCTGCCGAAAACGCTTTTGCCTGCATCGGGCTGTTGTCCACCCGAAGCGAGCACGATAAAGCCTGGAAGATTCTGATTTTCAGATCCTAAGCCATAAACAGACCATGCCCCCAGACTAGGCCGCCCCAGCCTTGGACTTCCCGTATGCATCAGCAACTGTGCGGGAGCGTGGTTGAACTGATCCGTATGCATGGCTTTCAGAAATGTGATCTCGTCCGCAACAGTTTGCAAGTAAGGCACATAGTCCGACATCCAGGCGCCAGATTGTCCGTATTGCGCAAAATGTCCCTGCGGCCCCAGCATTTTGGGCACACCCTGGATGAAGGCGAATTTTTTGCCTTCCAAAAACTCTGCCGGGCAGTCCCGTCCGTGGTATTTGACCAGTTCTGGCTTGTAATCAAACAATTCGAGCTGGGAAGGTGCACCAGCCATATGGATGTATATGACGCGCTTGGCTTTGGGCGCAAACTGCGGAATACGCGATTTGGCAATCTCGCCGCCGGGACTGTCTGCGGCCGAAGAAGGCCCGCAGGAATCCAGCATGGTCCCTAATCCCAATGCACCCAGCCCAAACCCGACCGACTGCAAAAAGTGCCGCCGCGTCTGATGAAGCAATGCTGTATGTTGGAGTTCTTTTTGTAGGTTTTCCATATCATTCTTTGGTAATAACATTATCCAGGTTTAGCATCACATTGGCCGAAATCGTCAGCGCGGCCAGTTCGGGTGTGCGCTCTTTCCCATAGACCAGCATGCTATCTGCTTCCACTGGTTTTTTCTTGTATGCGTCCAGCGCCTGCTTATACACTTTGACCAGCACATTCAGGTTTTTTTGTTCAATGCTTTGGAAAGTGAGCATGCGGTAGCCTTCCTTCAATTGCTGTTCAGGCGTTTTTCCGCGCTGCTGCATTTTGGTCGCCAGTTTTTCCGCCGCTTCCAGATACACCGGATCATTTAATGTAACCAGCGCCTGCAAAGGTGTGTTGGTCAAAATCCTTCTGGATTGGCAGAATTCGCGGCTTGGCGCGTCGAATGTGACCATAGATGGGTAGGGGGCTGTTCGCTTCCAGTAGGTGTAAACGCCCCGCCGGTAACGGTCTTCGCCTTCACTCAAAACCCACTTTTCACCACTATAAGGCGACTGCCAGATCTTGTCGGGTTGCGGCGGCATCACGCCTGGTCCGTACATTTTATCGGAAATCAAGCCACTGCACGCAAGTGCCTGGTCGCGCACCTGCTCGGCGCTCAGCCTCACGCGCGGGCCTCTCGAAATCCAGACGTTGTAAGGATCTTTTTCCAGCTTATTCTCATCTGTTTTAGAGCTTTGACGATAAGTGGATGACATCACGATTGTTTTCAGCATCTTCTTAATGCTCCATTTGTCCTCTTCCATAAACTTGACAGCCAGCCAGTCGAGCAGCTCGGGATGGGTGGGCTCGGCTCCCTGGGAACCGAAATCTTCCAACGTTTCTACAATTCCTTTACCAAACAATTGCTCCCAAAATCGGTTCACGATCACGCGGGAAGTCAGCGCATTATCGCGGCTTACGATCCATTTGGCCAGACCGACGCGGTCTTTGGGTGCGTCTTTGGGCATGGGAGCAAGCAACTTGGGCACATCAGGTTTCACTTCGGCGCCTTTTACCATCCAGTTCCCTCTTACAAAAACATTGGTTTTGCGCGCAAAATCACCTTTTCCTTCCCAGATCACGGGCATACTTTCCGTTTGGCGAGTCAAAACCGTTGCATAGTCCGCCACGATGCTCTTGTATTCCGGTTTATCAGATCCCGGTAATGCTTTTTGGAACGCCATCCAGGTGATACGCACCCATTCTTCGGGATTTTTTGAGCTTTTTAAGGATAGGAAAATGTCATGCTTGCCAGGCGTTTTGGTCACTGGTGCAATGATCACCGAATCTCTGACAGGCACATTGATTTGAGAAATAACCGGCCCGTCCAGCTTGTCCAGATGCAGGGAAAGCACGGCGTTCTGCGCTTTGGTGGAAACATTCATGACCACGTTATCGGCCTCCGAAAGATCCACCTGCGATATCCTTGCATTCCCATTATTTTTGACACCATAATAAGAAATCAGCAAAACCGTAGACTGGTCGCCTTTAACGAAATTGTGTGCATTGATCTTTGGCTCCATCACCTTCATAAACTGCGTCACCTGCGGCAGCTGCTCGGGTTTGTTTTGCCTGATCCAGCTTTTCACGCGCTCCACGCGCGCGGAATCTTCGCCTTTATAAAACCGCATTTTAGGCCATTCGTCCCACACATCTTCGTCGCGTGTGTTGTTGAAAAAGGCCATGTATTTGTAATAATCCTCGTGCGGAATGGGGTCATAGGGATGGCTGTGACATTGAATGCAGGCAAATGTAGTTCCCTGCCAAACTTCCCAGGTTGTGTTCACGCGATCGATTTGTGCGGCGGTGCGGAATTCTTCATCGTCGGTTCCGCCTTCGTTGTTAGTCATCGTGTTGCGATGATAGCCGGTGGCGATCATGTTTTCTTCCAGCGGGAAGCCGTCTTTGTCTTTTTGTAATAAATCCCCGGCCAGCTGCTCGATGGTGAACTGGTCAAAGGGTTTATCCTGATTGAATGATTTTACCACATAATCGCGGTACCGCCACATCGTTCTGCCGCCGTCACTTTCATAACCTTTCGTATCCGCATAACGGGCCAGATCCATCCACATGGAGGTCCATCGCTCGCCATATGCGGGCGACTTCAACAGTCTGTCGACCACTTTTTCGTAAGCATTTTCAGATTTATCATTCACAAAATCGGCAACCTGCTTTTCAGTGGGCGGAAGTCCGGTCAAGTCCAGGCTTACGCGCCGGATCAATGTTGCGCGGTCGGCTTCGGCGGAAACATTTAAGCCCTTGTCTTTTAATTTATCCAGAATAAAATGGTCAATTTCGTTGGTAGCCCACTTTTTATCAGCATTATCAAACAATCCAAAGAAGTTACTGAAACCGTTGAGCGAAGGCACGTCGGGTTTCTCAATTTTTTTGTAAGACCAATGTGTTTCCCATTTCGCACCCTGGTTGATCCATTTTTTCAAAATAGCAATCTCCTCTTCTTTCAAAGGCGTGCCGTTTTTGGGCATTTTTTCATCGGGATCGTCGCTTAATATGCGGCGTATCATTTCACTGGCGTCAGCATCACCGCGCACCACGGGAATTTTCCCCGATTTACCCGGTTCCACCATTTCGTGTTCAAAAAGGAAGCTCACATCGCCTGCTTTTTTGACCCCTCCGTGACAGCCCATGCAATTTTTATTGAGGATAGGCTTCACCTCGGTGTTGTAATCCACCGAGGAAGAGCCTAATGAGCCCAAAAGCCAGAAAAAGGAAGATATGGCAATGATGAGAACCCCCGCGCCTATAAATAATCTGTTACTCAGCATCCTTCAATCTTTTTGTTGAAAATTTCACACGCTTTTGACCTACTGCCAGGTCGCATTTTGCTTCACATTCGGGTTACCCAGCAGTTCTTTTACCGGCAATGGTAAAACGTAATCTTTCGCCTTGGGCACGCGGTCAACATTGTATTTTTGAGCAAAATGTTTTATTTCTTTACTAAGATAATCAATTGGGCCTCCGAATTTACTCTTCCTGCGCAGTTCGGGATACATAACTTGCTCAAAAACAAATTCCTGCATGCGTTCCTGAATGATGGCATCCCGCAAGGTTGCCTGGGTCAAACCCTTTAAGGCGGCCAGTCCTGCGCGCTCCCTGACTTTGTTGATCGAGGTGAATGCATTGCCTTGTCCGCTCTCATTACAAGCCTCGGAATGGCCCAGGAGAATGTCCGATAAACGAATGTAAATTGTGTTTTTCTCGGTGGCCGAATTGCGTCTGTCCAGCTCGGCGATTTTATTGGACCATGCTTTGCCGAAGATCATTTGCGCCGGGTCTTTTGGATTCGCATCCGATTTTACCACGCCACCAAAACGCGAAAGGTTGTAATCGGCTTTCGGGCTCCATGTTACGGTCGGATATACGCCATTGATTTTCCCAAAACGGCCCGTTGGATAGCTTTCGATGAATGTGCCTGCGATTCTTTTGTCCTTTGGATCATAGGCCGAGCGGAATTCCTGGGTCGTGCTGATCCAGCTCCATCCGGAACCACCCAGCTCGCTTGGGAAATCTTCGGGATTAAAATGCGCCGAATGCTGGCTGTATTCGTTGGGGCTGGCCGTTGCCGATACTTGTGCTTCGAAAATGCGCTCACCCTGGTTTTCATGGGCAAGGTCGAAATTGAATGCGAAATCGGCGTATAATGTAATGCCGCTGTTATTGATAATGTCCTCTGCGGTTGCTTTGGCATCGGCCCATTTTTCGTCCCACAATTGTGCCTTCATCAGAACGGATTTGGCTGCCCATTTGGTGGCACGGCCCAGGTCGGCACCGGTGTAACTCGCCGGAAGCAGCTCGGCTGCGGCTTTGGTGTCGGCATAGATCTGGTCAATAATCGCCCGGTTTCCGCCGCTGTTGGTAGGAAGCTCGGTAATGTTTTGGGTCGATTTTACTGATAACGGGGCGTCATCGAAATAGCTGAGCAAGCCGTAATAATAAAATGCCCTCAGAAACAATGTTTCGCCTTTTAACCGGTCAATCAGCGCCTGGTTGTTCGGGTCTTTCATGGCTTCTGCGGTTTCGATGATCGCGTTCGCGCGGTTGATTGAGCGGTAGCAAATGCCCCAGTAGGCTTCAATGTATTCATCGGCCGGGTTTACATTGCCCAGGTTGAATTGCAGCGGGCCTTTTTCCCAGCCCACCTGGTAACCGCCGATCAGACATTCAAATACGTAACGGTCGTAGAAAAATCCGAAACCGCCGGAATTGAGATCATCATAGACCGCATTAACGCCCAATTTCAGTTCGTTTGCCGTTTTATAGAATGTTTCCGGGTTAATGAAATCGGGTTTTTCTTTCAGATCCGAGCAGCCGGCGCCGGTAAGCAGCAGCATGACCAGCGTGAAGATTCTTACATGATGTAATTGTATATTTTTCATTTTAACCAATGTTACAAGTGAATGATGATCAGATTCCAAGGTTTACACCAACTGTGTACTGGCGTGCACGCGGATAAGCATCGTAATCGTCTCCGCGGTTGAGGTTGTTCTGGCCCTGATTGTTTACTTCGGGATCAAATCCTTTGTATTTGGTGAACAAAAGCAAATTCTGGCCACTCACATAAACCCTTGCATGACGGATAATCTTGTTGTTGACGGGCACCGTATAACCCAGCGACAAGTTTTGCAGCCGCACAAATGATCCGTCCTGAATAAAAAATGATGATCTTCTGAAAGAAATGAAATCGCGGCGGCCGTCGATAACGGGTCTGGGCGCATCCGTATTTTCGGGCGTCCAGGAATCGGTTAAGATGTTGCCGATCTGGTTGATTTTCTGCACGCCGTCGCCCATTTCTGACTGTTGCAAATTGCGGATTTTGTTGCCGTGTACACCGCGAAAAAATATCGAAACGTCGAACCCTTTGAATTTCACAGTCGTGTTTGCACCCCAGGTCAGTTTCGGGTTGGGATCGCCGATGATCTTGAAATCGTCCGTGGTGTATTTTCCGTCGCCATTCACATCTTCGTATTTTGGATAACCTGCTTTTGCAGAGAAAGTTTTGCCTTCCTCTTCGCTCTGGAACAATCCAATGTAATTGTATCCCCGCCAAACACCGATGGGGTTGCCGGCTTCAACCCAGCTTCCCAGCACGCCCAGGTGACTGCTTGTGCTGCCTGCAAAAAACGGAGTGCTTTTTCCAAGATCCACAATTTTGTTGCGAAGGATCGAGACATTACCGCTCACATCCCAGGTAAATGCTTTGGAACTCATTAACTTATAACTGGCCGCGAATTCCAGCCCTTTATTGCTAAGCGATCCTGAATTGAGCATAATGGTGCTGAAACCCGTGCTTTGGGGAATGGAAACGTCCAGCAGCAGGTCAGTAGTTTTGTTTTGAAATGCATCCACTGTCAAAGTCAGGCGGCTGGAAAGCAGCGCAAAGTCCATCCCGACATTGAACATGGATGTGCTTTCCCATTTAAGATCATTATTAGAGATCCTGTTGGGACCGTAACCCGAAACCAGCGCAGGCGTGCCACCGAAAACGTAATTATAAGGAATCAAACCAGCCACCGAGCGGTAAACCGGAATTTGGGAATTTCCTGTAAGACCATAACTGGCGCGTAGTTTGAAATCGTCAAACACGGTTGCAAGTCCTGAATTTTTGAAAAAACCCTCATTTACAATGCGCCAGCCAATTGCAGCAGACGGGAATGTTGCCCATTTGTTATTCGGCCCGAACTTGGAGGAACCGTCGCGGCGCAATGTGAAAGTGAGCAGGTAACGATCTTTAAAATTGTAATTCACGCGACCCAAATAGGAGAGCAGTTCCCATTCCACACGGCCCGAAGTTGGAACCAGCGGCCGGCTGCCATTCTGCATATTAACGGCCTCAATGTCATCGGAAGAAAGCCCGCGGGTGGCGTTGGATTCAAAATAGTTAAGCTCTTTCTGATACGTGTAGCCTAATGTTACATCCAGAAAATGACCGGTTGCAATTTCTTTATTATAGCTTAAAATGTTCTCATTCAGCAGGTTATTGCTGTTCCGGTTTGCCTTTTGCAATTCACGGTCATTCTGGCGGCCTAGGTAAGTGAAGTTGTTGTAAAATGTAGTGCGGCGTGCATTCACCAGGTCCACGCCAATGCTTGTGCGGAATTTGAGCCCTTCTACAATGTTAAAGGTTAATGCTGTGGTTCCAAAAAGGCGGTTTGTCCAGTCTCGGTCGTAACCCTCCATGGCTTCTGCGAGCGGATTGGTCAGGAAACGCTGGTCGTAGCTGGCATACTGGTAACCGCCGTTTGCGTCATAAACACCCACAGTAGGATCGAGCCCAAGTGCTGAAATTACAATTCCGCCCGGGCCGCCGCGGTCCGTAGGCACGTTGCTGCTGCCGGAGCGGTTGAATGACCAGCTGTTGCTCAATGTTGCCTTTCCTTTCAAAAAGTCGTTGTCCAGGTTCATCCGGAAACCATATCTGTTGAAATCCGTATTTTTGATGATCCCCTTGTTATCCAGGTAATTACCAACAAATGCATAACGCATGCCCTTGGTGCCGCCGGTGAACGAAAGCTGATGATTGGACAGTGCGCCCTTGCGCGAGATCACATCCCACCAATCCGTTCCGGCGCCGATCTGGCCGATCTGCTGATCGGAATAGCGCGGGTTTCCGCCCTGGCTTTTTTCCAATAAATTGATATATCGCGCATAATCACCGCCATTGAGCACATTCACTTCATTGGCAATGCTTTGAAAGGAATAGGAACCATCGTAATCCACGCTGCTTTGCCCTTCCTTACCGCGTTTTGTAGTGATTAATATTACGCCGTTGGCACCTCTGGAACCGTAAATGGAAGTCGCAGAAGCATCTTTTAGTATTTCAATGGATTCAATCTCATTCGGGTTAATGGTTGCCATGGCGTTGGTCGGCTGGCGGTTTCCGCTCGTTCCCAACGCGCCATTGTCAGGATACATGGGGAATCCGTCGATCACATAAAGTGGCTCGCTGCCGCTGTTGATGGAGTTTGCGCCTCGCACCCGGATGGAGATCCCACCACCCGGCGCTCCCGAAGTTTGCGTCACCTGCACACCCGGTGCCCGCGACTGGATCGCCTGATCCACAGAAGTGACAGGCATTTCGCGGATCGCTTCGCTCTTAATGCTTGAAACCGAGCCAGTAAGGTCACTTTTCTTGACCGCGCCATAACCAATCACCACAATCTCTTCAAGCGACTTGTTTTCCGGCTCCATCACCACGGCAATCGATGTGCGGTTTTCAATAGCCAGTTCCTGCGCTTTGTAACCCACAAAGCTAAAAACCAGCACCGAACCCGTTCGCTCGGGTATGTCTATTTCGAAATCGCCGTCTTTGTTAGTAGTCGTTCCTTTTTGCGTGCCTTTCAAAACCACACTCACGCCGGGCAATCCTGCATTGGTTTCATCTGTGACTTTTCCCTTAATGAGCTCAGCGGCCGGCATTGCCGCTTCCTCCGTTTGCTCTTGCTGGGCAGGAGCGGGCACATTGCCGGTAAGCGAGGTAAGCAATATTCTTCCGGAAGTTAGTTGAAAAGAGATGTGCAGCGGTTCAAAAAGCGTTGCCAATGCTGTTGCCAGCTTCTGGTTAACAATGTGAATGTTGACCGTGCGATCCGCTTTGATCGCTTTCTGGCTGTAAGCAAATTTTACTTCTGCCTGCTCTTCCAGGTCGCGCAGCACATCTTTCAATTCGGCATCCCGTGCGTGGATTGTGACTTGTCTGTCCATAATCTCCTGCGCACGGCTTTCGTTAGTCGCGTAGGTGAGACTGGTGAAGGCGATGGCGAAAAGGAATTGAGCGAATGTTATTTTCATGAGAATGCACAGTGATGCACACCATTTTAATTGTAGGTTTCTTTGCATAATTTTGTTGGTTCTATTTTGAGAAAAACAGGACGTTGGCCGCATGCGCTTTCTGTCCAAGGATTTTACATGCAGGCCGTAATCAAGGGCCGGTAGTGTTCGCGCACTGCCGGTTTTTTATTTGTTCAACTTTTTTTTCATCATAGTTTTGGGGTTTAGGTGCAGTATATGGGGTTATAGGTTACTCACAGCCGCGGCCGTTGATGAGAATGCGTGTTCCTTTGATCTCATAATCAGCGCCGACGGAGCCGCAGACCAGGTCCAGTTTTTCATAAAGCGGCAAATCGGTAATGTCTCCGGTAAATGTGCATTCGGCGAGGCGATCATTGGCAAAAACGATTTCAATGCCATAGGTTTTATGCAGTGCTTCCACGATGCGGCCCATCGCGATGTTGTTGAAAACCAGTCGCGATTCGTCCACGGCAACGCTTGCTTTAACTGGTGCTACAACCAGTCCGGTCATCAAATGCCTGCTTTCAGGGAAATAAGTTACGCGCTGGTTGGGAGTGAGCACAACGCCGTTGGACTGGTGATCAACGGCGTTATCAATGAATGACTCGTCGTTTTCAAACACCGAAACCTTTCCGGTAACCACTTCCACTTCAAGTGCCTGCCCTTTTGGGTTTGTTTTGATCCTGAAACTTGTTCCTAAGACCCTGGTAACCAGCTTTCCGCTATAAACGAAGAATGGTTTGTCCGGGTTTTTGGTAATCTCAAAAAAGGCGTCTCCAAGCAACTGAACTTCACGTTTTTCTTTTGGGAATTTTTTCGGGTAAATAATTTTGCTGCCCGGAGTTAGTGTGACAGCGCTGCCATCTTCCAGCACAATCTTTTGTGTTGAGCTGGAATTATTATGCCTGGTAAGCAGCTGATCAACGGGCACTTGCACCATTATTTGCTCACTTTTGGTAACAGGATCTGAAATCGTTTTTCCAAAAAATACATAGCTGCAAACCGCAATGATCACGGCTGCCGCGGATAAGTAAGGCACCGTTCGCTGCCACCAGCTGCGAACCAGCACGGTTTCCTGCTTTTTGTCTTCCCTGATTCCGGCTATCAAATGATCGAGAATGCGGCCTTCCATGTTTTCACGTTCCGCGCCGGAAAGCGATGCCATCGAATCTTCATTGAGATGATCGTACCAATAATGAATTTTGGCAATCTCCTCATCTGAACATTGTCTGTTCTGGTATTTGAGCAGCAAAGCCTGAATTTCCTTTATATTCATTGACAAGCGGTTGTTATCTTTGACTATAAGCCGGAAAACAAGCAGGTGCCCCTAAATAAGTTTATAATTTATTTGAAAAATTATATACAAATACAGAAATCAGCTTAAAATTGTTTTAAAAATACAAACGACAATTCCTGACAACGGGAGCCGGTCTTATTGGAAGAAGAATGCAGTAACGGCAACAAGCCATGTATAAAGCGCTTGTTTGAGGTGGTTGCGGACAGACTTTGTCGCTTTGGTAAGGTGATACTCGATGGCTTTTTCAGAAAGGTCGAAATGCTTGGCAATGCGGCTGATAGGCCAGTGTTCCAGCTTGTAAAGCCTGAATATTTCGCCGGACTTTCCGGGTAAAATGTGCAGTCCTTCTTCGATTTGGGACAGTAATTCTTTGAGCGCGATTTGATTTTCCGTATTGCATTCACTCAGCGAATCAAAATCCATTGCATTGCCTGCATATGTTCCTTTGGTAACATTGCTGCGAATGTGATTGATTACTTCGTATCGCACAGCTGCGAAAAGATAGTGGTCGAGATTGTTGATTTTTGCAGTGATTCTTTCCTTCCAAAGCCTCAGAAAAATGTCCTGAATGATCTCCTCGGCGGCTTCTTTATCTTGAAGCTTGCGATAAGCCACCAGGAACATCTTATACCAGTAACGCTGGTAAATTACAGTAAAAGCGTTTTCGCTGCCCTCCTGTAATGCCTCGATAAGATGTTCATTTTCAAGATTATCAACCATGCCAATCCAGCTATTTTTACGAAAAGTATCAAAGGGATGAAGGCAAATTTATAATAATTATTTAAATATTTTTATTTCAAAATGATGTTATTTGAATGTGGAAGTAGAGAAAACCAAGTTGCGTTATTGAACGACAAGTAATATACGTCAGTTTGGATTTGAACTAATTTCCGGACTTACCAATGACTGGTGCCAGAAACTGCCATGCAGGCACAATTCGCCATAACCCATGTCATCGGCGTAAATGTAAATGATGTTTGGCAGCTTTTGGGTTTACGGCTTTTTCTGCAGGGAAAAGGAGGAGAAAGTCGCCAGAGTCATGATGAAACTCAGTGCTGCGGGTCTTACGTCGATGGGCATTGTAACGAAATCTTGGACGATAACTCAATGTAATAGTCCGCAAAATAGAGAAACCGCTCAATTCTCCTCAGCTTCCAAAATTTGTTTGAGCTTCAAAACATTATCTATGCCCAGTTTTGAAAAAATGGCGGTTTTGAATGTGCTGATGGTTGAGATATGCAAGCCGGTTTTTTCGGCTATCGAACTGGTGGACAGACCCTGGATCAAATATCGGGCGATCTCGTTTTGGCGGGGGGTTAGGAGATCCCGTTTTTTGGAAGTTTTGTAATTCTCGATCAGATAGCCGAAAAGAAAATCCATATGGTCTGCATTAACGTACCGCTTTCCGGCGCGAACCATGTTGATGCAGGTGGTGAGCTCGCTGAGATCTTTGTGTTTGGAAAGGTAACCATTGATTCCAGACTTGAAATAAGAGATGACCAGCTCGGGCTTTGTTTCTTCCCCATACAAAATAATGGGCGCATCCGGGTAGACTGTTTTGAGCTCAAAAACCGGACTTGTGCCATCTTCCTCAAAATCAGAATTGATCACAACTATAAATAGCGAAGGACCAAGTTCAGGCTCCGCTTGCCGGAGCTCAACCACATCTCTGGCTTCGATGAGCCGTAGTTCGGAAAAACCCTCTTGCAGCAGAACGGCAAGTCCTTTGCGCAGGACGGGGTGGGTGTCAAGAATAATGATGTTGGTGATGTTTCTAGTGTCGGGCTCAGCCATGGGTAAAGATAGGCTGACTTTTATTAGTAAATAGAATTTTGTGCAATTGTATAGTATTATCAAAATTATACGAAAGAAATATAATATTAATTTGAATTGTGTTCAATAAAAATTGATTTTCAACGTTTTGTCTTAGTATGGCTTCATGACGTGATCAAGTTAGATTCTGTTTTCTTCAGTCGCTTCCCCGAAACGAATTTTAACATGATAACTCATGACTTATCCAGAAAAAATCAAATTTGCAGCGCTTGACAAAAGCCTGTTCTTCCCGACCCTGAAAAAACGGGTTGACCAATACTTCGAGCAAAATCATAAATCACGTTATGCCAATAAAACAATGGTTATCAAGACCATTGTGCTGATTTCGTGTTATATACTGCCTTTTGTGGCGCTTATCGCTTTCAATCCGCCGTTGTGGCTGGCGCTGCTTTTGTGGCTGATGATGGGAATGGGCATTTCCGGGATCGGGATGAGCGTAATGCATGATGCAAACCATGGTGCGTTCTCCAAAAGTGCTGCCGTTAATAAATGGATGGGTTACACCATTAATCTGGCGGGTGCAGGCGTGCTGAACTGGAAATTGCAACACAACATTCTGCACCATACATACACTAATATTCCAAATGTGGACGAAGATATTAAAGACCGCGGCGTGATCAAGCTTTCGCCAGGGGAAAAGGTGCATCCGCTACACCGTTTTCAGTGGATCTATGCGTTCTTCTTCTATGGCATCCTGACGCTGTATTGGGTTATTCTTAAAGATTTTATTCAATATTATCTCTTTATCAAATCGGGCGTGAACCGACAGAGCCAGTCGGAAAACCGGCGGATGCTTACCGGATTGATCCTCATGAAACTCATTTATTTCGCAGTATTACTAGGTGTTCCCACGTTGATTTTCAATATGCCTTTTGGCCAAATCTTCGCTGGTTTTTTGCTAATGCATTTCGCCGCAGGGCTTGTATTGACGGTAATTTTTCAGCTGGCGCATTCCGTTGAAGGAACCGAGCATCCGCATCCGAACGAGAAAGGCATTATCGAGAAGGACTGGGCTATTCACCAGTTGGAGACGACCGTTAATTTTTCACCTCGAAATAAATGGTTAAGCTGGTATATCGGCGGGCTTAATTTTCAAATTGAGCATCATTTATTCCCCAAGGTTTGCCATGTACATTATCCTAAAATTGCTCCGATCGTGAAAGAAACGGCCAGGGAATTCGGACTTAAATATCTGGAAAACAAATCATTTTTTGGAGCAGTTGGCTCGCACATTGCAAGCTTGAAACGTTTCGGCGCACCCAAGTTTAATGAAGCAATTGTTTAAGGTGGCTTAAATTTCGAATATCCTGTTGACTGGTGCATGCTGTTAATGTTTAACAATTTTTCTGTCTACACCATTAACCCGAATGACGTAAACGCCAGGCGTCCAGGTGCTGATGTCCACTTCAAAAGTGAGCGTGCCGGGATTGAACGTCCGGATTTTCCGCCCCGATGCATTGATAATATCAAGCTGTTGAATTTTGCTTTCGGATCTGATGCGTAGGGAAGAAGAAGTTGGATTAGGATAAATGCTGATCTCACCGCCGTCCTTAATCTCCGCCGTCACAATGCTGCTGAATGCGAACGTGCCGTCGCGGTCCGTCATTTTCAACCTGTAATAGTAACGACCTGCCGACAAACCCATATCTTGAAATTGGTAATCGGTGTCTTTGACAGTGTTACCCTGCGCATTTACACGTCCTGTTTCTGTAAAATTTTTGGCGTCCTTACTTCTTTGTATTTCAAAATGCGAGCTGTTGGATTCCTGTAAAGTCTGCCATTTTAAATGTGTCAGATTTCCTTCCGCCTGGACGGTGAGGCTGATCAGTGTGATGGGCAACGGGTTACCGGCATCGGTAGTCAATGGATTGGGATAAAGTGGAACGGACAAGCTGTTCGTTGCTTTCCCGGCCAACACTTTTTTGGTATAACCGCCCAGCGCCATAAACCAGTCGGGCGTGAGATCGTAACCATCGGCGTCCAGCGACAAGAACCAGGTGTTGCCGCCCTTAGGCGTGTGATCCGCAAATTTCTCCATTTTAAAGAAGGACGTAGCTTCATCGACTTCATCAAACATAGCCAGGTAAACCATATTTGCACCCTCATTGATCACATTCTGAGATTGCTGCCATAAAAAGCTGCCACCATTGCGAGGGATCGAATTCTTGATCGCCGCTGACGGATTATTGCGATAAGTTTGCAGATTGAACCAGGAGAACCCCGGAAATATTACCGGCATATAGTCAATGCTTTTGGGGGCCAGGTAAGCCATGTCAGGCCGTATGGTGTTGATTGCGAATGCGTTCGCGCCGCTTTCGTTATTGTATCGCCCCACCGACCAGGGACTGATCACATCCAGTAGATCGTACACGGCGAGCCACGCCGGCGAGTGGTCGCGCCAGTTGTTATTAAGGCCCCCCATCATGTTGGCGCGGTATTTTGGGTCGTCAGTCGGGTCAGCCGGATCGCCTTCTTTGAACCATCTCACGAGTTTTTCCGAACGTTCGGCAGTAGCATCGGGGTTGGATGCGAGCCCTAGTCCCCACAATGCAACGAGCGGTTTTCCTTTGTGCCAAAGATAGTTGCTTTCCGAAGTCACACCCATTTCATCCACCAGCCGTTTCCAATCTGCGATTACTTGTTCCGTTGAAGTGGCGTCGGCACCGGAGAGGTCGTACATGATCGCGTACACACGTCCGTATTTGTTGCTGGCCGTTTGCACGTTTTCCAGCACCTTGTCGAAATGCCGGTGGACGCGCGTGTCCGTCGTGCGGAAATAGTCCAGAAAGCGCTGCTGAAAAACGCCGTCGATCTCGTGTTCCTGCATCCATTTAAAATGCTCGTCTACGGTGTTATAACTGTAACTTGAAAACAACTTTGCCGGAGAACCATTAGCGTAGGTCATATTGGTGGCAACCTGTTCACTCGTTGGATAATTGCCCATGTAGGGCCACATGTCCACCGTGGAAGTGGCGTGTTCCGGTGCTCCTCCGAACCAATGCAGCCACCAATTGTGCGTTGGCGAGCCGTCGGAAGGTAGTCCAAACCACCCCTGGTAACCGAACATGACTTTGCCATTCAATGTGTTATCGGCTGGGTTTGCCGTGGTTGCTGGCATTGGTTCGTAAAACTCAATTTCATCGATTTTGGCTGTAAAGCCGCCGTTCAGGGGCTGGCTGATACGGAAATAATTAATGGCACCCAGATTTGGGTTTCCAGATTTCGTAGCATCGGATAAGTGTAAAATAATGTGGTTCCAGCCATTCTGGATCTTTTGTGCAGCCATGTTCCATTGGTATGCATCACTGCCGGCCTGCCCCGACGAGGAGAAAACAATGTTGCCCGCTCCATTAAAAAGACCTGCATCGGAAACATAAAGCCAGAATTTGGCAATTCCGGCTGCTTCGCTTACCGTTGTATTAAATGGGGTTGTATTCAAAATAAACCAATCCTGGCCCGCACCGGTCCTGGTTATTGAGCCATTGCCCAGGATTTTGTTGACGTTATCAACAGCAACACCACTGCTTCCCGACCAACCGGCCAAATCGTCCGCTTTATTAAAAATCTTTGCACCAATCAATTCGCTGCCCTCATAACCTTTGGTGAAGCGGATGTTGTCAATTTTGATAACAACCGATTCACCCGCATTGATGGGTTTGTAATATCTGAAAAAATTGATCGCCGCCAAATCAGGATTGCCTGACTTGCCTGCCGCACTCAGTCGCAGCACGACATTATTCCAGCCATTTCGCAGATTGACGCTTCCCGTTCCCCAGCTGAACTCATCCGTGTCGGGGTTCCCGGAACTTGTTATTTCAAATTGCCCGTCCGAAGTGCTGAATTTGGTGATGTCGGATACGAAAAGAGAGAATTGCAGATAGGCAATGTTGAGCTCGCCGGCAGCAATGCCCGTGTTCAGCGGTGTTGCGAAATTTTTCCTCAACCGCTCCGTATTGCCGCCCTCGGATTTAATAGCATAGTTGCCCTGAACGGGAGCATCATTATCCAGGCTCAGCGCGTTCCCGCCGCCGCCCCAGCCAGTAAGCGACTCGCAATCATCCACGGGCGTAACCTGAGCGTAGCCTGGAATGAAATGCAGGATCATTAATAACAGCAGTAAATAATTCTTTTTCATAGTAAACATTGTTTGGTGAAAAACCCAAATCTCGGTTCATACCTATAATTTTTGCTTAACTATGAATTAATAAAGAATTAATAGGAAATTTTTTTATAAAAATGGAAGCATTCATTGTGCAAGCTCCGCTTAAAATATTGAGCTGTTGCTGATCCGAATAGGTGATACATTAAAAGCGAAAAGGGCCAACCCCGAAAGATTAACCCTTGTTCTTAACGTTGAGTATAAACACCCAATTATAGTAATAGTTTTATAACCAAATGTTATCGCCTAAGCAGACGCCAATTTTTTCCCGTAATAAGAACATCTAATTTATTTAACGGTGACATAATGATTGTCGGAACATAAAAAAGGGCCGCCATAAGATTGGGAGACCCTTTTGTTTGCTGCTAAATTATTTAAAGGTCAGTTTGGGATGAACTTTGGCACCACGTTGCTTTTTGGTTCGAGCGTTCTGAGGTAAGCATAAATGGCTTTCAAGTCTTTTTCCTCCATGCCCGAATACATGGCCCAGGGCATGATCGTATTCATATCTTTTGGACCCACTTTGTGCGCAATGTAATTGGAATCCCTGTAAACTTTAAAGCGCTTTACAAAAGCCTCTTCACTCCATGAACCGATCCCCGTTTTTACGTCGGGAGTAATATTTTTTGAAGTTATTGTTCCGGATGGAAGCCCAAATTCCTGTCCGCCGCCAAATTCGCTGCCCGGCACAATGTCGCCTTTTTCTCTTTTGCTATGACATTCCACGCAGGAAGCAGCGGTAACCAGATATTTTCCTGTTGCTACCACATCGTCTTCCGAAGGCCTTTTGCCCGGCGTGGCCTTTGAAGGCATTGTATTGAGCAGGATAGAAACCGGGAAATCAGCCTCCGAGGCAGGAATGTCTTTTTTTACAGGTTTCAACGACCGAACATATGCGATAATGCTGTATATGTCTTCTTGGTCCATTTTGCCATACGCATGATAAGGCATAACCGGGAACAATGCGTGTCCGTCTTTGCTTACACCGGTTGTGATCGCGCGGAAAAGCTCGCCGTCCGACCAGCTGCCTATGCCATATGGCGTGATGTTTCTTGAAATAAAATTACCGGGAAAGCCCATTTCCTGATTAAAAATCTCACCGCCGCCTCCCAGATCGCCAGGTACGATCGGTCCGGCAAAAAGGCTCCAGTCGCGGGTACTGTGGCAATCCATGCAGACATTAACGTGATTGGCCAGATATTTGCCACGTTCGATTCGGGCAGGCGTTCTTTCAACGGTAAGTTCGGGTGCTTCACCGACGTTTGGCAGCGCTAATTTTACATAGGAAGCAGCTGCAATGGCCGCTACAACAAGGAGAAGGATGATAATTCCGATGAATCTGAAAAGCTTTTTCATAGAGTTCGGTGAGGGATTTTTAAAGTGCAAAAGTAAAAAAACCGGTCACTTTACCATTAGCTAAGCCTTTCAGAGTGAGTCATTTTAGAGATAAGTTATTAAACGGTCAAATCAGAAATCAAGTTTAACAGCTATTTGATTATTTGGTCAATAATTGACTTATAATGTACATCCTGACCAGTTTCTGTAAGCCAGTCGCGGACGATGAATTTGAAGAACAGCATCGGCGGTTCGTGCTGATCAATGGCGGCCTGAAAATAGCCGAGCGCCTCATCTATATCACCAACAGCGGCGTGCACAATGCCCATGTCGTAATTGGCAACCACTTGATTTTTGCTCAGGGAGTTCATTTGCGTTAAAATGTCGCGTGCACTATCTGTTTCGTCAGAGAGCCCGAATAAAACACCACAAGCGCTGAGGGTGATGCCGTTGTAATTGATTTCCAATGCATTTTCCAGCGCTTCCTGTGCTTCCGGGAAATTTTTCAGAGTGATCAGGTTGAGGCCAATGATCAGGTGGCCTCCCCAGAAAGAAGGTTCCAGTGCCACCAGTTTTTGTCCCTGTTGCACGGCTTTCTCGAAATTCCCGGCAATCCAGTAAACATATGCTGCGTAAAAATTATTGATCAGTGAAAATGGTTCGAGCGATAATGCGATGGCCGTTTGTTCTTCTGCTTCGGCATATTTATCGCTCAGGGCCAGGAAGAGCGCGTGTTGTCCCAGCAGATCGGCAGCATTCCAGTTCAATTCCAATGCTTTGGCAAAGGAGGCGGCGGCGCTTACAAAATCCCACTCGTTCAGCATTTGCATGCGGGCCAAAGCAAGGTAACTTTCAGCAATGCCGCTGTCCAGCGCAAGCGCCTGACCAGTCGCTTCCTTCATCAGCGGTAATGCTTTCGCAGCAGGCATATGCCTGTAAAACCACATATTTAGGTAACACGAAGCGATGCCTGCGTAGGCAATTGCGTAAGTTGGGTCCAGTGCGATGGCAGACTCAAAATAGCCGATCGCTTTATGATAGGCATCCGGCCCGGCGAACTTGTTATGATAGAAGCGTCCGCGCAGATAAAGCTGATAGGCTTCTTTATTATTGGTATATCGTTTGAAAGTGGCAGTAGATTCTTCCCCAAGCAGCTGTACTTTTATCGCGCTCAAAATAGCCAGTGCAATTTCATCCTGAATATCGAAAATGTCGTCCAATTCCCGGTCGTAATGTTCGGACCAGACCTGGCTGTCGTCCCTAGCACGCACCAGCTGCACATCCACAAGCAGCCGGTCGCCCGAATTTTTGATGCTCCCTTGCAGTATATACTCCACATTCAGCTGTTCGCCGATCCATTTTAGATCTTTTGTTCTGCCTTTAAAAGTAAAGGATGATGTTCGCCCGGCCACTTGCAAGCCGGGCACGCGACTCAACACATTAATGATCTCTTCCGTGACCCCATCACTAAAATATTCTTCTTCGGGATCATTACTCAGGTTTACAAATGGCAATACGGCAACGGATGGTTTCATGATTCAAGAAGTTAATATCTATTTTTTTACTTGCAACGGCTGCATAATGGATTTTGCGTAGGCATGTTGCCGTTTAATAATTAAGATTTTTTATTTAACGCTTTCGCGGGATTTGGTGCAACCATCTTATGCAACATTGTGTCTAAAATGAAAACGTGCAAACCTAACCGCTGCGCTATGAAAAATCTCTTACGCCTGTTCTTTCTTTTTGCCATTGTTACATCATGCGTCACAGACGGCAGCGATTCTTTTGAGAGATTTCCATTCGACGGCACCGGTTACAGGCCCATTTATACCACCGAGGAAGAGATGGCTAAAATAGAGGTCATAGGCGCGCAGCCGCTATCGAAACCTGGCAAAATATACGTGCTCGAGCCTTATCTTTTTATTAACGAAGCCGGTCAGGGCATTCACATTGTTGATAATTCCGATCCGAAAAACCCTAAAAACATTTCCTTCATTTCTGTTGCCGGCAATTATGATATGGCGGCAAAAGGGAAGTTTTTATATGCTGATAATTTAACAAATCTAGTGGTTTTTGACATCAGCGATCCCAAAGCACCTAAGCTAACAAAAAAAGTGCCGAATGCCATTCCTGTGAATAACTATCCGCCTTTCGACAATGTCTACTTTGAGTGCGTAGAAAGCAAAAAAGGCATTGTAACGGGCTGGGAAAAAGTGCCGATGTCCAAACGGCCAAATTGCTCCCGGTAACAGCATTGAAGAACAGGAAGTTTAAATTGACAGGCAGAAAAACGAATTGTAACCATGAAAAAAATTGCACCATTTATATTTTTAGGGCTGGTCATTCTGGGACTGCTGCTGATCCTGAGCGGTTGCAACGACGGTCGGAATGACTCGGCATTGAACCCGCAAACCGGCGCCGGTGGCTCTATGGCGAGGTTTGCGATCACCGGCAACACGCTATACATTGTTTCGAAACAATCGCTGGAAGTGTACGATATCGGCGATGGGGCCAATCCGGTGAAAACGGTTCAGAAGGATATGGGCGTAGGGATAGAAACCATATTTCCTTACCGTGATAACCTTTACGTGGGAGCAATGGACGGCATGTACATTTATGATAATTCCACGCCTAGAGATCCGAAGCTTTTGACCAAATATCAGCACATCCAATCGTGTGATCCGGTGGTGGTGCAGGGGAAATATGCTTATGTTACCTTGCGGAATGGCGTTACCTGCCGACCTGGCAATACATTGAGCTCGCTGGATGTGGTTGACGTGAGCAATCCCGCACAACCGGTCAGGGTGCATACGCAACCAATGAGCTCGCCCTATGGACTGGGTGTTTCGGGTAATAAATTGTTTGTTTGTGAAGGAACAAAAGGGTTTACTGTTTTGGATATTACCAATCCGGCTTCGCCGCTGTTCAAGCATACGTTTGAAGATCTGCCCGCCTATGATGTCATTGTCAGAGATAAACATTTGATCATTACGGGCGAGAAAGGGCTGTTTCAATACAAATACGACGATGCAGACAATGTTGAGTTTCTGAGTAAAATCCCCGTTCTATGAGATTATTTTTAGCTGTTCTCGTTGGTTGCTGTATGCACGGTTTCGCTTCTTCCGGACAAATAGATGCGGAATCAGCCAAAAAGCATGTGATTGTAAAATTTGCACCGCTGGCGTTGTTTGATTTTGATAATTCCGTGCAATTCGGCGTAGAAGTTCCGCTGGGCAATAGTGGAATGTCCGTGCAGCAAGACTTTGGTTACGGGCACTCTTCCTTTAATTTATGGTATAGCACAGAAACGGAGCGTCCCAGAAAGGAAACTTACAAAAGCAGGACCCAATTGCGCTATTATTATCTCGAAAGACGCCGGTATAAAGCTTATGTAGCAGGCGAGTTTTTGCTGAAAAAGGTGATATACTCGGAAAACAAATGGGTAGGAATGGAATGTGAACAGCCCTGGGGCAATTGCGGTTATTTTGAAAACAAATTTGTCAAAACCGGACGGACGGTAGGGGCAGGGCATGTCAAAATGGGCTGGCAATTTTACTTTGGCAATCGCATGGCACTGGATGTTTTCACCGGTCTGGGCTTTCGCAGCATCAGCGTAAAATCAATCACGCCAACCCCCGAAAATACAAGAATCCCCCGAACCGACCGCTGGTTCGAATACGACACCCCCGGAACAAGCGAAGTCGTCCCCAGCCTGGCCATGGGTTTTCATTTTGGGATTATATTGGGGAAGTTTGATGATTAAATCTTAACCTGCAAAGTCAGATAATAACCTCTTCCGTCCGAAGGTAAAATGCCGGGGCCGGGGTAGCCGGTGGCCCGGCGGGTAAAGTACATTTGGTTGGCGAGATTGTTGATGCTGGCTTCGGCTTTCAGGCGCTTCCATTCGTAGGAAAAGCTGAGATCCATGATTTTGTAAGCAGGAATAAGCCCGACAACGGAAGAAACGCCGCCGTCGATCGCATTGGTGGCCTCCGAAAATTGATCTGTTAAATGGGTGAGCTGGAATGATCCTTTCAACTTTTTATAGCCGACTCTCAGACCTGTTTTCAAATTAACCTTCGGCACAAACTCGACCTCGTTGCCCTGAACACCAGGAATTTCACTCCTTCTGTATTCAGATTTAATGAATGCAATGTTTCCAAAAAGGACAGCGCTCCAATGCTTCTCTTCCGGATTTACGAGTTTGAAAAAATCGGCTTCCGCATAAGATTCAACACCTGTAATAATTGCCTGACCAACATTACTCCTCAGACGCAAAACGCGGTTGCTCTCATCATAAAACTGCACTTCGCCGATACGGTTATTATAATTCAGGTAAAAAAGGCTGATGTCATAATTGAAAAATGCGGTTTGCTGGCTTCGGAAGCCCAAATCAATGCTGTATCCCTTTTCATCTTTCAAATTGGGATCGATCACGGACGAAGGATTGGCAATGCGCATGTCACTGAATGTGATGGAGCGGTAATTTTGAGAAATGTTACCATAAATTTCCACATTCGTATGGGGCTTGTAACTCACGCCAACGCCGGCCAGAACGAACTGCCGGCCGTTTTTCCGATACTCGTCTGTTCGCGTAATGTTGATAATGTTCCCTGCCAGATCTCGTGAAATGCTGCCATAGAAACCGTCTGCTGTCGTTTTGATATACTCAAACCTTAAACCAGGCGTCACTGAAAGGCGGTCTGTCAGATAAAAAATGTTTTCGGCAAAGAACGAGAAATTCCTGTTGGGGAAACGGTAATCATAAGTGATGAAGCGCTCCGGCTCGACGAAATTGAAATCTGCATCTTTCCCATTGCTTCCTATGCCCTGCAAACTGTGGTTAAAGCCATGATAATAGCGGCCGCCGACGAGCAACACCGATAGTTTTTTTACAATCGCATATCTTTTCAAATAACGGGCTTCGGCTCCCCAGTTTGTAAACTTGCCTTTGATCAGATCGCGCTCGCTGTTGTCATCAATTGTTGCAACGCGGTTGGGCCTGAAACCCAGTGAATAGCGATGTGCGGCAAGGCCGAAAACCCGTACATTGAAGTCGCTGGAAGCACTTATTTTCTGGTCAAAGTGCAGGGCAAGCATATTCCAGCCTACCTGAAACCAGTTCCTTTCCCTGTTTGTCTGGCGCGGATCCTGTGCAAACATGGCGTCTGAAAGGCCACCCGGCTGCTTGGACAGGTAATCCATGTGGGTAACGTCGATGCCGATGCTGGTATTTTCCGAAATCCTGTAATCGATGTCAGCGTAAGCCGTTTTGTTGTCCAGGTGTGAATTTGCGCGCCATCCGTCTGCTTTTTTGTATTGGAAAAAAGTGTAATAACTCAGCTTTCCCACGGTCCCGCTTGCGCTGGTGAATGCATTATAAAACCCGAACGAGCCCATGCTCTGTCGCGCTGTCAATTCCAGTTTTTTATTCTCAACGGGCTTTCTCATCACAAAATTGATCAACCCGCCAAACTGCGTTCCATATTGCAGGGAAGCGGCGCCCCGCACAATCTGAATGCGTCCCACGGCCTCAATAGGAGGGGTGTAATAGCTTTCCGGGTAACCCAGTGCGTCCGCGCTGATGTCGTGCCCGTTCTGGCGCACATTGAAATTTGAAGTCCGGTTGGGATCCAGACCGCGGCCGCCGATGCTCAGCTGCAAACCGCTGCCATCATTCTCCCAAATGTTGAGTCCGGCAACCCTGGAATAAACTTGTCGCGCATTATTGGTCGAAAGGTTTGCAACGAGCTGATCAGGTGTGATTACTTCGGATTTTTTTCCTTCATAAATCCCCATATTTTCAACGCCCCGAAGCCTTGAAAAGCCAAAATCCGTGGCTTTTTCTGTAATCGTCAATTCTTTCAGATCCTGGTCTTTGGAAATGCTTCCGGGAACTGCGGTGCTGTCGGATTTCGGAGCAGTTTTCGCCGGAACGGGGGATTGCGGATAGGCGACACTTGACAGGGCCAGCAGGAAAAGGATAATGTTATAGCCCCTTAATTTCATCATTGAAAGGAATAATCCAGGATTTGTGTTGGAAGGAATCTGTTTGTTTGGCCAGGTCCACCGCCGGATCGATCATCGGTTTGCCCATTCTGCCATTGAGTGCAACATACGAATCCACGTAAACCTGCGGCGAGTCAAAACCCGCTGCAGCATAATGGTCGCGCAGCATATGTGCGTATTGCAGGATCATATCGGGTTGCGTGGACATCATTTTTTCTTGCAAGCGCGTAAGGAAATCATTGTTGTTGACGATCTGTTTTTTGCCAGAAGCGTCCGTGACTGTGAACTGCGTATAACCCGCCTTTTCCATCAGCATAACCCGCCATGAAAAACGGTAACCTTCCTCAGTCCAGAAAAGCTCATCGGAATACAGTAAATAGCGGAAAGGAAAAGTGATTTGAAATACAAAAAAAAGCGCGAAAATCGCCAGTAGGAACGGTTTGGTAATGCTCGAAACAATGTATGAACGCTTTGGCCTGATAAATTGAATCGGCAAACTTAAAGCAAAACTGATTGTGTCAACCACTTTCTGGTGAAATTCCCCGGGGAAAAATATGAAAGCGGTGACGATCATAATGTAGGGGAACATGCCAATCGGGAAAAGGACTGCCGTGAGCAAATGGAAAATGATCACCGAAACGAATGCATAGGGGCGTGTTTTTCTATTCCAAAGTAAAAACCCGATGCTCAAATCGTACACGCAGCCAGCCCAGCTGAAAAAGTACGGCGTCCATTTGTAATTAAATAAACTGCCAATGATCGGAAGGTCATTTTTCGCGGGTAGCCAGATTTTCAATGGCAGAGCGTGCAAAAGCCAGTCGCTGTTCAGTTTTGCCAGACCGGCGTAGAAATAAATGATGCACACCAGCAACCGAATGCTGTCGATACACCAGCTTGGGACCTGGTCGGCCAGTAACCGTTTGTTCCGGTAGGCGTCCACAGAAAATGATGCATGCGCGGGTAAAAAGATGAGCATAAAGCTCACCATGCTCACAAAATAATAGTGGTTCAGGTAAGTGCTTTTGTCGATCAGTTCAATGTAAGTGAATGATAGAAAGAGCGTTACGGCTGCAAACCTGTATAACATTCCCGCCGCGACCATTAAGGCAGCCACTGCGCAGATGCCAAACAGGATATAGGTCCATTCTCCCAAAGGCCTGATAAACTCAAAACCGTAAAATGAGAAATGGAATTTTGGTAAAATATAAAGGTCGGTGATCCAGCCTTTTGCCCAGAAACGGCAAATGCTCAAAAAGAGCATTATGCCGAAAATAACCCGGAAAAGAGCCAGCGTTGCGGCCGGAGCATATTTGTTGAAATAAGCCTGCATGGCTTGTGCGTTTAGTCGCCGTCGTTATCCGTGTAGGTGATGGTAATGCTCATGGCGGACGTCATGTCTACTTTGAGCATTCTGACTGCCTTTTGCATTTCATTATAAGTGTCCTTCATTGCCTGATTATTGGTTTTCACCTCCTCATACAAATTCGGTTTCAGCGCATCGAGCTTTGCTTTGCTTGCTTCAAATTGTGCATTGAGCAACTCGGTGAGGGATTTGCCGGTGCTGCTGTCCTTGGCGCCTAATGCGTCCAGGTAGGTTTTGAGCGAAGGGCCGGTTCCGTCCGTCTTTGCATTTTTCCCATTAAAAAAATCAACAAAAGCCTGATGGGCCGTTTTAGCAAGCGTCTGGGAAATGTCTTTTTTGTAAAACGCTTCCACTTTTTCAGGTGCCGGCACGCCGTTCAGCATTGCGCCGGAGGGGATGCCGAACTTTCCGGAACGGATATAGCGCTCATAATGCAGCACGTAACCATTCACCAACAAAGATGTTGAAGAGCCAATATCCAGGCCTGTTTTGGTAATAAAAGTTTCTTTGTAAGCACCCTTCCATTCGCTGGTTACCTTGTCCAGAATGCTGTCCATGCGATCAGTAATGCGTTTGATATAGGCCAGTTTGGCTGCGGCATTAGGGGCAGTTGTGTATTGGGCAATAATGGCTGCATCCGTTGCGCCTATCCCGTTGATCAGATAATCGATGGCTGGAAATCCTTGTTTCGGGTAAGAATCGGGTGTTTCCATGCTTGCATTCGGGTCGGCAATGTTTGCGGCAATTCCCTGCTCACTAGCGGGATAGATATTGAAAAAGTTGCGGATCGTGTGTTTTTCACCCGGACCAAAATCGAACAATTCTACCTTTTGCCACGCTGTGTAAGCGTCTACCCAGGCAGCGCGGAATTCGATCAGCGTTGTTGGGTCCGGTTTGGCTGCGAATGCGTTGGATTTGGTCACCATCAGATCAAATTTGACCTGGAAATTATCGTAAGACGGAATGATAATGTTGTCAGCCAGGTGAGTCAACATTGCTTTCCTGTCTTTGCCCTCGTCTTCCGGTTCGGGCTCAGGCTTCTCTTTTGAATCTGAACAGCCCAGGAAGATCAGGGTCAGCAGGATCGCAAGATAATTTTTCATGCTCATTAGTGGTCAGTTTTAAACTATAAATGGTGGATCAACGGAAAATCCGCCAATCCACCCTGGTTCAGGAACAGTCCTGCAATATTATAACTTGAACTTGGCCGTAATCGCATCCGTAGCCGCGTTGATCTTGTCATTGGTCAGGTCCCAGAATCCGTTGGGAGAGCCCATCAAACCAAGCAGGATGGCATCAGAAAAAGCTGCATCCGCTCCGTTGATTTTGCAATAACGCAACGAGTAAATGAATCCAAGTCCTTCACCCATAGCGTGGGCACGTGCTGCATCCGTTGTTCCGCTCTTCCATTTTCCGAGGTAACCCACAGCAGCCGAAGCGATTGCTTTCTCCATTTCGGTCCTGATGAATGTTGCCTGTGCTGTGACCTCCGCTTTGTCGTTGTTTACAATCGCCGCACGTCCTTTAACAAACGCAGGGTGGATTTTGGCATAACTCGCTTTGTTGTATTCCCAAAGATAGGAGCCGATAAAGGATTCGTTGGATTTTCTTTCAGCGTCGGTTGCGCCTGCCAGATAAATCGGATTTAATGTTAACAAACCGTACGCTTCGTCCCAGTTATGCTCCAAAGCCGTGTATTTTTTGCCTGAAACCAATGCTGTGTTATCAGCTTCCAAACCCTTATCCAGCAGTACATTACCAATGTAATCCAGCTGTAATGCGCCGATCAGGCCTTTCTGAATGATCTGTCCATGTTCAATTCCTTTTGTATCAACAAGATACGTTCCCAATTTGCCGGCAACGCCTTTCGCAGCAGCAACTTTTACAGATTTACTGATCGCTTCCATGCCAGCAAAGCTTGTTTCCAGGTGCGCGCGGGCTGCATCGGCTTCGGCGGTTGGCTTCGATGAGGCTGTTACATCCCTTAGCTGAACGCCTGATGCATTGAGGTCAGCGCCTTTAATATTGATTGTAGAGGTGCTGATATCCGTGAACGGGTTACCTGTATTTGCATACATATTTTTCATCACCGCTGCGCTTACCTGCGTGCTGTCACGCACTGCCGAGCCCACATAATAATTAAGCTCCTGGAACATTTTATAACGCACATTACCTGTTGTCAAATCGGCCGTAGTATCGCCTTTTGTATCAATGAACAGGCTTTTGTAAGGTGTAGCAGGGGTAACTTTTGCATAGTCGATCTTGGTGCGGAATTCTGTGGTGGGAGGAGTTACCGTCGGTTCATCATCATCAGAACAGGAGGTCATCCCCGCGATCAGCATGGAAGCAAATAAGACATTGCGTGGGTTAAAATGTTGTAGCATTTTGTACAAATTATTGTTTTTGTCGGGAAATGTGAGGTTGGCTTATTTAGACTAAAACTAAGCGGCTGCAAACATATGCATTATTTAGAATGAGAACAAATTGTTTAGCCGCCTTCCCGAAATCATGTTTTTTATACAAAACAAAAAAAGACACTTTTCGCTGATTTCAAGAATGTTAACTTGAAGTCTGCAAAAAGTGTCTTAATAAATTTTAATGTCAGAAAGCCTTTGAAATCTAGCTTCCGCTGTCAGCTTTCTTTTTATTGTTGAATTTTTTCTCCGCTGTTTTTGCCTTTTCAAAATCAAGGACAACACCATTGATGCAGTAACGCAGGCCGGTAGGTGGCGGGCCATCTTCGAAAACGTGGCCTAAGTGTGACTTGCATTTGCCGCACATGACCTCTGTCCTGCGCATGCCATGGCTATTGTCTGCTGTTTCCAAAATGGAGCTTTTGCTGATCGGTTCAAAAAAGCTCGGCCAGCCGCAGCCGCTTTCGTATTTGGCATTGCTTTTGAAAAGCGCATTGCCGCAGACTGCGCAGTAGAATGTGCCTATTTCTTTGGAATGCTCATATTCACTCGTGAACGGACGCTCGGTTCCTTTCAACCTTGCCACTTCGTAAACTTCTGGCGAGAGCAGTTTTTTCCACTCTTCATTGCTTCTGTTGACCGCGCCTGAATCCGTTTTGGAATAGGCCGGGCTTTTTTTCTGCTCCTTCTGCGCCGGGGAGGACTGGCCGTAGCAGCTTTGCAGCATTAATGCGAACACGCCTGATAACAAGAGCGCGATTGACTTTTTCATGCTGTTTATAGTTTTGATGTTTTACTTATATACGATACGCCGGTGCCAATAGTTGAATGCCGCACTATTTTTACTAACAATCCCGGACCTGAAAAGATTTAACTTTCGAAACTCCTATTCCTGGATAAAATTATAAAAAGGCGCGAAAACGGTAAATTTCCATGGATTTGGCTTAATATAGAAGCTTTGAACAACTCAACGTTACATGCAGGAAATTTTAAGGACCCTAAAAGTCAAGTACCCGGCGTTTTGGCAGGATACATATGCCATTAGTCACATCAGACAACAAACACTTCGGTTCCTTTTGTTTGCGTATTGCGGTATGGGTGTGTTGTTGGCCGTGCTGCATTTTGTACAGAACAGGAGTTTTTTACTTTGGAGGGTCCTCTTTTTCACCGCGTTATCCTGGACAGGATATGAAATGCTTCGTCGGGGCACACCCTTCAAGAAAGTGGGGCATTTCGCATTAATTTGCCTTTGTCTGATCGTATTATCCACTGCGGTGTTGTACCAGCAGGGGCATTACCTCGTTACTTTTCAATTCATTTTTGTAATTCTCAGTGCAGGATTTTACATTCTTGGGCCCAGATGGGGGCTTTTCTATTCGCTGCTGAGCGTTTTTTTGGTTGGTTCGGTGGTCTTTCTCAATCAATATTTCAGGGTTGAGATTAAAATTCAGGCTTATGCTGTTGATACATATGCCCTTACTTTTGCCCTTTTGTATAATTATTTAATGCTGATTTACATCCACTATTTTTTCTTTAAGGAGTCGGAGCTGGCCAATGCAAAGGAAACAACGCTATTGAGCGAATTGAAAATTGCCGCAGCGCAGGCGCGGGACCTGGCAGAGTACAAAACGAATTTCCTCATCACCATGTCACACGAGATCCGCACGCCATTGCATGCGATTATCGGTGGATTGGACCTGCTTTCCTTCGAAAATCCTAAAAATGAACAGGCGAAGAACCTGGATAATGTCAGGTTTTCAGCCGACATTCTCAGCTCGATCATTAACGACATCCTGAACCTGAACGACATTGAGGATAATCAGACGAAACTCCAAAAAAAGCCTTTTCAGCCAGGTGTGGTGATCACGGACATTTGCCAGAAACTGGAAGCGACGGCTGGTAACAAAGGGCTGGCACTAACGCTGAATGCTTCCCCTGAATTGAGTAAATTCTGGGTGATGGGTGACCCGGTGCGCCTGGGCCAGATTGTGATGAACCTGATCAGCAATGCTATTAAATACACAGATCATGGATCGGTTGAGGTGAACATGCATGCCGAACAAATTACGCATCACCAGGTCCAGATTTTCTTCAAGGTGTCGGATACGGGGATTGGGATTCCGGTAGAAGTTTTTCCGTATATCTTTGAACCGTTCAAGCTGGTGAATTCCGGAATGAAGAAACAATATCATGGCACGGGCCTGGGTTTGTCGCTTGCTCAGCGCCTTGTGAATCTGCACGGCGGAAAGCTTGATTTTACCAGCCAGGAAGGCGTTGGGACATCATTCTTTTTTGATTTTGCCTATCCATTAAGCCAGGAACCGGTTTCCTTCGGGACGCCGGCATTGAGCAAAGACCTGGGTCCGCTGGATATAAGCGTGCTGGTTGCCGAGGACAATAATATGAATGCGATGATCCTGAAAAGCTTCTTGAATAAGTGGGAGGTCAGATTTGATATCGTTGACAATGGCCAGGCGGCGGTTGAATCCATGATGGCGAACGATTATCAGGTGATATTAATGGATATAAACATGCCGGTTATGGATGGAATCCAGGCAACCCAGAACATTCGGGCCTTTGAAAACCGGAAAAAGGCGAATGTCCAGATCATTGCCTTAACAGCAACCAGCAAAGAATCGCTAGAATCGAGCGGGTCGCTAACCTTGTTTGACGACTGGATATCCAAACCATTTCACCCGCAAATATTACACGCGAAGTTGGCCAGCATTTCGTGGATCACCAGATAATCCCAGCTTGTGTTTTTTAAATAAATGCAGACAAATCCCTGACACCCAGTTTTTTAGAAGTTGTAAATCCTTCTCCAAATGTCACACCGATCGCATGGCCCATTTCGCGGGCGCGGGCGATGACAAATTCGAGGAAATCGGGGGAAGAAATATAGCTCTGCGGCTCGTCGCTGTTGTAGCTTGGTACGAAAAACTGACTTTCAAAAGCGCGGATGGCTTCAACTTTTTTATCATGGACATTAGTAATGTCAACAATGAAGTCAGGCGTAATGTAGCGATCCTGCACGGTGTGAAAAACGTGTTTCGGACGCCAGGCTTCCTGCTCATTTCCTTGTTCATCAAACGTTTTTACCATGCGTAAACCAGAGTAAAAGCAACTGTCTGAAACAAGCTGCCCGGCGCGGCCATGATCGGGGTGCCGGTCGTCAACGGCGTTGGTAATGACGATATCCGGCTGATATTTACGGATATATGGAATGATCGCTTTTTGGTGTGCCTCGTTATTGGCAAAAAAACCATCCGCCAATCCTGCATTGTCGCGAACGGAAATATTCATGATCGCTGCTGCATTCTTTGCTTCCTGTATCCTTCCTTCGGGCGTTCCGCGTGTGCCGAGCTCGCCGCGCGTCAGGTCAACAATGCCTACTTTCTTACCAAGGGCAATCTGTGACAGCAATGTGCCGGCACAGCAAAGTTCTACATCGTCAGGGTGGGCTGTGATGGCGAGAATATCTAGTTTCATAAGATTGTTGTTATTTAATGCGCAGTTTCTGTCCGACCCTTAATGTTGAACGGGTAGAAATGCGGTTTTTTCGGGCAACGGATGAAATGCTCACGCCATATCTTCCGGCAATGGAAGAAAGCGTTTCGCCTGAGCGTACTTTATGTAAAATGGAGCGAGTGTAAGCCACAGGCGCGTCTCCGGAAGCAAATTCACTTTTGTTTGATTTACCCCGCAAATGGCTCCACACATTGCTGGTCAGCAGAAAGTGATCTGATTTGATGGCCTTTCCTTCCCAGTCAAAAATATTTCTCGGATCAAACGGGTTTCCTTCGTAGCGGTTTTCATAATGCAAATGGGAACCCGTACTGCGGCCTGTATTCCCGCCGAGCCCAATCACGTCCCCTGCTTTTACAATCTGCCCGGATTCTACGAGTTGTTTGGATAAATGCCCATACAATGTTTCAAGGCCATTATAATGTCTTACCACAATAAAACGTCCGTATCCGCTTCCGTCAAATGCAACAATGCGGACCATGCCATCATAAGTTGAACGAACGGTGTCGCCCGTTTCCAGATCCAGGTCGCTTCCATTGTGCCATCTTCCCCAGCGGTAACCAAAATTGGATGTAGGTTTCGTTTCCGTCATCGGCGTTGCCCACATTCTGTTTACGGCCGGATCATATAATGTGAGTTCAACAGGCTCGTCGAATTCCAGCGGGCTTAGTCCGTAAGGGTTAATGGTGCGTGCATCCCAGATTACATAATATTCGGCTGACTTAACCCATTCATCCGCCACAAGCAACGAATCGACCACTTCTACAACGTCGGTTTCGCCTTCGTCAATGGTGGTGGTATCCTCGCTCACAACCGGGTTAAGCGGTTTTACGGGTTCAAACTGGCTCTGGAATCTAAGGTTGGACGTCTCTACTTGATATTCGTCTTCAGGCTGCGGTGTGCTTACTCTTGTAGGTCCTTCGTTGGCGTTGTTTCCGGACTGATTGATTTTTGGATTTCTTTTGAATTTTCCTCGCTCTTGCGCTTGCGTGTTCCAGGAGATCAAACACACGATCATTAGCAAACTTACAATAAGCTTTACTTTCATAGGTATAAAAACATCAGATCAGACTACACTGTTCGTTAAAACATATTCAGTGTAGCCTGATTCAAATTAGGGGTTGGGCAAATAATTTTAAGCTGTTTCTTCGATAATACTCTCTACTTCACGTTCCATGAGATATCGTTCGGCATCCAATGCAGCCATACAACCAGTTCCGGCAGCCGTAATGGCTTGCCTGTAAACATTATCCTGCGCATCACCGCAAGCAAACACACCTTTGATATTCGTGCAGGAGCTTCCTTTCACAGTTTGAATGTAACCGGTTTCATCCATGTTCAGATATCCTTTAAAAATATCCGTGTTAGGTTTGTGGCCGATTGCTACAAAGAACCCGGTTGCTTCCAAAAGTTGCTCCTCGCCGGTTTTATTATTTTTTACCAAAACAGATTCCAGTCCGTCTTCACCATTTAGTTTAATGGTTTCCGTATTCCAAAGGATCTCAATGTTCGGCAACATTTCAACGCGTTTCTGCATGATCTTCGAAGCACGCATTTCGTCACGACGAACCAATAAATACACTTTGCGGGCTAATTTGGCCAAATAACTTGCTTCTTCGGCAGCTGTATCACCAGCACCGACAACAACAACGTCTTGTCCGCGGAAAAAGAAACCATCGCACACAGCACAGGCAGAAACGCCGCGTCCGTTTAAGCGCTCTTCGTCAGGTAGTCCAAGCCATTTGGCAGAAGCACCCGTGGAAACGATCACTGAATCCGCTTCGATTTCGTGTTTATTATCAATAGTAACTTTAAGCGGATGCGTTGTAAAATCAACCGCCGTAGCCAGTCCGTAACGAATGTCCGTTCCGAAGCGTTTGGCTTGTTTTTCAAAATTGATCATCATTTCGGGGCCGGTAATGCCATCGGGATAACCCGGATAGTTATCAACCTCCGTAGTAATGGTAAGCTGGCCGCCAGGTTGCGCGCCTTGGTAAAGTACAGGATTTAATCCTGCCCTGGAAGCATATATAGCGGCTGTATATCCGGCAGGACCGGAGCCAATGATTAAGCAAGATACTTTCTCGGATGTCATGTTATTTTAATACTAATTGTTAACGACGAATGTTTACGAACTAAGTTGTACTCGTCTATTACAACATTGGCAGATCGACAAAAGTGCAAAATTTCGATTCTTTATGCAAATAGATTTAAAGGATCCTCCACTCGATTCTGCGGTTCTTCTGGCGGTTTTCCTGGGAGTCGTTTGGGGCAACGGGCTGTGTTTCGCCGTAACCTTTGAATGTGATCCTGTCCGCAACAATGCCCGACTGCTGCAAATATTGCTGTACAGACTGCGCTCTTTGCCTTGATAATTCCATATTTTCCGTGTCGGAACCTACATCGTCCGTATGGCCGGAAATTTCAATTTTGACTGTTTTATTTTTACCCAAAAAATCCACCATTTTCCCAAGCTCCACTTTCGATTTTTCATCCAGACTATATTCTCCGGTTTTGAAAAATATATTGTTCAGCACTTCCGCCCGGTCTTTTTCAATGGCTTCCAAAGGAATATCCAGGTCTACGAATGAGGTCGAATCATTCACGGTGAATGATAGGCTTTTGAACAAATAGCCTGTTTTGGATACATAAAATGCATATTCGCCACCATTGTTCAGCACAGCGAGAAAAGAACCCGTTTTGCCATCAGACGAGAATTCTCCGACTTTTTGCTGCGTTTTCAAGTCAAAAAGGTCGATAGCGGAGGCTAGTGGTGTGTTCGTTTTCTTATCAAAAACCTTTCCCTTCGCATAACGCGTGGGCACGATCATGTCCTTCACCTGCTGCGGCAAATTAAATGTATAAAGCAGCGAGCGCCCTTTTCCTTCCGAGCCATCGTCCGTATAATATGCTTTCTGGCCATCGGAAGCGATAAAAAGTCCTACCTGATCGGCAATGGTGTTGATGGGATAGCCAATGTTTATGGATTGCGACCAGATCGTATCCGTACGCTGAGAGATAAAAATATCAAAGCCACCCATGCCCGGAAAGCCGTTTGAGGCGTAGAATAGCGTTCTCCCGTTAGCGTGGATGAATGGTGCATTTTCCTCGTCTGCCGTATTAATGTGTGCTCCCAGATTTTTTGGTGCAGTCCATTTTCCTTTTTCATCGAGTTTTGTAACCCAAATATCCCGCTTGCCTTGTCCACCCTTACGGTCCGAAGCGAAGTAAAGCATATGGCCGTCAGCCGATAAGGACGGCTGCGATTCCCAGTCCCGCGTATTGATTTCCTGTCCCAGGTTCAACGGAGCACTCCAATCCTTACCTTCTTTTCTTGCAATATAAAGATCGCAGCTTCCATAACCATCCGGTCGGTTGCATGCTGTAAAAACCAATGTCCGGCCATCTGCGGAAACACTGCATGTGCCTTCATTATTGGTTGTGTTAATGGACGCAGAAATTTCTTCCGGCACGTCCCAGCGGTCCGCCCCGCTGCCGCCTTTAATGCGATGTGTGGTGTATATATTTTCGTCGCGGTTTTCGGTTAATCCGGTGAAGATCAATGTCTCATTATCCGCTGTCATCACCGGAAAATACTGCGTATTCAGGAAGTTGATGGTGTCGCCGAGTGATCTTTTTTGAATGCTAAGCGGATTTTTCACCGCTTCCCGGGCAAATTTGGACGAAGCGATGGCTTTCTCTGCCAACCGGGCAAGGCTCGATTTTGCAGGAAACAATGCTAAGGCCCTTTCAAAATAAACCTGCGCAGAATCGTATCGCTGCGCCTCAAAATGATAGCGGCCCATCCATTGCAGGGCAGCCGCAGACTGAGGCGTCGACGGCCTTAACTGAATGGCTTTTGAGTAATATTTCTTGGTAAGATCGGCGTTTCGTTGCAGCTCGTAGATCTGCGCAAGCCTTAGATTTGCATCGTAACTATTGGGTTCCTGTTCAAGGACTTTCTCGAAGAGTGCAATGGCGTCGGGTAGCTTTCGGGCCTGCCAGGCTTCCTGCGCTTTTTCATAAGTTTCACGGGCTTTTCGGGACAATGTTGCATCCTGTGCGTGCGTGAAATTAAATATAAACAGAAAGAAAAAAAGCAAAAATAGAGCGGCGCGGTGCATTATGGAATATTCATATACTTGTGGGTTTGTAACGACATTTTCCATTTGGGATTGTCTTTGATATAGTCAATTATCAAAGGCAGCATCACCTCGTGCTTACTCCATTCGGGCTGTAATAGGAGTGTACATTCGTCAGAAACCAGCGCGGCATGTGATTCAGCAAATTCAAAATCACTCTTGTTATAAATAATGGCTTTAAGCTCGTTGGCATTTTTATAAATGTCCGGGTGTGGGTTTTTGAATTTTTTGGGAGAAAAACACACCCAATCCCAATGTCCTGTGAACGGATATACGCCGGACGTTTCAATGTTGGTTTTAAAACCTGCGTCTTGCAGCTGGCCAGTCAGCTCGTCGAGGTTATACATCAATGGCTCACCACCCGTGATCACCGCCAATCGGCCGGGATATTTTAAAGCGCCATCAACAATGTTATTAATGTTATATTTTGGATGCAGATCCGCATTCCAGGATTCTTTCACGTCACACCAGTGACAGCCCACTTCGCAGCCGCCGAGGCGGATAAAGTAAGCAGCGCGCCCGCTATGCTGGCCTTCACCCTGCAAGGTGTAGAAGGCCTCCATAACCGGAAGCTGGTGGGTAACGATGGGCAATGTTTCAGTCAGCACAATTCTAAAAAGGGAGATGTTCAAAAAAATGTAACAACCAATCCGGTCGAAAAATGCCCAAAGGTACGAAATTCAAAGTGCTAATAGTCTATCAAACCAGATCATTTAGTCGCATATTTGCAGTATGAATGCAATGCCAATCCATCAGCAAGAAGTTATTTGTGCGCTCGCAACTCCCTCAGGCGTAGGTGCTATCGCCATTATCCGCGTCTCAGGACTCGGGTCCATTTCCATGGTAAAATCCATTTTTAAAGGTAAGAACCTGGAAGAAGCCGAGAGTCACACTGTTCATTTCGGGACAATTCAGGCAGCCGGAGAAATTATCGATGAAGTCCTCGTAACCGTTTTCAAAACACCAAAATCTTTCACAAAAGAAGATTCCATAGAAATTTCCTGCCACGGCTCCGACTACATTATCAGGCAAATATTAAAACTCCTCATCACAAAAGGAGCCAGAATAGCCAAACCTGGAGAATTCACCCAGCGCGCATTTCTAAACGGACAATTCGACCTAGTCCAAGCCGAAGCCGTAGCCGACCTCATCGCCGCAGACTCCCAAGCCAGTCACAAAACAGCATTAAACCAGCTAAGAGGCGGCTTTTCCAAAAAACTAGCCTCATTAAGAACAGAACTCATCCATTTCGCCTCCTTAATAGAGCTCGAACTGGACTTCGGCGAAGAAGACGTTGAATTCGCCCAACGCGACGATTTGCGCCGCCTAATAGAAGCGCTCCTAAGCACCATTGCCCCACTGATCGATTCTTTCGATTTTGGCAACGCATTAAAAGAAGGCGTCCCTGTCGCCATCATCGGCTCACCGAACGTCGGCAAATCCACATTGCTGAATGCGTTATTGAATGAAGAAAAAGCGATAGTAACCAGCATCGCTGGAACCACGCGTGATGTGATTGAGGATACGATTGTGCTGGAAGGTTTGAAATTCCGCTTTATCGACACAGCAGGAATTCGGGAAACGACGGATCTGGTGGAATCCATTGGAATTGAAAGATCCAAGAATGCAATGGAGAAAGCGGATATTGTGATTTTTCTGTTTGATAGTTTGGAGACGTTGCGGGAAAATCAGCAGCTGGGGGCGTTGCTGCCAGATGGGAAGCAGGTTTTGTATGTGCTTAATAAGATTGATATAGGAGGAATCGCGACGGAAAGCCTTGACGCGCTTCAAAATAACATCATCTCCATTTCAGCGAAATCACAAACCGGCTTGTCAGGGCTGACCAATAAGTTGGTTTCCATGGTTTACGGCCAATCTGCGAGCGATACAGTGGTTACTAACCTAAGGCATTATGAGCATTTGGTAAAAACGCATGATGCTTTGAATGATGTTTTAAATGGACTGGAGACCGGCGTTACGGGGGATTTTCTGGCGCAGGATATCCGCTTATCCTTGCATCACTTGGGCGAAATTACAGGGACTATTGTTACGGATGATCTATTGGATAATATTTTTTCGAAGTTTTGTATCGGAAAGTAGACGCCCGTTAAATAAGGAATTAGAAATAGCTGATGAAAGTAGATACCACATATTAGAAAGATGTATTGCTGCGCTCGAAAAAGCACATTTGTTACTGTTATAGTCGGAGGTTGATTCTGTTGAATATGTAATTATGAGGTATTTTTCTCTTCAATAACAGATGTGCCTCACGAAGCCATTTAAAAGACAACCCCTCAAACCCCCCAAACCGTCACCACAACCCCTCTCGCCCCACCGCGGTCCCGGTGCTCGCACAAATAAATCCCTTGCCAGGTTCCCAGCGCCAGGCGGCCATTTTGGATCGGGATCATTACGGAGCTGCCTAGGAGGGAGGCTTTCAAATGGGCGGGCATGTCGTCGGAGCCTTCATAGTCGTGCTGGTAATCCGGGTCGTTTTCCTTGACGGTTTTATTGAAATACATTTCAAAATCTTTCCGCACGGTGGGGTCTGCGTTTTCGTTGATGGTGAGCGACGCAGATGTGTGTTGAATGAACACCTGGCACATGCCCGCGCTGATTTCTGAAATTTGGGGCATTGCTTGAAGGATGTCGTTCGTGATCAGGTGAAATCCACGGCGCCTCTCACGGAATGTTATATTCTGCTGAAATATTTTCATACGATAAAAGTATCAATCTGCATTGGATTTCATTACTCAACTGGCGCATTTCCCCTAGCCATTGTCACGACACCCCCCTTAAAATGGCCAAATCGCACGCCTCCCGCAGCATTGAAACTGACTACTTTTGAAGCAGTTGTTGAATTTCTAAATTCTTATAAACGGAATAGATATGCAAAAGCAAATCACATTCTTTCACGGTGGGGGATCGCTGGAAGATTATATGGCTGATGAAAAACTGGTGGCTTCACTGAAGAAGGAACTCGGGACCGGATACTCGGTTCATTACCCGTTTTTGCCAAATGACGGATCGCCGGACCTGGGTAGGCGCGAGCAGATCGGTCGCGAGATTTCTGCGGGCGAAGATGGTGTCAATTTGGTTGCCCATTCGCTGGGTGCTTCTATGTTGCTGGCCTGTTTGTCTGAAACCGAGAATGCCAAAAAAATCGGAGGCATTTTTCTTCTGGCAACGCCTTTCTGGCAAGGAGAGGAAGATTGGGTCAATGCTTTTAAATTAAAGCCGGATTTCGCAAGAAATATTAATCAGAACATTCCCTTGTACTTTTATCATTGTGTTGATGATGAGGAAGTTCCTTTCTCTCAAATGAGGAATTATAAAGAACAACTACCCTGGGCGACTTTCCGTGAACTCCCGCGCGGCGGTCATCAATTTGATAACGATCTTACAATACTTGCAAGCGATATTAAATCAATGTGAAGCATGGGCCTCGTTTGTTTGCTTGTCTTTCAAAAAGATCTTTTTGAAGCCTGTTGCCAATAAAAACACGATCAGTCCCATGACCAGGCCAGCCCCGAACTCTTTAACTGTGGCAGGAAGCGCTGGGAAAAGATGATGGAAGTATTCAATGTTATGGACAAAAATGCCACCGGAAACCAAAAGCAAAGCCACTGTGCCAACGGCACCTAAAAACTTGATTATCAGTGGAAGAGCCTTTACAAGCATATGTCCCAGCTTAGAGAGAATGCCTTTGTCATCCGACTTTTTAATCAGCCTGTAACCGGCATCATCGGATCTCACAATGAGGGCCACGATGCCGTAAACGCCAACAGTTGCAAGTAACGCAACCGCGGAAATGGTCAATATTTGAATGGTAATGTTTTCATCGGCCACACTTCCCAAGGCAATGATCACAATTTCAATAGACAAGATAAAGTCGGTGGTAATGGCAGACTTAATTTTTTCTTTTTCATTGTCTAAATTAACGGCCGCAGTTCCCTTTGGCGTTGCCTTAATGACGGTATGTTCTTTTTTGGGACGGTGGAAGAGATATTCAATGATCTTTTCCACACCTTCATATGCCAGGTAAAGCCCTCCCAAAAGCAGGATGTATTTAATGGCAGCCGGCAAAAATACGCTGAGTAACAGTGCCACAGGAACGATAATGAGCTTATTAACCAGCGAGCCCTTTGTGATTGCCCACAAAACGGGCAGTTCCCGGTCAGATAAAAATCCCGTCGCCTTTTCAGCATTCACTGCCAAATCGTCGCCCAGAATTCCCGCCGTTTTTCGGGTTGCTATTTTCGTTGCCAACGCAACATCATCCATTAAAAAGGCTATATCATCTAAAATTGCAAAAAATCCGGACGCCATATATTATTTATGAAAATTCACTAAAAAGTCGCTTTGCTAAATCTATTCCCAGCATTAAGCTGATAAGTAAAGGTAATTATAAAATCATGCCGAGCTGATCTCTCAACCTCTCTTCATGCCATCCACCAGCCTAACCGCCTCGGCCACAACCTCCTTCGGATAATCATTGAGTTCCAATATCCTGATCGCGTTGGTTGTACGCAACTTCCCCGGTTTGAGCTTGTAATCAAACACAACCGATTCTTCATCAATGACTTCCGTAAAATGGTAGAGGTCGAATGTGTCTGCTAGATAGTCAGACAACTCCCTGTCGTGGGTTGAAGCCAGGGCGAGATCATTGCCTCGCGTCAGGTAACTAAGCACCGATTTGCCGATTGCGATCCGTTCAATGGAATTGGTGCCTTTGAACAATTCGTCGAGTAAAAACAGATTGGAATGGCCGGATTGGCTTTCTTCGAGCAGATTTTTCAGGGTGAGGACCTCTTCAAAATAATAGCTTTTGTCCCCAAGCAGATCATCCGAAATCCGTATAGACGAATGTATTTTCATGGCAGACATGGCAAACTGCTTTGCAAAACACGTGTTAATGGTCTGTCCAAGCAGCGCATTAATGCCCACGGTGCGGATGAAAGTCGTTTTGCCAGACATATTCGAACCTGTCAGCAGCACTGATTTCCCATCCAATGTAATGTCATTGGCTACGCCGTTAAATATCAGCGGATGGTATACTTGCTCGATATGTAAGTGCTTCTTCTGCGCAGTTATTGTTGGTTTACAACAGTAGGGCGCACTTTCTCTCAGCGCAAGTATCGAAAGGGCAATGTCGGTTTCGGCTACGAATTGGAAAATATTTTGGATGTGCTGTCTTTTGGAATCGAGAATTTTTAAAATCGTAAAAAGTAAAACGGGCTCTATCAAGAACAATGCTTTAATCAATTCGAAAACATAGTCGACGAACTGTCCGATCTCACCTTGCAGCTTGGCTTCAATCTTGAAAATCGACATGGGCAGGCCCAGTTGATCCATCAAATCGACGCTTTTTTGCAACCCTACGTTTTGAGGGGCAAATTCGCCGCTTTTTAGAATTTTCTGTGCAGTTTGAGTCAGTATCAAAAGCTGCGGAATGGAGCTTCCGTATTGGTGTAAATTATTTTTATTCCAATAATGTATGCCCAGGTTCACGGGCAGCAGAATGATAAGAAAAATCAGGATCTGCTGGAAAAAGAAAGACAGAATAACGGCCATTGCGCTGATCGCGGAAAGCGTCTGTATGAGCCAATACCAGCTTGGTCTCTCCGTATATTTTCCATGAAAAAGGCCGGAGATGTAGTAGGCATCGGTTTTATTAAGTTTAGAAATCTCCGCTGTCAGTGCTGTTTTCAGGTCTGGATCTTTCTTAAAAACACTTATAACTCTTTCCAATCGCTGTCTGCGCGTATCGCCATCGGGAATGGTTCGCATAAAATAATACAGATATTGCTGACCAACGGAGGAAACGGTCCGGTCGATGAACTTGAAAATGTCTTCGAGATCCAGGTCCTGAAAAGTCCTGTCCGAAATCGCTTGAAAAACGCTTTTCTGTTTTTCGTTCAGGAAATACTTTTCGATCTGACTGAAATTAAAGAAGCCGGTTTTGATATGTTGAGGATTTTCGGGCTTAGTTGTTTTCAATGGTATTTTTCATAAAATAAATCGCTAGGGCAAAGGGCAGGTAAGATGTATCAACCAAACCCAGGATCAATTTATGATTTTAGAAATAAAATATTCTGAAAGTGTTATGAGCGGAAGAGGGCTAGGAGGAAGTGTAATGCCCATTTGCAGAAATGATTGTAACAGTCACTTTTTTCTCATCGACGGCATAAACGATCCGGTGTTCCTGGTTTATTCTTCTGGACCAGAAACCTGCAAGGTTATGTTTCAATTGTTCTGGCTGTCCTGTTCCAGTATAAGGATGCTCGGTCAATTCTTCAAGAAGTCTTCGGATTTTCTTCAGAACAGGTTTATTACCGGATTTTTTAAGTTTATCAATTCCTTCAAGAGCCTTTGGAGTAAGTTCAATGGAATAGCTCATAGACCGAGTAACTTATCAAAATCGGCTTTTTCGACCTTTATTGTGTTGCCTTCACGAAACTGTTTAATCCCTTCCTCAATGTCAGCCATTGTTCCCGGATCCATGAAATATTGATCACGCGTGCTAACAGGAGTTAAAGCGTAAGCTTTTTCCTTACCACGTTGAATGATGATTTGTTCGTTTTTATCGGCCAGATCCATATATTTTTTTTGGTTATCCCTGAATTCCCGTGAGCTAATGACTAGCATGGTTGAGTAGTTGAGTGTACGAAATTGGTACACAAGTATACTGAGAAAAATTCAGAAAAACATAGAATCCTCACTCCAACCAACGCCACCGCTTTGCCCAGTCCGTTAAGAACTCTTTTCGGTGTTTGGCTACGGTTTTTGCTCCTTGTTGCTGGCCAAGGAATAGCTCTGGGTTGGGCAGGTCGCCGTACCAGTGTTTGCCCAATTTGTAATCATTGGGTTCCGGTTTTCCGGGCCAGGGTGCTGTGCTGACGTATTTTCCCTTCTGGCCATTGAGCTCGGCAATCGGGCTGATGGTGATGTATTCGCCTATTTCCACCTGCTTGGGAGAGTAACGGACGGCGTATTTTCCGTCGCCGATGTAGTAACCGGGCCATTGCTGGCCGCCTGTGCGTAGTGAGAACACTGTTGAGTCGGCAGAAACATTAATCTTCGGGCCGTTGAAACGCCATTCAATGACGCCGTAGGTGGCGACGGTGTCGGCTGTGGTGCTGTTGCGGTTGAAAATCGTCTTCGAACTTCTTGTGATGGGAGTAAAAGTGCCGCCCCAGCTTTCGCCTGACGGATTTTCGGGCTTGCCATGCATGACGTACGCGAGCGAAGGCGTATCGCCCATTTTAATGTTGCCCTTGTAGTATCTGATAAAATCCTTCCCCATTTCACCCCGTCCCTTGATGTAGTTGGGGTAAAAGGATTCCGCAGTAATGTCTTTGGGCGATTCCGGATCCATAAACCAGCCCCGGTAGGTGGCGTTGCATTCGATCATCCACAGGTCGGGATGGTTTTGGGCAATGTAATCGTAGGCATTTACGCCCCACTTTTTGTTAGGGCCGCCAATCCAGTAAACGCGGATCTTGTCCTTGATCTCAGGCGCATCGTGCAATGCTTGCGCAACGTCCTCAATGCCACCCCAAACCAACACCCAAAGCGGCTGATCTACTGACTTTTTAGCGCAGGAAATTAGCCATTCCGAACCTTCGGTAGATTTTCTGAATCCGGCATATGGGGCCCAGGCGGTTGCTCCCTGTTTGCAAACATTTCGAAGTGAAACAGGCTCAGGAAAGCCGCTGCTGCGTTTTTTTAGTTTGGGGAGATCTTTTTCGTAGAGATCGATCATGTCCAGGATATCTTTCTTGCGGCCTGTTTGAAATGATGTGGAAACCAATCCTTCAATCTGAAAAAGATCGGCATACATCAGCAAATGGATCATGGACTGGAAATCGTCCGGATCAGTCCCGCCAATATCGGTGCTGATGAAAATGCGTGGTTTCTGTTGCGCGTGGGCTGCAAAGGAGCCCAGGGCCAGCAAAATAGCGATAAACAGGCTGCCTAGATCTTTCAGCTTACCCTCCATTACAGTTGAAATGACCATATCTGATTTTCCAGCCCACTTTTTTTAGCGGATTAGTTTTTGCTTTTATTGATCATTAGCAAAGATAAAAGAAAGTAATCGAAAAAAATAGAAATTAAATGATGGTATAGTTTCGCAATAAAGACTAACATTAACAGGATTAGTAAAAAATAGTGTGCATATAGCGGCTTACATCTATCTAAAGAAGATTTAAAAAACTATTTCTTCACTATTTTAGCACCATCCACTGATCCGTCGGCGAAAGTCACCTTGACAATATAAAGTCCGGCAGGGAAACTATTGATATTAAATTCTGAAATCACATTCGAAGAACCGGAGCGTTTTTGATCCAAAATTAACTTGCCCGCAACATCGATAAATTGTACGCGCTCGACCTTATCCAGGTCGCTGGTAAGAACCTTTAAGTGGTCAATGGCTGGGTTGGGGTAAAGCGCTGTTCTATTGTCTGACTGCAGATTAATGCTTCTGATCCTGCTAAAAGCGAAGCTCTGGTCCTTATCCACCATTTTCAATCGGTACAAATTATTACCCGCACGAGGCGTTAAATCCGTAAAGGAATAAGTGAGAAGTTGCTTGCTTTCGCCACTCGATAATACACTCGCAATTTTGATCCAGGCCTTTCCATTTTGGCTGCGCTGAATTTCAAAATGGTCGCTGTTGCTTTCCGAAGTTGTAGCCCAGTTCAGCATTGCCGAAGCATTTTCGCCCTGCTTAACCTCAAAACTTACCAGCGTTACGGGAAGCGATACTTCTGCATTTGAAACGGTGTTGTTATTGAGGGAAACTTTTCCGGCAACAGACAAAGCCCTGCCTGTAAGTGAAGCGCCCGAAGCCAGTGATATAGCGCCGTCATTAACAACAGTTCCTATAAAATCTGTGTCCGCTGCCAGATTCAAAGCACCGCCGACTTGCCAGTATACATTTTTCGCCAAAGTCCCGCCTGTGAGCACGATGTTCGAAGTGCCGTCAAAAGAAAATGCGCCATTGATCTTAATGATAAAAATCGCATCCGCATCGCCATCCAGAATCAGAGAACCGGTCATAGAGGTTGCAGCTGTACTGCAATGTATGCCTGGCTCCAGAACGGTGCCGCCGGTTATTGTCGAGCTCAGGGAAAAGTCGCAGGGATTGCTCGTGGGACTTGCCAGCAGGGCATAGGCAGCAGCTACATTTGCGATCGCAGCAACTCCCGTTGGATCAGCAAAGTGAGTTTGTCCGGTAACCGTAACGGGGTCACCCGTTTGAACGCCCACTCCGGTCCCAATATCACCAATTACGGTCGTTGTGCCAGTGTTGGCAAATTCTCCGGCTGCTGTGTAAAGCGCAAATCGGTCTGCAACGCCAAAATTGGGCACCGCCTGAGCCGAGCAAAAATTAACACCTAAAACGGTTAAAGAAGTAACTGTCAGAATGTGGATGAAAGATGTTTTCATATGTCATAAGGATAACTGTGAAGAAATTTTCACGTTACAAATATGCGCTGGACGCAACCAAGTAGTGTTATATCTTGTGTAGAATTAGTTGTAACATTCACACGTTTTCCAGATTGTCCTTTCTCTTCCCATTTAACTGTTTGTAAAAGGAGGGAGAGAGCCCGGTTGTTTGTTTAAACTGCTTCGACAAATAGGCCACACTGCTGTAATGCAGCTTGTGCGAAATCTCCGTAAGATTCAACTCATCATACAGAATCAATTCTTTGACCCTTTCAATTTTATGAATGATGATAAATTGCTGAATGGAAATGCCTTTTACCTCCGAGAATATGTTTGCCAGATATGTGTAATCATATCCAAGTTGCTCACTGATGTATTCGGAATGGTTCATCCGCGGCAGTTCGTCGGAGTAATGGACCATTTGGATGATGAGGTTTTTTATTTTTTCGATTAAAATGCTCTTTTTGTCGTCCATCAGTTCCAGCCCTGACCCGAGCAGGTTTAATTTCAATAGCGCAAGCTGAGCAGGAAGAATATCACCTGTCAAGTCGACCATTCCTAAATCCAGAACGGTAAAAGGAATGTCTAACTTTTGCAATTCTTTGGCTACCACCATCTTGCACCGCAAACTGACCATGTTTTTAATGTAAAGTTTCATTCATAGAGTTGTTCGGTTGTACTTAAAGCGAAGAAAATTAGTGATAAAAAAAATTAGTAATCCATATATTCTCCATTTTCTTGTAAAAATAATTCTACGTATATGCACGTCAATCGCGGGTCTGCGGTGAAGTTTAGGCAAGCATTTTGAGAAAATTGTTGAGATAAAAATTCAGTCAGCCATCGGATGAGAAGATAATGCACTGGCGAGCTGCCCGATCAGCCAATAGTGGTAATATTTTTCAATAAAATGATCTTAAAGTTATAAAATACATCAAAATACAGTCAATACTAATCAAATCTTGAAATGTATTTGGTATTATTTTACTTTAAAATTGTACTGTGAAAATCGATTGTAACAACTACTCATCAAAAACTAAACATGCCTATGGAAACAACAAATAGCAATAGATGATATGACGTTTATTGTATACAGTTAGGTTTTTTTGCGGCATTTTAAGCGGCCCTAACCCGCTATGCCCAAGCTTATTATTCTCACCGTTAAGTTAACTCAATCTTATGAACTCAATTAGACAAAATCCCGCTCAGGGACTTTGCAGGCTTCTATGTGCCTTTATGGCAACGGGAATGCTGCATGCTCCGGGCGTTGTAACTGCCGCAGCGCCTCCCCGCGTGGCGACGGCAATTGATCTCAACCGACATGTTGAAAAAACCTTGACCGGCAAGGTTATCGATGAAAAAAACTCGCCTTTGCCAGGCGTTAGCGTCATCATTAAAGGAAGCAGCCGGGGAACAACCACAGGCACGGACGGAAGTTTTACGCTGGTGGTTGAAGATGCGGCGCAAACGCTGACCTTTTCTTTCATCGGCTATACTTCCCAGGACGTCGCTATTGGCAACCAATCTGCATTTAACATAACATTGCTTCCCAGCAGCGAGGAACTTACCGAGGTTGTAGTTGTGGGTTACGGCACGCAATCATCGGCAGCGGTAACGGGTGCGGTAAGTAACATTCAGGCGAAAGACTTGAGCAGGACGCCTTCGATCGGAACTTCGGATGCGTTGGTCGGACGGGTGCAAGGGATCACGGCGCGGAAGGCAGATGCGCGTCCGGGTGCCGCAACGACCATCCAGATCCGGAATCTGGGAACACCGCTTTATGTCATTGACGGGATTCCTTCCGACGCGGCCAACTTCAATAACCTGGGACAGAACGACATTGAGAGTGTTTCTATCCTGAAAGATGCGTCTGCGGCCGTTTATGGACTTCGTGCAGCGAATGGCGTTGTGCTGGTAACCACAAAGCGAGGTAAAGCGGGAGATGGGCCTGCGAAGATCAACATTTCGGGTTATTATGGTTTGCAAAACTTTACGCGTTATCCCAAGCCGGCGAGCGCTTACCAGCATATGCGCGGTCTTGTGGAATCGGACGTGAATCAGGGACGCACGCCTTCGATCACGCCTGAAGAACTGGCCAAATGGAAAGCAGGAACCGAAAAAGGTTTCCAGAGTTTTGATTATTACAAAATGGTCATGCGTCCGAATGTGCCCCAATATTCGGTGAATGCCAATGTTTCCGGCGGCACGGAAAAAATCAGTTACTTCCTTTCTGTGGGACATTTAAGCCAGGACGCATTGATCAAGGACTACAATTTCAAGCGTACGAATGTGCAGGCGAATGTGGAGTCGAGCATTACCAAAAGGCTGAAAGTGGGGGCGCAGATCAGCGCGCGTATTGAAGACCGTTTCCAGGTGGGTGTGCCGGGACTGGATGATTATTTCAACCCATTCCTGAGTATTTTCACCATGTGGCCTACCGAGCGTCCTTACGCGAACGATAACCCGAAATACATTAACCAGACGCATAATGTGAATGTGAACCCAGCCACTTACAAGAAAGATGTGACGGGTTACATAGATGAGATCACGCGCGTTGTTAAAGGAAACTTTTACGCTGAATACGATTTTGCATTTGGCCTGAAAGTGAAAGGAACATATTCATACCAATATCACAACTTCGATTTTGATGGTTTTGAGTACACTTATGATGCTTATACCTACGATGCGGCAACCGACAAATACAATGTAGTAGCAGGCGGCGGCAACCAGAATCCCTGGCGTGAGCGTCGGAAACGAAACATTGTGGACCGTTTTGCGCAGTTCCAATTGAATTACAGCAAAACATTTGGCGATCACGAACTCTCGGCCGTTGCGGCTTACGAGCAGTCGGATAATGTAAACACTTACCTGGTTGTGCACACGGTTCCGCCCAATAATTACATTCCACTCATGTCATTTGCCAATCAGGACATATTGATCGACGAATGGAGCACGGAGGCCAGGGCGGGATACATTGGCCGGGTTAATTATAACTTTAAACAAAAGTATCTGCTGGAAGCTGTGGGACGCTATGACGGTTCTTTCCTCTATGCGCCTGGAAAGCGCTTCGGATTTTTTCCCGGTGTGTCGGCAGGATGGCGGATTTCGGAAGAGAATTTCTTCAAAGGGAAACTTGAAAACGTGTTCAGCAGCTTGAAAATCCGAGCTTCTTATGGTCGCACGGGAAGTGACAGAAATGCTACTGTTGTCAATGAACCGTTCATCGTTGCGCCATTCAGCTATTTGCCCGGCTACAATTTTTTGCAGGGTAGCGCCATTTTCAATGGCCAGTATAACATTGGTGTAAGGCCGCGAGGTTTGCCGATCACGACGCTTTCCTGGATTACCAACATTTCGACCAACGTAGGAATTGATTTTGGTTTGCTGGGCGGAAAATTGAATGGTCAGGTGGATCTTTTCCAAAGAAAAAGAGACGGACTTCCTGCTGCCCGCTATGACGTGCTGCTGCCTTCGGAAGTGGGATACACATTGCCGAACGAAAACCTGAACAGCGATACGCACCGCGGAATTGAAGGTGTGTTGACATATAAAAGCTCGGTAGGGCAGGTGGATTACACGGTGAGCGCCAATGCAACGTTATCCCGCCGCCGCGACCTGGATTTTTACAAACCGCGTTTTGGCAATTCCTTTAATGAATACCGCGACTCATACGTTGACCGCTGGGGCAACATTAACTGGGGTTACCAGGTCGAAGGCCAGTTTCAGTCGCAGGAGCAAATTGAAAGCCACCCGATTGACAATGATGGACAGGGTAATCGCACCCATCTTCCAGGGGATTTTATTTACAAAGACGTGAATGGCGACGGCATTATCAATGGTCTTGATGAGCGCCCGATCGGTTATGCAGAAGGTGCCAATCCTTACCTGAGCTTTGCGCTTAACGGAAGCGTTTCTTACAAAGGGTTCTCACTGTTCGCCGATTTTGCGGGTGCTTCGCTGCAAAGCTTCCAGCGCGCCTGGGAATTGAAAATCCCTTACCAGAACAACGGAACTTCGCCTCATTTCATGCTGGAAGACCGTTGGCACCGTGAAGATCCGTTTGATCCGACCAGTAAATGGATCCCAGGAACTTATCCGGCCATCAGAAAAGATAATTCGAGCCATGTGAATTTTCGGAAAAGCGATTTCTGGATTACTAATGTTCGTTATATCCGTCTGAGAAACATTGAGTTAGGGTATAATTTTGATCCAAAGGTTTTCAAAAAACTGGGAAGTAGCGGTCTTCGGGTTTATGTCAACGCGAGCAATTTGTTCTCGATCGACAATGTGAAGAAATATGAGATAGATCCCGAGATTTCTTCCGGTAATGCGCTCGTATATCCGCAGCAGCGCCTGTTTAATGCCGGTTTTAGTATCAATTTTTAATTCAAATTCGCTATGCAACGATTCTCAAGATATTTCCTCGTCTTCGTTGTCCTGATCATGTCGGGATGCGCGGAAGAGTGGCTGGACAGAAAGCCACAAAACATCATTCTGGAAGAGCAGATCTGGAATGATCCGAAACTGATCACCGGCCTGCTCGCCAATTATTACGATCGCTTACCATATCACACGGACCTGAATCATGGGTCCACAACGGATGCAGCCATTCCCAATAAAGAGGGCTGGCAGGATTTCGCGGCCTATGATGAGGCCATGTGGTCCAACAATGATGATGCCCGCAACAACATTGTGACTTACGCCATTGACCGGTGGAGGCTTTGGGATTATGTGCTGGTAAGGGACATTAACCTGGCCCTTGAAAACATTGAGAAATTTGGAACATCCCTCTCCGCAGAACAAAAAGTGCAGTTTTCGGCAGAGCTTCGTTTTCTGAGAGCACAGGTTTATTTTGATCTGGTGAAAAGAATGGGCGGTGTGCCGCTGGTTACCAAGCAGCTGATCTACGATTACAATGGTGATCCTTCGTATTTGCAGCAACCTCGCGCCAAGGAAGAAGAAGTTTACGATTTCATTGCTTCTGAGCTCGATGCCATCAAAGAACAGCTCGGCAATGGCGGCAGCAACACGCGCGCAAACAAGTATACCGCTATGGCGCTCAAAAGCCGTGCAATGCTTTACGCGGGTTCCATTGCCAAGTATAATAACCTCATGGCATCGCCCATTTCAACGCCCGGCGGCGAAGTTGGGATTCCGGCTTCCAGAGCCAATGATTATTATGCCAAATCGCTGGCGGCTTCGGAGGAGATTATCAACAGCGGCGTGTATCAGCTTTATAAAACCAACCCAAATCTGGGGGAGAACTTTTATGACGCGATCACTAAGAAATCGGCTAATCCTGAGATCATTCTCGCGCAGGATTTTTTGGTAAGTAAAGACAAAAGACATGGTTTTACTTATGATAACATCGCCCGCAATGTCCGCGAAGACAACCTTTCGTCCTCGTCTATCACGCCATCGCTGAACCTCGTGGAAGATTATGAATATCTGGACGGAACTTCCGGCGAGCTGAAAACACGCAACGCAGGCAACACCGACTACATTTATTATAACAATGTAGCGGATGTTTTTGCCAACAAAGATGCCCGTTTGTACGGCACGGTGGTTTATCCGGGAACATCTTTCCGCGGCACACCGGTGCAGATTCAGGCCGGGGTAAAAGTTTGGAATGGGACTACAAGCAGCTTTCAGAATGTGGAATCCAATACATTGGGCTCAACTTATGAAGACGGCGGGTTGCTAACCGGCTCGTCTGGGCCGCAGCGATCTCAGACAGAGGTTACCAACTCGGGTTTTTATTTGAGAAAATACGTGGATCAAACTGCCATGTCCAGCACACGCGGTATCCGCAGTGATATGTGGTGGGTGCGCTATCGCCTGGGTGAAATTTACCTGAATGCAGCAGAGGCAGCATTGGAAACAGGCAAAACAGCCAACGCATTAAAATATGTAAACATGGTTCGTGAGCGTGCCGGATTTGGCGCAAACAGCCTTAAAACACTGACGATTGCACGTTTGCAAAACGAAAGGCGCGTCGAGCTGGCTTTTGAAGATCACCGCGTTTGGGATTTGAAAAGATGGCGGATTGCCCATGAGCTTTGGAACGGAAACGCCTCTAATCCGGACGCTGTCATTTATGCATTGTATCCTTACCGCGTCGTGCGCCCGGGGCACGCAACTCACGGAAAATATGTGTTCGACAAACTGGTAGCACCCCGTTTCCGCGCGCCGCGCTTCTTTCAAATGGGCAATTACTATTCGTCCATTGAGCAGCTTGTAATTGATAATAACCCAAAAATTGTCAGGAACCCATTCCATTGATCTTATTATGAAAGCAAATAACATTCATTTTAAACCTTTTTTCCTGGCCATGCTGGCGCTTACTGCGCTGCTCAGCGCCTGCGAAAAAGACAACCGCGTGGAACCGAAGTCGGTTCTGACGGGGCGGGTTGTTTATGAAGGACAGCCTGTGGGCCTGCGCTCAAACGGCGTGCAGCTGGAAATATGGCAGCGTGGTTATCAGTTGTTTACCAAAATCCCTGTGCATGTAAGGCAGGATGGGACATTCTCCGCGGCACTTTTTGACGGTAATTACAAGCTTGTCCGGCTTCGCGGAAATGGCCCATGGGTTGATAATACGGATACTATCGAGGTGGCATTAAGCGGAAATACGGAGCTGGATGTGCCTGTTCAGCCTTATTTCGTATTCCAAAATGACACCTATGCGAAAGGCGAGGGGAAAGTTTCCGCTACATTCAATTTGAAACAAATAAACACTACCAGGACGCTGGAAAGAGTGAATTTGTACGTGGGAACCACCAGCATTGTAGACCCTAACAACAATGCTGGTAACGCCCAGGAAGTTGCCGCCAACATCAAGGACCTATCCAAACCCATCACGCTGACAGCATCACTTTCCGCTGCGCTTGCGGGCAGGGATTACGTATATGTGCGCGTAGGGGTGAAGACGTCCGGCGTAGGAGAGATGCTGTTTGGCACCCCGCAGAAGGTGATGTTGAAGTAGGGGAGTTACTAGGCTTGTCATGCTGAGCGGACCAGGCCGCCGGGCACGTTGCCAAGGAGTAGCGTGCTTCGGCTACGCTCAGCATGACAAGTCAAAAAAGCGTTCAGCATGACAGGGCAAGAGCTCAGGTTGACATTGCAAAGGTTTTAACTAAAACGCCTCCTCGATCAGCTCGCGATTGAGCATTGCGCCAGCCATGGAGCCAGCCGAAACCGCCAAGGCGACCGACCGGGCCATATGCGAATTATCTCCCGCCGCATAAACGCCCGGAATGCTGGTTTGCTGAAACATTTCCAGTTTCAAAAGCCCGGTTTCGGTCAATGCGCAGCCCAATTGCCCCGGAATTTCAGAATGCTGTTTGAATGCTGGGCGCGAATAGATCGCCGTGATCTGTTCCTCGGAATGATCTTCAAAAACAATTTTTTCAACCTTTCCATTTTCGTGAACAAGCGCAGCGATGGCTTTCTCGACAATACGAATTTGATGGCCGGAAAGCTTCTCACTCTGCTCTGATGTGAATGTTGAGGAGCCGTTTGTAAAAATGGTCAGATCTTTTGTCCAGTTTGAGATCATTTTGGCATATTCAAAACCAGCCTCTCCATTTCCAATAATGCCCGTTTTTTCATGCTTGACTTCATAACCATGACAGTAGGGGCAATGTATGACCGAAATCCCCCAGCATTCGGCATAACCCGGAATGTCCGGCATCAGATCTTTCAAGCCCGTTGCAAGAATCAGTTTTTGGGCTGTAAAGGTGTCCCCGGCCAAGGTCGCTATTTCGAAGGTGTCGTTCGTTTTTCGGGCGTGGGCAGCAAGTCCATCGTAAAATTGAATGGTAGGGTAATTACTGACTTGTTCTTTGCCAAGCAACGCAATCTGTTTCGGCGTTAGCCCATCCTGTGTGAGGAAATTATGTGAATGCGGTGTTTGTGCATTACAAGGTTTGCCACTGTCAATGACCAATGCTTTTCTCAATGACCTGCCCAGGCTCATTGCGGCTGAGAGTCCGGCGTAGCTTCCGCCAATGATAATGACTTCAAAATCAGTATTTTCCATGATGCTAGATGCTGTTAATGATACATTGCAGCAGTTTTCGTCAACTGCGCAGTGTTCGAGCAAAGTTAGCACAACTTTTCTTATTTGCAACGATGTTGCATGTACTAGTTTCTGCTTGCCAGGTTTCTGATTCTGCTATTTAATAATGTGAGTTGCCCCAGGTGATACACAAGGTGATGTGTTTTGGTCAGGACAATGTTCAGCTTGTTGCAGTGCGGGTCTCTCAGGAAATCCTCATCCGAAATGTTGGCGTTTTTCTCAAACCATTCGGACAGCGGCATGGTCGAAAAATAAGTGGTTAGCGTGCGGTTCACATTTCTCCAGTAGATTCTGAGATCATAGATGCTGTGCTCCGAGTTGCCGGTCCTGTAACTCTTGATGAGAAACTCGTCGGCAAGCTCGGGATAGAGCGGTTCCCGGGAGCCCAACAGCGCTAGGATTCCGTCGTTTACGGCTGTCAGATGTCCGATAATGTAGCGCACGCGATTTTTACCCGGATACACTTCAAGATCGAAATCATCATCGGGCAGATCGTCGAAAAAGTCATCCAGTTGTTCAAGATATTTATTCCAGGCCGCAAGGACCATTTCTACAAAAATTTCCTTTTCCATTTGATAACGATTTGAAGCAACGCGCAGTTAAACGGTTGCCATGTTGATGAAGTGAAAATTCGACGCTACAAATTTAGTAAGAGTAAATGGTCTAAAACAGGTGATACGGTGACAATTGTAGGGGGTATTTGTGACAAATAATCGCTTTGGCCCACATGACGGCAAAAAGCCGGAAACCATTTGAGGTCTCCGGCGTTCCGCCTTCCTGCACTAAACTAAATCATGGCTAATAAATGCTAACGAAAAGATTATTTCCAACCACCGCCCAGGCTCCGGTAGAGATCCACCCGGGCAATAAGCGACTGGCTGCGGATGAATGCAAGGTTCAGCTCGGCTTGCAGAGCATTACCCTGCGCGGTGATCACTTCCAGGTAATTGGCCATATCGCTTTTGTAAAGCAGCTGTGCATTGTTAATCGCCTGTTGTAAAATGGTCACCTGATTGCTGGCAATTGCTTCCTGTTCTTTCAATTTTTGGGACTGGATCAAGGAATTGGAAACTTCCCCGACGGCATTCAGCACCGACTGGCGGAACTCGATCACCGACTGCTCGCGCTGTATTTTGGCAACTTCCAAATTGGTCTTCAACGCTCTTCTCGCAATGATCGGTCGGGCAATGGTCCCTGCGGCCAGACCAAATAATGAACCGGGAATGTTAAACCAGTTGCTGGATTTGAACGATTCAATTCCGCCACCTGCTGTAATGATCAGCGATGGATACATACTCGCCTGCGCAACACCCAGTTGCGCATTAGCGACCAGAACGGACATTTCTGCTGCACGCACGTCGGGACGGCGGCTTACCACGGCTGCCGGCACGCCGGTTGCGAGGCTATCATTCGAATTAAAATCGGATAGCTGAACTTTCCTTGCAATGCTGTCGGGCATTTGTCCCGTCAGTATCTGCAAAGCGTTTTCCTGTATCGCAATGTCCTGTTCGAGCTGTGGAAGAAGCAAAGCAATGGACTCCCGCTGCGCTTCGGACTGCTGGATAGAGAGCGATGTAACTTCACCTGCATCTTTCAGGAGGCGCGTCAGTCGCAATGTGTTTTCGCTCAATTCCAGGTTGCTTTTGGCGATTGCCAGTTGTTTATCCAGCATTAGCAGGTTGAAAAAACCTTTGGCAATATCGGCAACAAGCTTGGTTTGAACAGCTTTTGTGGCTTCGTAGGTTTGCAGATACTGGCCTAATGTTGCCTGCTGCTGCCTGCGTATTTTGCCCCAAATATCCGCCTCCCAGCTCAGATTTACCGCACCCAGATAATTTTCAATGTGCTTTGATTTTAGAAAATTAACAGCGCTGATCCCGTTCAAACTATTGCTGGACGGGCGGTTGTAAGTGCCGGTAATTTGCAAATCCAATGATGGAATTTGTAAGAACTTCGCCTGCTTTACCTGCTGCTCCGCAATGTCAATACGTTTCAAAGCGAATTGCAGATCGTAATTATAGGTCAGTCCACGCTCAATCAGCCTTTGCAGCGTTGTGTCCGGGAAAAACTTTCTCCATTCCACGTCTGCAATTGTTGCCGTGTCTGCGAAGGCCACATTGCGGTATTGCGTTGGCAATGCAAGCTCCGGTCGCTGATAATCTTTGCTCACTTTGCAGGAAGCGACCAGCACCGTCAGCAACATGAAAAGCGGCATATATATTTGACTAAATTTCAGTTTCATAATTGTGGTTCTTTGTTACGATAGTCGGTTTTTCGGTATTTTAAAAAGGCACATTAATGTTCCAAACCTTCACGCAGCTCTTTGGGCTTACCGACTACTTTTTCCTGTAAATATTGAAAAATGACATATAGAACCGGGATGACAAAAATCCCGAAGATCACGCCTGTCAACATCCCGCCAACCGCGCCTGTTCCGATAGAACGGTTACCCAATGCCGAACCGCCTGTGGCTCTCATCAAAGGAATCAAACCAACGATAAAGGCAAAAGATGTCATCAAAATGGGTCTTAGCCGCAGCCGCGAAGCTTCCATCGCCGATTCCACAATGCTCATGCCCGCCTTGCGACGTTGTACGGCATATTCAATGATCAGAATGGCGTTTTTCGCGAGTAATCCGATAAGCATGATCAAACCAACCTGCACGTAAATGTTGTTTTCGATGCCTGACAAATTGATAAATAGCATCACCCCGAAAACACCCAGCGGAATGGTAAATATCACCGCAAATGGCAAGATATAACTCTCATACTGAGCCGCTAGCAGGAAATAAACAAACACAAGGCTCAATACGAAAATCAAGAGGATCTGTGAACCAGCATTGATCTCTTCCCGCGTCATACCCGTCCATTCCGTACGGTAATTGTTTGGCAAAACCTCCGCAGCCGTTTCTCTTACCGCGCGGATGGCATCTCCCGTGCTGTAACCCGGCTTCGGCGTTCCATTGATCGCCACTGCATTATACAAGTTGTTGCGGGTCACGGTTTCAGGTCCGAAAACGCGTTTCAATGTCACAAGCTGGTTGGCCGGCACCATTTCTCCCTCCGTGTTTTTGACATATATATTATTCAAAGACTCAGGATTGGCACGATAGGAGGCGTCTGCCTGCGCCATAACCCTGTAATATTTACCAAATCGGTTGAAATCCGAAACGAAGCTGCTGCCATAATAGATTTGCAACGTTTGCAAAAGCTCGTTCACAGGCACATTCAGCTGCTTTGCTTTGGCATTGTCTACTTCGAGCATATACTGCGGATTTGCGGTTGCAAAGGTTGTGAAGGCGTAAGCGATCTCTTTTTTCTGCATCAACGCGCCCAGAAACTTGTTGGTTGTCGCGCTTAGTTTTTCCAGAGAACCGTTGCCGCGATCTTGCAACATAAATTCAAAACCACTGACATTACCAAAACCATCGACGGTCGGGAATGTGAAGAAAAATGCATTGGCATCATTTACCGCCCTTACTTTCTGCGACATCATGGCCACGATCTGATCAAAATTCTTCACTTCGCCGCGTTCCGCTTCGGGTTTCATTTTGATAAATCCAACACCATACGGAGATGCATTGGAATTGGAAATAATGTTCATCCCTTCCACGATATAGCGGTTTTCGGCGATAGGCGAACCTTTTACAATGCTATCCACCTGAGCCATTGCCCTTTGTGTACGGTCCAGCGAGCTTCCGGGAGGCGTGTTCAATGCGTAAAGCAAGAAACCCTGATCTTCTGTCGGAATAAAGCCGGTTGGTGTTTTTTGTGTTAACCAAAGCGTAGAACCTGTGATAACAAGCAACCCCACAATCGTGATCCATTTGCGTTTTACCAGGAATTGCAGACTATTTACATACTTATCTGTCATCGTCTGAAAACCCGTATTGAATGCTGAGAAGAACCTTGCAGAGAAGCCTTTTCGCACCAGATGCCCGTCAGGCGACTGTTCTGTATGCGGGTTTTTCAAAAACAATGCACACAATGCCGGACTCAACGTCAAGGCGTTAAGGGCTGATATCAAGATCGCTATGGCGAGCGTGAATGCGAATTGCCGGTAGAAGACCCCGGCGGGTCCTTGCATAAATCCAACCGGAACAAACACTGCGGCCATGACCAATGTAATAGAAATGATCGCTCCGGAAATCTCGTTCATGGATTCTTTCGTGGCAGGTCGGGCATCCATATGCGTGAGCTCCATCTTGGAATGGACGGCCTCGACGACGACAATGGCATCATCGACCACAATCCCAATGGCAAGCACCAGTGCAAACAGCGTCAGGAAGTTGATCGTGAAGCCGAAAAGCTGCATGAAGAAAAACGTTCCTACAATCGCCACAGGGACTGCAATGGCCGGGATCAAAGTGGATCGGAAATCTTGCAGGAATATATATACAACAATGAAAACCAGGATAAAGGCTTCTATCAATGTAGTGCGGACCTGACCGATGGACTCATCCAAAAAGTCTTTGGAATTGTACATAATGGTCGTTTTCATCCCCTTAGGAAGCGATTTTGAGAAGTCAGCAAGCAATTCTTCTGCCTGGATCAGGATCTCGTTCGCGTTGGTTCCGGCAGTCTGGAAAACGGCCACACCCGAAGATGCATTGCCATTGAGTTTACCATTGGATGAATAGGTGTAAGAACCAAATTCAACCCGCGCCAGGTCTTTAAGCCGGATCACAGAACCATCGCTGTTTGCTTTGATGATAATGTCCTCGTACTCAGAGTTCTGCGTTAGTTTTCCTTTGTATTTTAATACATATTCAAAAACTTCCTTGCTACTCTCTCCCAAACGACCCGGAGCCGCCTCCAAACTTTGCTCGCGTATGGCATCAGTCACTTCCTGAGGCGACAATTTATATGCGGCAAGGCGATCCGGTTTCAGCCAGATCCGCATTGAATAATCGCGCGTTCCGAAAGGCTGGGCCTGTCCGACACCGGGTATACGTTGCAACTGAGGTACTAAATTTATCTTGATATAATTCAATAAAAACGTTTCATCATACGTGCTGTCCTCGCTCGACAAGGCGACAAACATAATGATACTGTTCTGCTGTTTCTGCGTCGAGATCCCCGCCTGGACTACTTCCTGGGGAATCTGGCTAACTGCTTTTGAAACACGGTTCTGCACGTTAACCGCCGCTATATCCGGGTCCGTGCCCTGTTTGAAATAAACATTGAGCGCCATCGTGCCATCATTGTTGGACGAAGACGTCATGTAAGTCATGTTTTCAACACCATTCACGGCTTCTTCAATGGGCGTGGCCACCGCACGGGCAACCACTTCTGCATTTGCTCCCGGGTAAACTGCCGTCACCTGTACGGTAGGGGGTGCTATATCAGGGAACTTGGTAATGGGCAATGTCGTCAGCGCGATACCTCCCAGCAATAGTATAAGGATGGAGATAACCGTCGAAAGGACAGGCCTTTCTATAAATTTCTGAAACATAAATATTCTGTTTTGCTCCGGGACGCCGGAGCATTGTTGAGTGAATTTGTTTTTGCATACGGATAGCGGTCCATAGCATTCCAAAACGCTATGGCGCTATTCGTTGGGTGGGACCACTTCTTATTTTAGATCAGCTTAAATAGGATTGGCGAGCAACAGACTGTCCATCGACATTTTTTGCGGAGCAATGGCCATCCCGTCTCTCAGGCGGTCCAGACCATTGTATACGATCTTTTCTCCAGGCTTCAAGCCTTTGGAAATCAGATAATAACGCCCACTTCTGTCGGATATGGTCACGGGCCGGCCTTGCACTTTATTGCTGTCCAAAACGGTGTATACAAATACTTTGTCTTGCAACTCAAATGTGGCTTCCTGCGGGATCATCACCGATTTGGTAAGCTCCCTCGGGATCCTGACCTTTCCCGTATTGCCTGAGCGGAGTAAGCCGTTCACGTTCGGGAATGTTGCCCGGAAATTGATGGCGCCCATGGTTTTGTCGAACTGGCCTTCCACAACTTCCACTTTTCCTTTTTGCGGATAAACGCTGTTATCGGCCAAAATGAGCTCAACAGCAGGGATTTGCTTGATCTTTTGCTCCACGGTTTTGCCCGGAAACTGGTTTTTAAAATCAAGGAAGTCCAGCTCGCTCATCGAGAAGTAAACGTGAATGTCTTTGGTTTCAGACAGCACAGTAAGCGCTTCCATAGTTCCTTTTCCAACAAGGCTTCCCGTTTTGAACGGAATGGTTCCTATATAACCATCCGCAGGTGCTTTGATGGACGTGTAACCGATGTTGATCTTAGCTGCATCTACTGCGGCCTGTGCTTGCGCAACATTACCTTTTGCGGCGTCATAGGCGGCTTTTGCCGATTTTAGCTGTACATCCGAAACCACATTGTTGGCCACAAGCGGAGTGAGCTTATCAACATTAATGGCCGCGCTCTCCAATGCTGCTTTCGCAGATTGCAGGCTTGCGTTGGCGGTGTTCAGCTGTTCGGAATAAGGACGGGCATCAATATGGAACAGCACCTGACCCTTTCTTACATACGCGCCTTCGTCAACCGAAATTTTATCCAGGTAACCGTCCACTTGCGGGCGGATCTCGATGTCGCGGCTTCCTTCTATGGACGCAGTAAATTCCCTGTGCGCTGTAACCTGGTGGTCACTTACGGTGAGAACTGGCAATGATTGGGCTGGCATTTCGGCCGGAGCATTGGCTGTGGTGGACCCGCAGTTGTAAAGAGCGCCGGTTAATGTGGCAAGAAGTAAAAATGAGACGAGCTTTCTTGTTGTGGTTAGTTGATTGCTTTTCATGGCTATGAAGATTGTTTTTTGTGGTGGAAATAGACTTTTTTCAGAGATAGTGTGGTTATTATAACTAACAGTGTTAGCTTTTTTTCAAAAAAATTATAAATTTTTTATGAATGCTTCCACGGTGTCATCCATTACTTTTTTATTCATTGTAGAATCGTCGATGTCCGAGCAGCGCATCATTACGATCGAAATCAGTCCATGCAGTACCGACCAGAACGCATAAATTTTGAAGCAGGTTTCATTGTCGGTCGATTTTTTTTCTTTAACTATTTTTTCAATGGCCTGCCCGATATAATCGCGGAAAACATTGAATTCCGGTTTGATCTTTCCGGCTCCTGAACAGGGCATACCCAGTCCATACATCAATTGGTAATATTCCGGATTCTTGAATGCGAAGGTCCAGTAGGCCTCAGCGTGTGCTTTGAGTAGTTGCTCGGGATTGGGATATTTCCTTTTGTTTTTTTCGAGCGTTCTTTCCAGCAACCGAAAACCATCCATAGAAAGTTCAAAAAGGATGGCTTCTTTATTTTCGAAGTGATCGTAAATCACCGGAACGCTGTACTCAATGGCATCTGCAATTTTGCGTATGGACAGCGATTGCCAGCCTTCGTCCTTAACCAGCTGCAAGGCCACGGACAAAATATTGGTCCGCATGTTTTCTTTTTGCCTTATCCTTCGTTCGAGAATGCCCATTTTGGTAAAAAATAGCTAACGGTGTTAGCAAAGGTAGTGGCGTTTTTTGAGTTTGTCAAGACCTAATGCCATCTGTTTTCTTCAATATCGTTTTTGAGGATTGCATTGATGGAAACTTTTGCATCCAGCAGCACATATATGCTCGCTCCGCGCTCCCGTGCGTAGGGACTTTCAATTCTCCCGGTGCGGTGGATTGTCTGGAAAAGGGGTTTCTCTTTGTTTCGCTCCGGATCATCATCGTCTGCGTTTTGGACCAGTATTATATGTTTGATCTCTTCGTCCAGCGGGACCCAGTTAATGTAATCCGCATTCATCGTAACTGCCTGGATGTCTTTGAATTTGGAATAATAATTAATTGCGCCAGCCTGCCCGTAATTATCGCAAAGCACAAGGGTGTGATTTTTGTCCTGGATCTTTGCATACTCTGCATCCACTTTTTGTGCAAGTTCCTTCCAGCCAAGCATATCCGCAAAATCCTGTGGGAGTTCATGATCTTTTCCATCCTCCCAGCGAAGCAATCCGAGCTTTTGGTAAGGTTTTGCGTTTTCTGCAATCTCGGACGGACTTTTAATCGGAAATGCCACCCTGAAAATCGGGATGAACATGGCAATAATGACCAGAATGGACCCAGGACGAAGCCATACCAGGCGGTTTTGGAAAATATACTCCAGATAAGCCGCCCCAAAGGCGATAAAAATAGGGTAGAGCCCGATGGCATAATATCCCTTGGCCCTCAGATAGGTGAAAAGGCCTAAAGTAAAAACCAGCGACCAGAAAAACACCTGATATTTCCTGAAAGCGGGGTAAGCGAAAAAGGCCACAAATGCGGCAATCAGGACGAAGATCGAGCTGAGAAAATAGAGGAGCTGCTCTTTCAGAAAATCAAGCCGGTTTACATTTACCAACTGCGATTTTGCGAGCAGTTTCATGTGAAAGATCACGGGAAAATTGTTCTGATACTGCCAGATCAGATTGGGTAAGATGATCAGCAATGCAAGGAATGCTGCAAAGTATAACGCGCTGTTTTTGAATATTTTAAAATTTTTCGTGACCAAAAGCGCGGGAATCAGGCCTGCAACGAGGAACACAATGTTGTATTTATTCAAAAAACTAAATCCGAACGCCAAGGCTGCCATGTACAGCCATTTATTTTGCTCTGTTTTGAGATAATTGAGGATACAAAAATACAGCAGCGTCCAACCGAGAATATCGGCTGAATTGGGCTGATAAAGCATATTGATCCGCATCAGCACCGAAAAAGTGATTGCTGTTGCGCCCAGTATCAATGCAAATAAACCGCCGCCTAGCTGTTCAATGGCTTTCCAAACAACGACTAACGTGCAAGCGCCAAACAATGCTGGAAAAAATTTCACCCAAAACGCGCCATTTCCCAGCAACAGGATCACGTACGAAACCCAGGAAGTAAAAGGAGGCACGGATAAATATCCCCAGGCCAGATGTTTCCCCTGATCCAGATGCAAATATTCGTCCCGGTGCAGATCATATTCGGGCGCGATGATCACGTAATGCAGGGCAAATTTGATGAGAATAAAAAAACAGAGGATCAGCGTTTTCTTTGTCATTATATGTGGTTAAGGGCGATTTCTTTTATTTTCGTTTTCGTGTGACTAAGTTGGCGATTCGATTGCCACTTCTGAACTGCAACCTGAATTTTTTTATCACAATTAGCTGAAAAATGGAAATAACTTACAAAACCAACGTTGTGCCTTTGCCCGAACAGGTCATTGAAGTGTACGACAGCGCCAAATTGCCCAGGCCCACGCACGACGCTGCGCGTATCGGCAAGATCTATCAGAATTCGAATCTTATCGTTTCTGCCTGGGACGGCGAAAAACTGGTCGGCGTTTCGCGCTCGATCACAGACTGGGCATGGAGCTGCTATCTGGCCGATCTGGCCATTCACGCAGATTACCAAAAACTAGGCATCGGTAAAAAATTGATAGACATTACCAAAGAGCAAGTCGGCGAGCAAACCACGATTCTGCTTCTATCCGTGCCAACCGCCATGGAATATTATCCCAAAATAGGGTTCACAAAGGAGGATCGTGGCTTTACTATATTGAGGACAAGGTGAACTTGGTTGGATCTTATATATGCACGTTTGAGCCGAATAAGTTGCTTATTCGGCTCAAAATTTGCTAAAAAATGAGCCGAATAGATCTGTCAATCGGCTCAAAGCCGTTTTTATCAAAACAAACAAAACTAAAATGGCGTGGAACCCGGAGATTTATAATAAATTCAAAACGGAGCGATTTGCTCCTTTTCTGGATCTGGTGGCATTGATTAAGATCCGGCGGGATATGGAAGTGATCGATCTGGGTTGCGGCACGGGAGAACTGACGAGAAAGCTCGCTGACCTGCTTTCGGGATCAAGGGTTTTGGGCATTGATTCTTCTGATGAAATGCTGGATGATGCCAGAGCGTTTGCTAATGAGCAAGTTAGCTTTCAGAAGAAATCGATTGAAGAGGGCGTTGGCTTGGAGTCGAAGTGGGATCTTGTGTTTTCCAACGCAGCCATTCAATGGGTTGAAAATCATGAAACGCTTTTTTCTAAAATCATTTCAAATATTAAACCCGGCGGTCAGCTTGTAATTCAAATGCCTGCCCAGCATCATAATGTAACTAATCAGATGCTTTTGCAATTGTCGGAGGAAGAACCTTTTCTAAAAGAGCTGGCGGGTTTTCAGAGCGTTTCACCTGTTTTGAATACAGAAGATTATGCACGCATTTTGTTCGAAAACGGAGGAAGTGAAATCACGGTTTATGAAAAAATTTATCCGCTCGTGCTGAAAGACTCTAACGCTGTTTTCGAATGGACGTCGGGTACGGCACTGCTGCCTTATGTGCAGAGATTGGAAGGAGAAAGCCGGCAGCAATTTATCGACGAATTCAAATCCCGCCTTAGAACAAAGTTTCCCGGATCACCCGCTTTTTATCCGTTCAAAAGGATCATTCTGTCGGCTTTGTTTGAATGATATTTCATAAGCTCGCTTCGCTGGCTGCGACCATTTCCTCAACATCCGCCAGGATCTGTTTCAAATCTTTGTCGGAAATGCCGCTGTGCCGAAGCTGTAATATGCCTGCCAGCTGCTCATTTAATCTTTTCAGCTGCCAGTATTTGGAGTGATTCGGGCCTATGGGCGGGTAAAAGGTGTTTTCGCCCGGATCTTTCACGAGCACGATAAGCTCGAAAGCCATTCGTGAATGGTTTTGAACAGCATTGGCTAAGACTTTGACGCACCTCCCGGTTTTCAAAGTAATTTCTCTTTCGAAGTCCATTGAGTAATAATGCTTTTTTTAGCACGGGTTTGAACAAGGAGAGAAAAAGCGCATCAAACGTTGCACACGAAAAAGTTTTTATTCCTTAATCAACAAAAAATAGGATGCTAACATGTTGATTTTTAACCGATAAATGCGGATCTTTTTGGTGAAAATTTACTATCATTAGCTATGAAAAACATTACAGAGCTTAGTACTACATTGGAGTGGACGCAGCATTCCCTGCGTTTTTTGAAAAAACATTTTCTGGTGATCCTCTCGCTGGGCCTGATTGCAGGTTTAGGCCGTGCCGCTCAGCTGAAAGCGTTCGGTGAAATTTCAGCCACCTTGCATCTTGTGCTGGAAGTTATCATTCAGTCGGCCCGGATTTTAATATTTTTGTTCGCATTGGGCGTTACCAATGTCCTGTCGGGGTTGAAGCGGGTTGCGGCGATTTTCTCCATTAAGAAAGACAGCAGCCAGATGCGGCGGGCAGCGTTGGGGAAATTCAGAATGCATTGGAAGAGAATGCTTTGGAATCTTTGCGCCTTCCTGATTATATCATTTTTGATCAACCTTTTTATTGATCATGTCGCTTACGAAACGTGCATGTACATCAGCCTGCGGGAGCGCGGCATCCTCTACGCCGATGCCTCCGAATGGACCATCATTCTGTTTCTCAAAAACCTGTCGGTAATCCCGTTTACGCTCGTTTTTAATGCAATGTGCCTGTTATGGTTTGTCAACAGGCTGCCGGGGAAGTCTGCGCGGGACACCTTTTAAATGGTGGGGGGCGTCGTTTATTATTTTAAAAATGCCTTCTTCCGAATTAAACGCGTCAGTTCGGTAGCAATTTTTTGATGCCCTGCTTCATTCAAATGACCGTCCACAGGGTAGTAATCGCGGGCCGTAAGCACGTCGCAGGCGCGCAGAAAGTGTAAGTTAGGATCCGGGCTTTTCTTTCCTGCCGCTTCAAAGCCGCTGATCAGCTCGGGCCTGGTATAACGGCCATCCAAATGCATCACGACAATGTTACCAGCATAAATTGCACGGATTTTGGCCAGAGTTTTGAAAAATTGCAATGTATGTTCCGCAACCATCGCTTCTGATTTGATGGCCAAAGGCTTTCCATCAAGCATAGGTTTGCCTGATATCCAGGAAGTTAATGCCATTTTGGTATCACGCCAAACACTCCCAGGAGTAATAAAAATGCGTTTTAAAAGATCTTTTTCTCTGACAAAGAAATACGTGAAACGCATGGGAAAGTAGCCCTCGTTTAAGCGATTGAAAATCCCTACTTTCATAAATTTTTCGTGTGTTAGCGGCTCCTGTGGACTTTTCGGATCGTTTCTGGCGGTGTTTTCTTCCAGGTCATTATCACAATATTGGATTACCAAAACTTGACAGGAATCGCGCTGCAATTTCGACAGCAGGAGCATTTCGCGATATGTGCCATATGATGAAATCCCGGCATTTAGGGTTTTTAAACCCGTCATCTGGCCGGTTAAATGTGCGAAGGTTTTCTCTTGATCAATTCCCCAACCCATTGTAAATGAGTCACCTAAAAAAATGATCCCCGGGTTGTTTAAAGAATTGTCGTCGTCGCGTAGTCCTGATTTGTTGACGCTGAATTTGTTTTCGTATTCCAAATCCTGATGATAACCTTCGCTCCCCGGTCGTAGTGTATAACCCAGGTCCTTGGAATAACTGCTGAATTGCCTGTTAAACTGGATCACATCCCGGTAATGGATCCACTGGTCCAGCACACCGATGCTGGGCTTGTCGATGCCTTGATTTGCTGCAATCACATGCCGGATATACCGCCATGAAACCACTTCCAGCAATAAGGGAAGGGCCAGACAAACGAGCATAGGAAGCCTGATAAGTTTGCCTATGCCATAAAAAATCAGCAGAAAGGAAAGCGGTACAAATATTTTAAATAAAACAATGGTCCATCCGAAGTGTGTGAATGCTTGCCATTTGTAAACGGTTACTGAAAGAAGGAATAAACCAGCCACCGAAATGACCAGCCGGGTTTGGGATTTTGACATTTTAAGCGGACTGATTCAATTGCCAATTTAACAGTTAGCCGCACATTAAAATGGAAAACAGTAAAAAATTTCTTTGTAAAATTTTATAATTTATCTGAATAGTTTTATTATTTGGCAGGTTTAAGCGTTTGACCGGTGGATATGGGTGAGCATTCGGTCATAATACGCTTAATTCTCCGATTGCGTCAGGGATAATTTCAGGTCCGACATTAATTTGTACATCGCATTATTAATGCTTTCGATATCTGCCTTTGCATTGTTCAGTGCTGCTTCCGCTTCCGTGCGTTTTTTCTTGGTTTGCTCCGTTTTGACGCCCACTTCTTTTTCCATAATGGCATCATTATCCTTCACGCCCAGTCTTTTAGGACTATGTGTGGTTGAAATGCCATCCAGTTTATCAATCCGGACATTATAATGCTCTTCCTTACATTCAATGGTCAGGTCGAAACGCACATACTCGTAAGCAATGCCAGACACTGGCGCATAGCTGGTTAGGATCAGTTTGCCGAGCTGCGGATCTTCAAATGTAACGGCATTTTCATAGTTGCCAAATGTCTTGCTGATCCAGTTTTGCGCTTCTTTAAAGATCTCTGTTTTAGATTTTTTAGGCTTGCCGGAATCCAAATAAAAGACATTTTTGTCCGCGTCGAGCGGAAGCAAGCCGGTTTGAGAAAAGGCTGTTTGGCCAATAAAAAGGAACAGGATCAGGATTAAATGTTTCAAAATCGTTGTGAATGTTTGGAATGATAAAGGTAGTAACAAAAGTTTTGGCAGCATGATCGGCTGGCTGTTCGGCCGGAATTAATATCTTCGGCCTGCAACTTAACCTGAACCATATGAAGAAGTTTTTGCTGTTTTTGGTCGTATTGCTATGCTGCCTCGCCTCCGCACCCAGAAGGGTTACGTGGGTTGCCATCGGCGATTCGATCACGTATTTGAATGATCACAAAGATGAAACGGGAAACCGCGTTACAAAGGGATATCTGACATTGATTTCTGAAAAATATCCGCGGGTTGAGTACATTAATAAGGGTTACAATGGCTGGACTTCGATTAATATTGCCGATAAGATCGAAACACTTGAATTGCAGAAAGCAGACGTTTACACCGTCTTTTTAGGGACGAATGACTGGTGGCAGGGCAAAGAGTTGGGATCTATTTCGGATTACGAACAAAAAACGGGGACGAAGACTGTTTATGGCGCATTTCGGATCATCAACGATAAATTAAAACAGCTCAACAAAAAGGCCAGGATCATTCTTATTACGCCGATGCAGCGGGGTGATTTTGTTTATATTAACAATCAAAAAAACAATGCATTTGGCTCCTACAAACCCAAAAACGGCAAAAATTTGGAAGAGTTTGCCAATGCAGTCCTGGAAATAGGTAAGCTTGAAAAAATCCCGGTTGTAGACCTCTTTCACGAAAGCGGAATGACGCACGAAAACATGGTTAATTTCAAAAAGTTAAAAGATCCTGCAACCGGCGATTACAAAAAATACACCTATCCCGAATACACAACCATCCCCTTCGATCCTGAAAAAGATGAATATCCCTATCCCCCCGAAGCCATCCACATGACCTACGACGGCCTCCACCCATCCGACAAAGGCTACACAATCATCGCCGATATGGTTGAGAAAAAGTGGAAAGGATTGCGGTGAGGTGAAAGGAGAAAATTGGGGATTATTGGATATATTTGAGTTACAAAAACACTCAAAACTATGCTTACTGTAATAGAAGGCACTTATGAAAATGGACAGGTAATCCTTGATCATAAACCGAAAGTTGAGAATAAAACAAAAGTTGTTGTCATATTCGAAGAAATTGAAATGCCGGCAGATACCAATGAAAAACGCCCTTTTGGTATTTCAAAAGGAAACATCACACTAAGTCCGGACTTTAACGAGCCCCTGGACGATTTAAAAGATTATATGTAAATGAAGGTTTTATTGGATACACACACTGTCTTATGGTTTATTAATGGAGATTCTCAAATATCAGTTAAGGCCAAACGAATTATTGAAGATAAAGGCAATGAAGTTTTAATGAGTGCTATCAGTCTTTTTGAGATTTCAATCAAACTCAAATTGACAAAAATAATACTCCGTAAACCGCTGGCCGAAGTATTTGACGATATCAGAAGTGCAGGCATAGCAATTCTCCCAATTCACAATAAACACCTTCTGGAATATCAGAACCTTTCCCTGAATGTTGAACACCGTGACCCTTTTGACCGCTTGATCATTTCAACGGCAATTTCAGAGCAAGCTGCGATTGTTAGTGTAGATAAGCAGTTTGATCATTATCAGAGTCTGGTGGAAATTCTATGGTAAGACGTAAAAAACACCTTTTAGCGGAACAACGGCGCAGGTCTCTGCTGTTACCTTATTAGGGCGCAATTTTTATCCTTCAAATGGGCATTGGGAAAAAATTAACGTACCTTTGCGCCATAATTCGATACCATGATCTACTTTTTTGCAGACGAACAGAACACTGTTTTTGCGGTCCAGATAGAGCGAACGCTAACAGAATCAGATACTTCCAAATTAAGCTGGCTTTTTGGCGGCGCGGAACTCCGGGATGAAACCGTCATCACGGAGTTTTTTGTTGGACCCCGTGCGGCGATGATCACACCGTGGAGTACCAATGCCGTTGAGATCACCCAGAATATGGATATCCAGGGCATCATCCGTATTGAGGAATTCAAGAAAGTTGGGGAGGATTTCAAAGATTTCGATCCGATGCTTTCGCAGAAATACAATGAGCTCAACCAGGAAATCTACACGATCAGCATTCAGCCCGAATCCATTCTGGAAGTGGCTGACATTGCGGCATATAACAAGCAGGAAGGGCTTTCCCTGAGTGATGAGGAAGTTGATTATTTGAATAAACTGGCTGAAAAACTCAACCGCAAATTGACGGATTCCGAGGTTTTTGGGTTTTCGCAAGTTAACTCAGAACATTGCCGCCACAAGATTTTCAACGGAACATTTGTGATTGATGGTGAGGAGCAGCCGGTCTCGTTGTTCAAACTCATCCGCAAAACTTCGGAACTAAATCCGAATTCAATCGTCTCGGCTTATAAGGATAATGTGGCTTTTATTAAAGGCCCGGTTGTGCAGCAGTTTGCACCGAAAAAACCAGATGTTCCTGAATATTACGAGATTAAAGATTTTCAATCCGTTCTTTCGTTGAAGGCGGAAACGCATAATTTCCCAACAACTGTGGAGCCATTTAATGGGGCTGCAACGGGCTCAGGCGGTGAAATTCGTGACAGACTTGCAGGCGGACAGGGTTCTTTGCCGTTGGCAGGAACGGCGGTTTATATGACTGCATTGTCGCGTCTGGAAGAGAATCGTCCTTGGGAAAAAGGTGTTGAAGAACGGGAATGGCTTTACCAGACACCGATGGATATCCTGATTAAGGCCTCCAATGGTGCAACCGATTTTGGAAACAAATTTGGCCAGCCGCTGATCGTTGGTTCAGTACTAACATTTGAACACGAGGAACTTGGAAGGAAACTGGGTTATGATAAGGTGATTATGCAAGCCGGTGGCGTTGGTTACGGCATTGCAGATCAGGCCAAAAAATCCAAACCCGAAACCGGCGATCAGATCGTTGTCATGGGCGGCGAAAATTACCGGATCGGAATGGGCGGCGCGGCAGTTTCTTCTGCGGATACCGGCGCGTTCGGTTCGGGCATTGAGTTGAATGCGATCCAGCGTTCCAATCCCGAAATGCAAAAACGGGTTGCCAATGCAGTGCGCGGAATGGTGGAAAGCGGTAATAACACCATTGTCTCCATCCACGACCACGGCGCGGGCGGACATTTAAACTGCCTTTCCGAGCTGGTTGAGGAAACGGGTGGTAATATTAATTTGGATAAACTGCCGGTCGGTGACCCAACGCTTTCTGCGAAGGAAATCATTGGTAATGAGTCTCAGGAGCGTATGGGTCTTGTAATCAGCAAGGAAAATCTGGAAACCTTAAAAAGGATTGCAGACCGGGAACGTGCGCCGCTTTATCAGGTGGGCGAAGTGACGGGAACGCATCGTTTTACGTTTGAATCCGAGAAAACCGGCGCTAAGCCCATGGACCTGGAAATGGACGATATGTTTGGCAGTTCACCGAAAACGGTGATGGCCGACAAAACCATTGAAAGAAATTATGAGCCTGTCGCTTACGAAATTGGCAACCTGCATGAATATCTGGAACAGATGCTGCAACTGGAAGCTGTTGCGAGCAAAGACTGGCTTACCAATAAAGTGGACCGTTGTGTAGGCGGGCATGTGGCGAAACAGCAATGCGCTGGTCCCCTGCAATTGCCGTTGAACAATGTGGGCGTAATGGCGCTCGATTTTCAGGGGAAAGATGGCATCGCAACTTCTATTGGCCATGCACCGCTGTCAGCACTGATCGATCCCGCTGCGGGAAGCCGTAATGCTATCGCTGAGGCACTTTCCAACATCGTATGGGCACCATTAAAAGATAACCTGACCAGTGTATCGCTGTCTGCGAACTGGATGTGGGCTTGTAAAAATGAAGGCGAAGATGCGCGATTGTATAAGGCTGTGAAAGCTTGCTCGGAGTTTGCGATCAGCTTGGGAATCAACATTCCAACGGGAAAAGATTCGCTTTCGATGAAGCAGAAATACAAAAATGACGAGGTGATAGCGCCAGGAACTGTGATCATTTCCGCGGCAGGCCATTGTGACGACATTACTGCGGTTATTGAGCCGGTTTTGAAAAAAACAGGTGGTTCTATTTACTATATCAATCTTTCAGGCGATAATTATAAGTTGGGCGGATCTTCATTTGCTCAGATATTGAATAAAATAGGTGACCAAACACCTGATATTCGGGATGCAGGTCAATTCAAAACTGCTTTCAATGCGATTCAGCAATTGATCAAAGAAGGAAAAATCCAGGCTGGCCATGACATTGGCAGCGGTGGATTAATCACCACATTGCTGGAAATGTGCTTTGCCGACCGTGATTTGGGCGCTTCTGTTGATCTTTCAGCACTGGGTGGTCAGGATATTATTGAGAAGCTTTTTGCTGAAAACATCGGGATTGTTTTCCAGGCTGATAAGTCTGCGGAAACATTGCTTGAAGCGCAAGGAGTTGCATTCCACAAAATAGGCAATGTTAACCTGGCTTCTACTTTGTCGGTTAAGGATGCAAGCGGGAAGTGGGATTTTGATATTGAAACATTGCGTGATGTTTGGTTTAAAACTTCCTATTTACTGGATAAAAAACAAACCAAGCCGGAGCTTGCGAAGGAGCGCTTTGATCATTATAAAAATCATCTTTTGCGTTATAAATTCCCGGCTCAATTCAATGGCAAGAAGCCGGTAATCGATGAATCGAAGCCAAGACCAAAGGCGGCGGTGCTTCGTGAAAAAGGCAGTAATTCGGAAAGAGAATTGGCCAATGCCATGTATCTGGCAGGTTTTGACGTCAAAGATGTGCATATGACCGACCTTATTTCCGGTCGCGAAACGCTGGAAGACATTCAGTTTATAGGCGCAGTAGGAGGGTTTTCCAATTCCGACGTTTTGGGTTCAGCGAAAGGCTGGGCGGGGGCTTTTCTCTTTAATGAAAAGGCCAAGATTGCACTTGAAAATTTCTTCAAACGTGAAGATACATTGTCAGTGGGTGTTTGCAATGGTTGCCAGCTTTTTGTTGAGCTTGGACTGATCAATGCAGACCACGATCAAAAACCTAAAATGCTGCACAATGCAAGTGGCAAGCACGAAAGCATTTTCACCTCACTCACCATTCAACCGAACAAATCCGTAATGCTCTCCACGTTGGCAGGCAGCACATTAGGCGTTTGGGTTTCCCATGGAGAAGGCCGTTTTGATTTCCCATATTCCGAAGATCAATACAACATTGTGGCCAAATACGGCTACGAAACCTATCCAGCCAGTCCGAACGGCTCCGCATTCAACACAGCAATGCTCTGCGATGAAACCGGCCGTCACCTGGTCATGATGCCGCACATTGAGCGGTCACTATTCCAGTGGCATTGGGCAAACTATCCGGAGGGACGGAAAGACGAGGTGAGTCCATGGATGGAAGCGTTTGTGAACGCGCGGGAGTGGATTGAGGGTTTGTGATTTTTTCCTCGGGATTGAAATCCCGGGTTGGGGAATGGGTTGTGCCTGATGGCACTTTGCAGGTTTTTTGTGCCGTTAGGCACTTTTGATATTGTTGGGCCGGGATATTCATCCTGGCCCTTGTTTTATCTACGGAGTAAAGCCACATTAACAATTACTTCCTCACATAAACCTCCAAGATCTCCTGGTCAATTCCTAAACTGTCAATCTTCTCCACGCCACTTTGGATGAGCGTGTCGCCTTTGAGGCGTAGTTTGAAATGGAAATCGCGGTTTTCCCAGTCGCGGTAGTTGCAGTACTGGAGATGTTCTGAATAATCTTCACCTTTCAGTGTGTAAGTGCCGCCGCCTGCGTCGAAAACGGCTGAGTCGCCTTTGCCCTGGTTGATGTCGTGCTTCATGAATGTGAAATACGACTCGGTAAACATCTTGATCATTTCCTGATTTTTTACCGGAAATGTAACAAGCGTGTCACTTTTGGTAATCACTTTGCTGGATGAAAGCGCCCATGTCCCGATGATCGATGGCGAAGTTGATGCTTTGGAATCTTCTTTTTTTTCGCCACACGCAGCGCAAATGGTTATGAATGCAAAGGCGTAAAATTTTGATCTCATTGTCGATTTAAGAATTGAGGTGGATTTTGCTTTCAAGTTAATGGATAATTTGGTTAACTTTAAATACACTAAACTCAGCATTTTATGAAAAACATTAAAAGCATTTGTTTGTCGCTGGTGGTTTTGCTTTGTGCATCATTTACCGTGCTGCACCACGGCTGGGCCGACTATGACCAAACAAAGCCGCAGGATTTTACCACAAAGATTGAAGAATCCATTTACGAAAATCCGCACGTGCTCGCTAAGGTGAAGTACAATAAGGAAATGTACACCGTTTTCCTAGCCCCCACCAGCCGCATGACAGATCGTGGCTTGACAGGCGATATGATCCAAAAAGGCACTTCTGTTCGACTCGTCGCTTATCCCCACAAGACCGAAAAAGGCGAAATGCGTGCCGAAAGGATCTTTGTTGATGGCAAGAAATTTGAACTTCGCTGATAGTGATTGAATTGCTCGACTGGCTTGAAAAAACTTCCTGGGCGATAGGAATTCGCCAATCATTGTGGCTATACCCGGCATTGGAAATTGTCCATATCCTCGGTATAGTCATGCTGGTTGGGCCGGCATTCATGTTTGATCTCAGGCTGCTAGGTTTTTCACAAAACATTCCTTTTGCAAGTCTGGCAGAACATTTATTGCCGTGGTCGCGCAGATCGCTTTTGCTGATTATTCCCTCGGGCTTGCTGCTTTTTATTACCAATGCCAATGCGCTGGGCGTGGATCCCACGTTTTGGACAAAGATGAGCCTGATAGTGATTGCTGGAATTAATGTTTTCGTTTTCCATCGGTTTATTTTTAAATCAAGCTTGAACCCGAACGGTGAACTTCCCTTTCAGGCGAGAATCAGTGCCTGCATTTCCATCATGGTCTGGGTTGCCGTTATTGCCTGTGGCAGGTTGCTGGCTTATTAATTCATTTTGAACATACAAATCAGTCCAGCTCGTTCAGGAAACGTTCGATATCATCAATGCCCTTTTTTGTAGCATAAGGCCGAAACAAATGTGCTTTCATGCGCAGATAATGCGTCATTTGGCTGGCGAGATTTTGGCGTGATCCGGATAATACGGCTTCGGAAAGCCAAAATCTGTTTTGCAAGCTGTTGCTGGAGACGATCAATAATTTGTCGTCCTCCGAACCGAATTTTACATATTTAGTTTCTTCCAAAAGAGAAATGTCTTGCACAAGTCCTGAGACACGATCCTGCATAACGGTTTGATAATTAGAGGCAATACGCGTATTCTGTTCCATCAGATGCACCATACTCAACATCAAACATTGATATTTCAAGCCATTTTCAAACAGCAGCACATTCTTTTTTAAGAAAATATACAAACTTTTAACGGGCAAATCGATATGGATTTGCGTATTAGACGCTGTGTAAGCCTGGCTTAGGCTGAAAACGAGATCATCTTTGGTCGGGAAATAATAGGTGAGGTTGCCGATTCGCATACCCAAATCCGCGGCGAGCTCCCGCATGCCGACATATTCAATTCCACTCAGGTTAAACAGCTCCAATGCCCGGTTAATAATTTTCTCCCGTGTCGCGTTCACTTTTTGATGCAGTAATTTGGTCAATGTCCTAATGCATATTAATTTTAGGTCGTTGTCCAAATTTATAACTTTTTAATCGTATGACGAATTTTTATCCAATCACAATCGATAATGGCCATGGCGAGCGGCTGACATTCCTTGGGCGCGAGGTTCGGGATGGCGTTGAATATATACAAGTTGAGAATCAGGTAAGCCCTGGGTCCGGCCCGCCGATGCATGTACATCACCAGCAGCACGAAAGTCTGTATATTCATGAAGGAAAAATGGGCGTTCAGATCGAAGGACAGGACCCTTATTTTCTAAGTAAGGGTGATTCAGCAACTTTCCATAGCGGAATCGCCCACCGGTTTTGGAATGCAGGTGACACCCCGCTCCAATGTTCGGGAGAAATCTGGCCGCCGCACAACATTGAATATTTTTTATCCGAAATATACCGATCCAGCCGCAAGAACGACAAAGGCATGCCCGCTCCGTTCGACGCGGCTTACTTGCTCCGGAAATACAAGACCGAATTTGACATGCTGGGCATCCCCCCATTCGTCAAAAAAGTAATATTTCCGATTGTGCTTTTTGTAGGAAAGTTGCGTGGGTTGGACAAGAAGTTTAAGGATGCGCCGGAGGCAGTTTGAGTTTTCATGAATGGTAGGACCTCTATCCAGCCTCAATGTCCCAAGTGCCGTCGGTACGATATATCTCCCTTGCGCCGGGATTCATCCTGGCAATATTAAATCAAGATTATCCCAACCCCCAGAATTTGATGTCGGGCATTGATTGCTAGAATATTCTTGCCGATATTTAGCGTGTAAAATTACTTTACATCCAAAACCTTCTGGCCATGAAATTGCTTCTACAATGTTCCGGAATAGTGGTTTTTTTGCTTCTTTTTTCTTGTGACGACCGGGAGGCTGATGTTGTTAAGGTGAAGGTGGATCAAGAAAAAGTTTTAGCCTCACTGCTGGCAACAAACAGGAATTGGCGGTTTGAGGAGATTTCAATGGAGAAAAAGGGCGTTAAGACGGTTGAAAACGTGGCGGAATCGTCCAAGTTAATAACGGTCGAAACGCGCATAAACGTTACGCCGAATGTTGGTTTTCGGTTTGAAAGCTATCCTAATAATGTTAACAATCTGGACGAGATCATTAGCTCAGGCCCGTTTGGCAAGATTCCTTATGGTGCAACGTCGTTGAGTGAAACGGGTATGGGCCTGACAATCGATGGGAGCTGGACCTGGGATGATGCAGCGCAAACCGTCGTGATTACGTCCACATCCTCCATGACAGGAATCGTTTCGGAAATTTCTGAAAATGGCTGGCGACCCGAAAAAGGTTACCTGGATACTACAATGTTGCCGCTCTTCAAAACATCAGAAGAGGCCCAAACGGCCGGCATACCCGAACGGATCAGGATCTTATTTGAAGAAAATGACCCAAAGGCCGGGAAGATTACATATAGCATTACGCTGAGAGCCGCTTGGATTACCAGACTTGTTTCCGGCAATTCACGCCAGCATTTTTACGACGTGGTTTATTAATTGATGAAAAGTAAAACATTATCTGTTTACACCCTCGCGATAAGCCCCGACGAGCGCATAATAGGGCTTGTCAAAAAGCTCAAAAAGCGGTTGGAGAAGCATCTCGGTAGAAATTATGGCAGCGTGAATGCGCTGGCTCACGTGACCTTAATCCTTTTTGTTGCCTACGAAGACGATTACCCGCCCATTTTGGCCGAATTTAAACGGGTTCTGGCCGGGCTTGCACCCTTTAAAGTCGGACTTTCAGGTTTCGGTGATTTTTCTAAAAACCTTCCATGCACATTCTATATCAAACCGGATGAATGTTCAAATGGGCAAATTATTGAATGCTGCAAGACGATAGGAACCAATTTCAATAAATTTTTGAAGCGAAGATATACCGATCGTTGGGAAATAGTAGGTCGCACAGACCCGCACCTGACCATAGGCCGCGAGCTGGTTCTGGAAGAGATTGAGGCATCCTACGCCTTGTTCACCGAAGATTTCACTGAGCACTTTACCTGCAATTCCTTCGTTATCCGAAAACTTAACCTCGGAAAAGGACAGTACGAAATCATCGACACCATCCCATTACTGGGGCACGAATATATGGTAGGCCAGCAGATGCGGCTGTTTTGATATATAACGTTATTTTTAATTGATTTTCATATTTGAGTAGTGAATCTAACTACTATTCATTTTTATTAGCCAATATTCAGTAGCTTTGACAAATCTATTTTAGATTATGTCAGGCGACAGTAATTTCAGCAAAGGCGGCGGAGATCCCTTTTCAAAGCGAATTAAAGTTATTCATGGAAGGCAAGCGCCTGAAGAAGCACTCCTTGTTGGCTACGGGGCAATTATCGAAGCATTAAATTTGCAATTGCCCATGCCCGCAAAATTAGCGTTAATAAGCGACAAGCATAGGCAATCCTCCAATGACGACTGGCTCATTTTAACGCCGAGGCACAATCCTGCTGATAATCTATATGGCCACTTAGTTTTTGCGTTGAAATATGAAGGTGTTAACCTCCTGTTCTTTAAAAAACTGTTTGAAAGCCTCGGTGATGAGCGTGTAAAATTCGTAATAAGTATTGAGCCCAAGGGGCAGTATAGTCGAAGGATTTGGTTTTTGTTTGAATGGCTTATGCGACGCCAACTTGACATTCCTGATTTGAAAGACGGGAATTACGTTGCTTTGATAGATGAAGAAATCCAGTACGCAGTTTCACCCGCAGTTAACTTTGCGAGACAGCGGATCAGAAACAATCTTCCCGGAACTCCGGATTTTTGTCCATTGATTTTTCGAACAAGCAAGTTAGAGAGATTCATAGAAGCGAATTTGTCCGAACTTACACATACAATTTTGAACAACGTCCATAGAGATGTAATTCTTCGAGCTTCCGCTTTTTTATTATTAAAGGATTCCAAAGCTTCATTTTCAATTGAGGGTGAAAATCCGACGCCCAATCGTGCTATGCGCTGGGGCAAGGCTATTGGTCAGGCTGGAAGTATACAGTTAGGTGAGGAAGAGTTATTGCGTCTGCAACAAATAGTCATTGAAAATAGCCGTTTTGTCGAGATGGGATTTCGGACAGATGGCGGTTTCGTAGGGGTGCATGATCGCACCAGCGGTACACCGATGCCGGAACATATTTCAGCAAAACCGGAAGATCTCCCGGTTTTGTTAAATGGATTGTTTGCTACTGCTTCTTTATTGGAGCATCAGAACTTCCATCCCGTTCTGGCCGCCGCAAGCATTGCTTTTGGCTTTGTATTCATTCACCCTTTTGTCGATGGTAACGGGAGACTTCACCGCTATTTAATTCATCATTTACTTGCAAAAACTAAATTTAGTCCGCAGGGGATTATTTTTCCTATATCGACTGCCATTCTGGAACGCATAGACGATTACCGAAAGTCGCTTGAGCAGTATTCACACCCATTACTGGACTTGATAGAATGGACGCCTACTGCGAACAATAATGTAAAGGTTTTGAATGAAACAATTGACTATTATCGATATTTTGATGCGACCAAACAAGCTGAATTCTTATTTGAATGTGTTGATCAGACTGTTGAAAAAATAATTCCGAAGGAGGTCGAATACTTGCAGCGATACGATTCAATGAAGGACTGGCTGGATGAGGAATTTGAAATGCCAGACAAAACAGTAGCCCTACTTATCCGGTTTCTCGAGCAGAATAATGGCAGGCTTTCAAATAGAGCGTTAGACCGGGAGTTTGCAGAATTGTCAAAAGAAGAAGTTGAAGCAATTGAAGAACAATTTTATGAAATCATGTTAAAACCACCATTATCGCAATATTCCCTAGCCATCATGCCGAGCGCGGCGATTTCTCTTGAAGTTGTTGAGATGAAGCAGCAGTTGCGGGCTGCTATTGGGAGAAGTTATGGCAGCGCTAATGCGGAGGCGCATATTTCTTTGGATGGATTCGAGGCGGATGAGAATGACTATCCGTATATTCTGGCTGAATATCGCCGGATTGTTTCCGAATTGAATCCTTTTGAGATCAGTTTCTCAGGGTTTGATGATTTTGACAAGGCCAATTATTCTGCATTCTACATTAAACCCACAACGGAGTCGTCCCTGGAAATCCGGCGGCGCAGTGAGGCTGTAATGAAAGCATTTGATAAAAACCTTAAAAAACAATACACCAGGAAATGGGCTGACGAGTCCCAAAAACCGCATATGTCTATCGGCCGCAGGCTTACGCGTGAATGGGTTGCGCTTGCGTATACCACGTTGACCGCATATGAGGCGGGTTTTCTTTGCGACACATTCGTTATCCGAAAGTTTAATGAAAAAAGGCGGCAATACGACGTCATTGATGTGCTTCCTTTACTCGGAACTTCCGAGCCGCCCGTGCAGCTGGACTTGTTTCAGCCTTGATTTGCAACATAAAAACACCAGTAAATATCCAATCAATGCGCATAATGGGTATATTAGTCGCTGTTGATATAATGGATGTCGGATAAATTCTTTCGCTGGGATGTTGCAAAAGGCTGTAAGCTGGTTACTTTTTATTTCGTTTGTCGCAAGTTTTCATGGCGCGTTTTGCCAATCGGTCTCGGTTCCGGGGAAGCCGTGGCTCTCGGAATACAATGTTCATAAAGAGTATAAGGGTGTGTATGTTGTTAAAAAAATAACCATTCCCTGCCGCGCTTATGAGGCTTTCCTGGTCGACAATAATGGCAAAAAGCTCACACCTGCTTACCGTGACATAGGAGATTTTTCCGGAGGTCTGGCCGAATTTGTGCCCATGGGGCTGGATGCCGAAAAGCTTGGTCGCCATGGATTTATTAACAGGCGGGGAGAGGTAGTCATCCCACCCATTTATGTTTCAACCGACAAGTTTTATGAGGGAAAAACATGGGTAATTTATCGCTCAGGAAAGCAATACGGGCTTTCATACATTGATTCTACGGGAAAAGAAATTTACAAAGTCCCCATTCAGTATTTCAGAAAAGACTTCCTTATTTCTGCTGCGAAAGTGGATATGGTTTGTAATCAGGACACCAGGGAGGATGTGCTTTGGTGGAAAGGCCGCAACTATTTTATTCTGAACTGGAATTTCAGCCCTTTCATTGAAAAGGAAGTAAAGACCTCGAAGTATATTTATCACTTTCTGTTTGAAGGCAAATATGGGATTATCGATAACAAAATGATCCTGCGTGTGCCTGTTTCACTGGACGACATTGATCCTGAATATAAATTTTCGGGTCAAGGCATGGAGCGGGTTAAGTACGGAGATAAGTTTGGTTATATCAATGTCTTTACCGGTGAACTCATCACCGACTTTTTGTATACGGATACGCGCAAACCAACTTCCGGGCTGTTTTGGGTTAAGAAAAACAACAAATGGGGTTGCATTGATAAAACCGGAAAAACCCGCATTCCTTTTTTATATGACGAAGCAACCGGCTTCACAAGCGAAGACCGATCCGCCGTAGCGATCGATGGCAAGTTTGGCCACATTGATAAAAAAGGCAAAATCCGAACGCCACTCAAATACGACTTCGCATCTTACTATAACCGCGGCATCTCGATGGTCCGTATTGATGATAAATACGGCTATATCGACATCAATAACCGATACATTATTGAGCCCATCTATGACGAGGCGCTACCGTTTGACAAAGAAACAACCGAAGTAGAACGCCTCTGGCTCCGTTTCGAGCTTTCCATGAAAGGTGAAGAAAAATTCATCGGCTTCTCCTACAAGCTAAATGCGGTCTTCATTCTGATCGCGCTGGCGCTGTTTGTCTATGCCAACAGTCTGATTTTCAAGCGCGTGCAACTGGCTAGGGCAAGGAAGAAAAGGTAATAATATATGCCAATGCATATAATTTCGCTATTTTGAATATATTTGTATGCAAAAGCATATAATTTGTATTCATTTGATCACATTATATGTTTTTGCATACAATTAAAAAGATGAAAACACTATCAAGCTTTGTTAAGGAAAAAAGGAAGCAAACTAACTTAACCCAGCAAGAGTTTGCTGAGCGTGCAGGCGTTGCATTAACTGTTGTACGAAAAATTGAACAAGGAAAAGAAAACTTGAATTTAGAAAAGGTTAATCAGGTCTTAAAGATGTTTGGTCATGTGTTGATTCCAGTTAACATGAAAGACTTACCAACAACTGAAACGGAGTAAAAAAAATGAGAAGCGCACACATCTATTATAAGGATTTGGAAGCGGGTATACTTACCGAAACAGATGAGGGAGATTATACATTTATTTATAATCCTGATTATGTTGCAAAGTATCCGTCCCAGTTCCTCACATTTAGCATGCCTGTTACCAACAGGACATATAGAGACAAGCGGCTTTTTCCATTTTTTGAAGGACTAATTCCGGAAGGATGGCTTTTGGATATCGCGTCCAACAGCTGGAAAATTAATCAAAATGATCGCATGGGACTGCTCTTAGCATGTTGCCAAAATTGCATCGGAGCGGTAAGCGTCCAACCAATAGAAGCGAATGGAGAATAGAAAGTGTCTTTATTGTTACAAACCGCTGGAATCTTCGGCAACGGGTGATTTTCATAATAGTTGTAACTTGGAATTTTTTGAGTCGAGACAAACGCCTGTCTTTGAGTATTCATTGAATCAAATGTCGGAGCTTGCCAAAAGTGTGGTTGAGCGGAGTGTTGCTGTGCCAGGAGTTCAGCCAAAGTTATCCTTATCCTTAGTTGATGATGCGATAGGAAATGGAGGGCGTGGGCGTTTAACAATTGTTGGTGCACTGGGAGGAAATTATATTTTCAAACCACCCATGGAAAAATATCCTGATATGCCACAAAATGAACACGTTACCATGCGAATAGCAGAAGCATTTGGTCTCAAAACAGTTAAGTCAAGCCTTATCAGACTGCAATCCGGGGAGCTTGCCTACATTACCAAGCGAATAGACCGGACAAAAGATAATGAAAAGATTCACATGCTGGATATGTTTCAGATCCTGGAAGCTTTCGATAAATACAAAGGTTCAATGGAAAGAGTGGGTAAGGCCTTAAAAGCATATTCCGCAAACACATTGCTGGATCAATTATACTTTTTCGAACTGAGCATATTCAGTTTCCTAACAGGCAACAATGACATGCACTTGAAAAATTTTTCAATGATTAATGTTGGAAACGATTGGTTATTAGCTCCGGCCTATGACCTTTTGAATGTGACAATAGTCAATCCGGAAGACACTGAGGAACTTGCTTTGACACTTGAAGGGAAAAAGAACAAATTAAAACGTGAACATTTTGAAACACTTGGAAAAGGCCTGGAATTGAATGATAAGCAGATTTCAGGCGTGTTTCGCCGTTTTGAAAAAAACAGGCCTACTGCAATTGAATGGATTGATAAAAGTTTTTTGTCGGACCACCTGAAATTAGAATATAAATCAATCCTTGAAGCCAGATATACGCGCCTCGCAAAATAAATCCTTATCCCACCTTCAACCATCCCGTCACGCTCATTCTCGGCCGGTTTGTCAGCAGCACTTCGTGTTCGAGTTCGCTGCTTTTGAAGAAGATGCTCTTGCCGTTTGTTGGGGCGATATCCTGTTGGTAATCAAGGGTGTGAATGCGTAATTCTCCTCCGTCTTCGGGTGCCCAGTCGGTGTTTAAATACATGATCATGGAATACTGGCGGCTGGAATCGTTGCGGAACTGATCGAAATGTTTTTTATAAAAACTGCCCGTTGGATACAACGCGTAATGAAATTCGTATCCGGTGATGCCGGTGTAACAAGTCCGGTTCAAATGTTCCACAAATTGATCCATGAGATCAAAAAATTCATTTTCGTGTGGATCGTTGTGTTTGCGGTCGAGCCAGTAAATGCTGTCGTTGCGGTATAGCTTGTTGTGGACGACCGCGCTGTCGTTGCCTGTGCCCGCCGGAAGAAGCTGATTTGTCGCCAGCAGTGACATTAGGTTTGCTTTCAGACTGGATGCAAGTGAAGCGCCGAGTAAATTCTCCGCAATGCCTACTTTGTTCTCGATGTAGCTGTCGATGAGTTCATTAAAGACGGTTTGCAAGCAAGGTGCATTAATCGACCCGGCGATTTCCGGCTCAGGTGAATATACCGCTATTTGGCTGCAATACCGCATCAGAAAGATTAATCATATCGCTTCTGGCAGTTTTCACAGTAGTAACTTCTCCTTTTTGATTTGCCTAAATATTCCTTGTGAAATGGGATCAAACAGCGTGGACACATCTTTTTGGTGTGCGCAAGCCAGTGTTTTTTAAGCGTAAATTCTTTTTTCCAATGCAGGAAATCAAAGCTGTAATTCCGGGTTTCCTTCACCATTTCTTTCAGTTTCGCCTCGGGCAGCTCGCCAATGACGCTCAGCGGATGCACCATAATGCGGAAGAGCACTTCGTTTTTGATAATGTTACCGCTTCCTGCAAAAATATTTTGGTCCAGTAACGCATCGCATGCCAGCATCTTGGGTGCACCTTTCAGCTTTTTTAGTGCTTTTGCCGCATTCCAGGAATCGGACATGATATCATCGCTCCAATCGTAGATTTCGTCGGCGCTCTGGTCCAGGATGGCAACGGAGCATGCGTAAAAGTTGAGTTCCGCGTCGTCAAAAACCAAGCTCAGGCGTGGCGGCGTTTTCTTTCGCTCATTGATCAGATACGAACCGAAAAGCATAAAGTGAATGCGTAAAGTAAAGTCCTCAAAACACACCAGAAAATGCTTTCCCCACGATTTGAAAGCGATTACCTTCTGATCTGTCAATCGCTCCTTATCTATTTTGGAGTTGCCTTCAACGAGCCTGATCACGGAGTTTTCGAGGTTAAGTTCCTCAATCAGTTCTCGTAGAATAACGATGGAAGGTCCCTCCGGCATGGCACAGATTTGGCTGATAAATGTTGAATGAATAGAAATATCAAACAATGATGCCAGTATTACGAAGGGGCAAATGAATCAGGCTTCACTTTGAGTAAGTCGGGCCTCACCGACACTTTTTAATCAAAACCGATAAACAGCTATGGGAAAAGGGAAAGATCTTTTTGGGCATTTTAATGATCTGGCCAAAGCAAAGGGGCCGCAAAGTGAAGAAAGTCAATATGCCGGTGTTCTATTCCAGGCCCTTTTAATGGTTGGCGAGCGACGGGTTTTTGAACTTTTGGAAGAAGCAGATGAAACCGGCAAGAAGTTGGAACTGGAAACATCCGGTAATGCTGCCGATAATTCCGAATGCCCAAGTAACATTATACTGGTGGATAAGGACTAAAAGCGTTATTCAGGGTGTTGTCTGGCCCGCGTATATCTTGGCGCGGCGGCTGTAAAAATGGCGCTCTGGTATGATTTTTAGTCTGAAAACGTTGAATTGAATGTTTCTGCACAGCTACAAATCATATGACCAAAAGTAAATTTTTTTCAACATTCCTGATAATAATCCTGCTCTCGCTGCAAATTGCAGCACAAGATACCACACAAAAAAACACGCGTGCCATTGTAATCCCCGACACATTGCTTTTCAGAATTGAGAAGGCACAGGCGGTGATCACGCAGATCAATGCGGCTAATAAGAAAGGCTACGACAGCGATGTAATCCAGAAAGAACTGGTGGGTGTAAAGCGCAATGTGGATCAGATCCAGGCAGCGGTGAGTGTCGAAAATGCAATTCCAGGCAATAAAGATTTGCAAAATTACAAGCTGATGCTGACCGATGTGCAGCAACGGACAGACCAATGGCGAAAAACGCTCGGCAAGCATAATTCTGAACTCCAATTTCTTTCCGAACAAGTCATTGCATTCAGCCGCGATTCTCTTTTGGCAATTAACGCGGGCGACTCTTCACAAAAACAGCTCTATTCAAGTCAAATCAGTGATTTGAAGCAAAGATTACAACAAGCCGGGCAGACGACGACGACCAATCTTGACACGGTCAGTAACTTGCTGGCGGAAGTGTCGGAAGTTTATTTCCGTGCAAATGACCTGGAAACAACCATTAATGATTACATCAAAGAATCCGGGCGAAACCTGTTAGGTAAGGAATCCAGCTATATCTGGAAAGCTTCGGAAAGCAACGGCAATGCCAGGCTCAATGACATCATTAAGGTTTCCTATACCGGGCAAAACAAAATTCTGCGCTACTTTTTTCAATCCACATGGGATAATCGCGTGTTGCTTTTGCTGCTCTCCGCAGGATTTTTTGTGTGGATTTTTGTGAATTTCAGACTGGCAAAAGGCGCTGCGATCAGTAAAGATATCGGTCCGCTGGAATTTAAATACATTAATCCGAGGCCGATACTGGCCACTTTCATCTTCCTGTTCAACATTACGCCATTATTCGAGCCAAGATCGCCTTCCATTTATATTGAGCTTAATCAGTTTTTGCTGCTGGTTACCATGACGATTTTTTTCATGAAAAGACTTCCGGGAAAACAGCTGCTATGGTGGTTTTCCGTGCTGACATTGTATGTTCTCACCATTATCAGCAATATCCTGGTAAGCGAGTCTTTGCTTTCACGGCTTTCATTGATTGCCCTTAACCTGGGTTCAATCGCGTTCGGCGTATGGTTTTTCCGAAAGTTGCGCGAGGTCAAGATGGAAGAAAAATTCATCAAACCTGTTGTCATCATCTATATCATTCTGAACGTTCTGGCTGTTGTCCTGAACACGTTGGGCCGTATTTCGCTAGCTAAATCCTTCAACGTAACAGCCATCAGCGGGCTCATTCAGGTACTTAGCCTGGGCATTTTTGTGCATGTTGTGTTGGAAGCATTCGAGCTGCATACGAAGGTTAGCATTGCTTCAAAACGACTGTTTTCACGCATTAATATTGAGAAAAGCCGCGTATCGTTCAAAAAGTTAATATCCTTTTTATCGGTGCTTTTGTGGTTGCTGGTGTTCTGCATTAACCTTAATATTGTTGATCCGATCTTCGGTTTTCTGCTGCAAGTCCTCGAAAAACCACGCACTTTCGGGTCAATAACATTTACATTGGGGAATGTGCTGTTTTTTTCTGTGATCATCTGGCTGGCGAACAATCTGCAAAGGCACGTCGGACTGTTATTTTCAGGGCCAGATGTAAATTTCACGACCGAGACGGTGCATAAGGGTTCAAAACTCGCGCTTGTCAGGCTGATTATCATTGTATTAGGATTTCTTTTTGCCGTAACTGCATCAGGTGTTCCCCTGGATAAGATTTCAGTTTTGCTCGGGGCGCTCGGGGTTGGGATCGGACTTGGTATGCAGAACATTGTCAACAATTTCGTATCTGGAATTATTTTGATATTTGAAAAACCATTCACAATCGGAGATTACATCGAACTGGCCGACAAAAAAGGGAAGGTGCTCGACATCGGAATCCGGTCCAGCCGAATGCTCACGCCGCAGGGATCAAAGGTAATTATCCCCAATGGCGATTTACTTTCGGGCAGGCTGGTTAACTACACAACCAATAACGCCCGCTTGAAAAGCGAAGTAACGTTCAAGATAAGTTCGGAGGCTGACTTGGAACAGGTCAAAAAGATCATTAACGAAATCGTTGACAAAGCGGAGGGCGTTGTTAAAAAAGCGCCCAGACAGGTTCTTTTCAACGCCATAACAGGAGACAGTATTGAGCTTAAAGTCATGGTGTGGCTCAACAGCGTCTATTCAGAAACAACATTCAAAAGCTACGTCCTCGAACAAATACTGGTTCGTTTCAAAGCCAGCGAGATCAAAGTTATGTAACTCCATAGTGAGAATTGAAAGCATTCTGAACGGCTTTTTAGGCCTAATAGACATATTTGATTAAAATATATAAAAATTTTGCCTTAAAAATTTTTTGTTTAATCGATTAAACCTACATTTGGGAGCACTAATAATCTTTATAAAAGAATTTTTATAAAAATACTCATAAAAACGTATCATTGTTTTCGAGTTACTGTGTTCCCATTTTCAGATCGTACCAAATTCAATCCTGCAAAAGCGTTAGTTGTTTAACCATTAACCAAATCCTTAAAGCCGATTAACTAATATCATTTGCTTAATCGATTAAACTGATGCCGGTGGCGCTGTTGCCCTGGTTTGTGTCCAAATTATTTCTTATCACGACGGGTTGGCTGACATTCTCTCAGGCAAACACGGAAAAGCTGTGTGCGTATATGGCATATGGTTAGCGGAGTTCATCTGTTTATTATTCACATTCTTATAATGCGAAGATGAAAAAAACATTTACAGTCACATGGCTGCTAACCTTGCTCAGCGTCATTGCATGGGCACAAAACAGCCAAATTACCGGAACTGTCACCGGGCAGGAAAATGAGCCGCTCCCCGGAGTGAATGTGCTCGTAAGCGGCACGCAGCAGGGAACCGTTACCAATTCGGATGGGAAATTTACCCTCGAAGCACCTGCCAGTTCGAGCCTTGTATTTTCTTATATTGGTTACGTGGGCCAAACCGTCAAAGTCGATTCAAGGTCGGTGATCGATGTCCAGCTGACTTTGGAATCCAAGAACCTGAATGAGGTTGTAGTAACGGCGCTGGGAATTAAAAGAGAGGCTAAAACGCTTGGTTATGCCACCGCCACTGTGAATGCAGACCAGATCTCAACCAACCGTACACCCAATGTGGTTAGCTCACTGCAAGGGAAAATGGCAGGAGTTAATATCTCGTCCTTATCCACCGGTCCCGGTGGAACGGCCAAGATCCGTATTCGCGGTCAGTCCTCATTCAGTGGTCAAAACAGCCCTTTAATTGTCGTTAACGGCGTTCCTATTGATAATTCCAATTATGCAGGAGGCGGAGATTTCGGGCCCAGGTCCATGAATGCGTCCGATGGCGGCGATGGCCTTTCAAGCATTAATCCCGATGACATTGAATCCATGACGGTGCTGAAAGGAGCCACGGCAGCCGCATTATACGGCTCGCGTGCGAAGGACGGCGTGGTAATGATCACGACCAAAAATCGGGGCACAGGAAAAGGCATCGGACTGGAATATAACATTAACCTCACAACCGATCAGCCGCTGGATTTTACTGATTTTCAGTATGAATACGGGCAGGGCGAAGGTGGCAAACGGCCTACTTCCGCCGACCCGACCTCCGGGGTATGGAGTTTTGGAGAAAAATTCGAGCCCGGCATGACACAGATCCTTTTTGATAACGAGACCTGGCCTTACGAACCTGTTTTTGACCGTATTAAGAAGTTTTACCGCACCGGGACAAACATGACCAACACCGTAACGGTTTCGAATAATGGTGCCAATGGCGGTTTCAGTTTATCACTTGCCAATTCGGATAACCGCGGGATCATGCAGAATAACAAGTTCAACAAGAAAATCGTCAATCTCGGATTTACTCAAAATATCTCGAAAAAGTTGACTGTTTTTGGTAACATTAATTACTCAAAAGAAAAGAACACGAATCCGCCGCAAATTGATACACAGGACTTTGCGGTGTCAACGGTGATTATGACGCTGGCAAATTCGATGCCGTTTGAAGCGCTGGAACAGAACCAGACCAAGCCCAATGGCGACGAGTTTGTGTTTTCACGGTTTTTGGTGCGGAACAATCCATACTATTCCATGAGCAAGCACTTTGAAACCATTTCGCGCGACAGGCTTTTTGGTAATATTGCAATGAAATACCAGTTTGCCAAATGGCTGTATCTGCAAGGACGCATTGCGCAGGATTTCTACGTGCGTAATCAGGAATACAACATTCCAAATGGTTATGCACCCATCGCAAAAGCGCCTGTGGGCTATGTAAATGGACAATTCACACAAGATATCCGCCGTAACACCGAACGTAATTTCGACTTTATTTTGGGCGGTAATCACAATTTCGGGGATATTGGTCTGGATGTAACCCTGGGTGGTAATCAGCGTTATGCGCGGATGGATTACAACAGCGTCACAGTCCAGGATTTCATTCAGCCGGGACTTTACACCGTAATGAATGGCCGGGTGAAAAATCCGCTTTACGGCTTATCTGAAAAGAAAATCAATTCGCTTTACGGAGCCGCAACGATTTCTTACAAAGAATTTTTATACCTGAACGTCACGGCCAGAAACGACTGGTTTTCAACGTTAGCGCCGCAGAACCGCAGCATTCTATATCCTTCTGTAACAGGAAGTTTCATCTTCTCGCAGGCATTTGCTAATCTTCCTTCGTGGATCACATTCGGGAAGTTGAGAGCAGCCTATGCCCAGGTAGGGTCGGATAATGTGAACCCGTATTCCAATGCATTGTATTATGCAGTTGACAACAACTCCTTCCCTAATCCGTCGGGACAGCTTGTGCCTGTGGGCGGAATTAACGCGTCAACAGTTCCCAACAAGAACCTCCGACCATTGCGGATTAAAGAAGCGGAGGCTGGCCTGGAAATGAAGCTGTTCAACAATCAGATCGGTTTTGATTTTACCTATTATCACAAAACAACTGACGATCAGATTCTTGCAGCGCAAATATCGGATGCATCGTCTTACACGGCCCAGCTGATCAATGTCGGCCGCAGTATGAACAAAGGGATCGAGTTGCTGCTGACAGGATCGCCTGTCAATACAAAGGATTTTCAATGGGACATCAGTTTCAATGTTTCCTATAACACTTCAAAAGTCCTCAAACTGGGTCTGGCTGAGAAAGATACGGTGATTACTGTGGGCGGAGGCGGCGGCCGGACGCTGAACATGGTTGTGGGCAAACCGCTGGGTCAGCTTTACACATTTATGTATCAGCGTGATGCGCAGGGCAGGCAGGTTTTTGATAAAAACAGCGGCATGCCGATCCGGAACAATACATTAAGAAATGTTGGCAACGCACTTCCCAAATATTTTGGCGGGATTACCAACACATTCACTTACAGAGGCATAATGCTCTCGACGCTGATCGACTTCAAACTGGGACATAAAATGATCTCAGGCCGAAATATCAACTATCTGCGGCACGGATTGTCAAAACGAACACTTCCCGGACGTGCGGAAGGTTTTGTGATTGGCAATGGGGTAAATCCGGATGGTGAGATTAACCAGACCAAGGCGGCTGTCCAGCCGTTTTACGAGTCCGTTAACCCGCTGGGAGTCAATGAAGATTTTGTAAACAATGCAGGATTCTGGAAACTTCGTCAGATCACGCTCAGCTATGATCTTGGAAAACTTTTGCCAGAGAATTTCTTCGTGAAGGGCTTGCGGTTAAGCGCTGTGGCCAATAATGTTTTGATCATTAAGAAATGGACAGAAAACATGGATCCCGAAGAAGTGCTGAACTCCTCCGATAATGCAACCGGACTGGATTTCTGGCCAGGTCTGCCGCCTACAAGAAGCATAGGATTTAACCTGAATGTGAAATTCTGAAAATGCGGGAAATCAAACTTTTCAAACAGCATTAAAATGAAAGCTATATCAAAATATTTACTGGCCGCAGTGTTATCGCTTTGTCTGATAACGGGTTGTGATGAAGGCTTCGACGACATTAACACCAATAAAGTGGACCCGACTTCGCTGGCCCCATCGCTGATTTTAAATAAAGCCATTATCAGCACCACTTACCTGGACGGCGTTTCCACGCTGGGCATGCTCACCTACAATTTCGGCATTGTGCAGCAGATCATAACGCCTTATGGAAGTTCGCTGTCGGGAGGGAATTATAATCAGTTCAATAATGCGAATACGCCGCTTGTTTGGGTCAATTTCTATCGGAATGTGATCAAGCAGGTTGTGGCCGTAACCGACCAGACAAAGGACGATCCCATGCAAGCGAACATTTATCATGCAGCGCGGATCTGGAAAGCATACGCATTCATGATCCTGACCGACACCTATGGCGATATTCCTTATTTCGAAGCCGGACAGGGCTACATTAGCGAGGTGATCAGGCCAAAGTATGATCCGCAGGAGGCTATTTACAAGGATATTTTAAAGGAGTTGGACGAAGCCTCAGGAGCCCTGGATGCCGCTCAGCCAGCGGTGACTACCGATATTTTGTACGGAGGAAACGTTGCCAAATGGAAAAAACTGGGTTATTCACTCATGTTGCGCGCCGCCATGCGACTGACGAAAGTGGACCAGAATACGGCTAAAACATATGTTACCAAGGCCGTAGCAGGCGGATTATTTGAAAGTAATGCGGATAATTCCATCATCCGTCACACGGCTATTTACAATAATTACATTGCCAATCACCTGGCCGCAAGGGAAAAAACAAACTTTTATCTTGCCGCGCCTTTTGTCAATTATCTCAAAGAAAACAATGACCCGCGGCTGGCTGTCATGGCGGTGCGCTACGTAGGCGCGAAAGGAGGCCCGGAGCAGGTTGCAGCCCGCGCATCATCGGACCCGAAATTGCAGATCGGCATGCCGATGGGCTATAATGATGTGACTATCAACACAGTTTTAGCACAAAATGGTGTGGCAAGTCTCTGGGATTTCACACAGGTCAATTTAACAACAGTGTTAAAACTTGACGCGCCCGAGTTTCACATTACATATGCACAAAACCAGCTTTTACTGGCTGAGGCGGCTGTTCGTGGCTGGGTAAGCGGCACAGCGGCGACTTATTTTGCCAATGGCGTAAGAGCACATCTGGAACAAATGGCGCTTTATGATCCCAGCGCTGCCATTAAGGAAGATGTAATCCAGGCTTATCTGAAAGCCCACCCGCTGGATGCTTCCAAAGCGCTTGATCAGATCAATACACAATATTGGGTAGCCTCCTTTTTGGACGGTAATGAGCTGTTTGCCAATTTCAGGAGGAGCGGCTTTCCTGCTTTGAAGAAAAATCCTTATCCGGGCTCGGAAATCAAAGAGGATTTCATCAGACGCATGCCGTATCCCGACAGCGAAATTATCGTAAACCTGCAAAACGTGAACGACGCCAATACCCGCCAAGGGCCTAACGACCTCAATACACGCGTTTGGTGGGATAAGAAGTAAAACCTTTAACATTTTCATTTTATCCAAAAACATATGGATCATAGTAATATGAATCGTCGTGAAACGATGAAAGCATTGGGCCTGACCGGGTCGGCAGGAATATTGGGCTTGTTTGGCGGAACTGCCAATGCGAAAGCACGGGAAGAAAGGGAAACCCCTCATTATGCCAAGGCCATGAAACCGGTCACGATCAAAAGTGTGCGGGCCATTGCCACAGCGCCTCAGGGCTCCAACCTGATCGTAGTAAAAGTTGAAACTTCCGAGCCCGGATTATATGGCCTGGGCTGCGCCACTTTCACGCAGCGTGCCGCCGTGGTACTGGTTGCGATCAACACTTATCTCAATGAGTTCTGTGCGGGAAAAGATGTTGATAACATTGAAGATATGTGGCATGGCGCATATGTAAGTTCTTATTGGAGAAATGGCCCCGTGCTCAACAATGCATTGAGCGGCCTGGACCAGGCGCTTTGGGATATCAAAGGAAAACGTGCGGGAATGCCTCTTTATCAGCTCCTAGGCGGGAAAGTCCGGTTTGCAGTCCCCTGTTATACGCATGCCAATGGCAACACGCCCGAAGCAACGGTGGAGAGTGTGAAAAGCATTCAGGAGCGCGGTTTCAAGTACATTCGCATTCAGCAGGGCGGTTACGGAGCGGTAGGCAGCACAGCCGAGCAGCCGGATTTCAAAAAGGAAAACTTCGGCGGTCCGACAGACAGTTTTATGAATGAAAACAGTTATCTGAAAGCCATTCCAAAACTTTTTGAAGCAGTGAGAAAAAGCTGCGGAGAAGAAATAGAACTGCTTCACGACATTCACGAGCGCGTGCAGCCCATGAATGCGATCAATATGATTAAGAAACTGGAAGAGTTTAACCCATTCTTTATAGAAGATCCGTTTTCGCCGGAAAACCAGAAATGGTTCAAGATCCTGCGTGAAAATACGACCGTTCCAATCGCGATGGGCGAGCTGTTCAATAATGTCAATGAATTTGTTGAACCAATGGTCAATCAATGGTTTGACTTCATCCGCATTCACGTTTCGCAGATCGGCGGGGTAACGCCAGCCATGAAAGTAGCGAGGTTGGGAGAGTGGTTTAATATCAAAACAGCATGGCACGGACCGGGTGACGTTTCGCCCGTAGGCCACTCCGCGCACGCGCACATAGACCTGGCCGTGTGGAATTTCGGCATCCAGGAAGCAGTAAGTTTCAACGAAAAAACACAAGAAGTTTTTTCCGGCTGCCCGACGATGAAAAACGGCTACATGTCTGTCAATGAAGTCCCCGGCATAGGCGTGGATATCGACGAAAAAGCCGCCGCCAAATATCCGATCACCACCAAATCCAACTGGCAAGTCCGGAAATTCGATGGAACATTGATTCGTCCCTAATGAAAAAAACATCCCTCAAAGACATAGCCCAAAAAGCAGGCGTATCAACCGCCCTGGTCTCCTATGTCCTGAACGGGAAGGAAAAGGAAACCAGGGTGGGAGAGGTGATCGCCAAAAAGGTAAGAGAGATCGCCAAAGAGCTCAATTACCAGCCCAATCACCTCGCCAAAAGCCTCAGAAGTGGCAAAACACATACGATAGGGCTCATTATAGCAGACATTTCAAACCCGTTTTTTGCCAACATTGCCAGGGTCGTGGAGGACGAAGCCAAGCGAAACGGCTACACGGTGATTATTGGCAGTTGTGATGAGAATGCAGATAAATCCTGGGATTTGCTCAATGTGCTCATCAACAGGCAAGTGGATGGCTTTATCATTGTTTCCTGTGAAGGCTCCGAGAATCAGATCCGGTATTTGAAGGAAAGAAACCTGCCTTTCGTGCTGCTTGACAGGCATTTCCCGGACATTCAAACCGATTTTGTCGCGACGAACAATTACAAAGCTTCCTATGACGCGGGCATTCATTTGATCAAATCCGGCTATGAGCGGATCGGATTGATCGCTTACAAATCAGAAATGTATCACATGGTTGAGAGGATCAGGGGATATAAATACGCTTTGAGCGATAACAACATTGAATTCGAAAGCAACTGGCTGAAAGAGGTCCAGTTTGAAACCATGGAGCGCGACGTAAAAACCGCCATTGACGAACTCCTGGCTTCGAACCATAAAGTGGAAGCATTGATTTTTGCAACTTATGGCTTGGCGATCAACGGGTTAAAATATATCAATGAACTCCGGCTGAAAGTCCCGTCCGATCTGGCCATTGTCAGTTTTGGTCAGGCCGAAGTTTTTGATCTGTACTATTGTCCGATTACTTACCTGCGTCAGCCACTGGAATTACTGGGCAAGACATCCGTTGAATATCTTTTGAAAAAACTAAAAAACCCAGACGAAGGGATGAAGCAAATGTTAATGGAAGCAAAGCTCATTGCCAGAGATTCATCCATGGCAAAATCCGCCTGGCTGGCCGAATAATTTTTTGTCAAAATGCTTAATCGATTAATGAACAACCGGTTGCAAAACGGCCCATAGGCCAAAAGTCATTAACCAGTAAAAACCTGAACCCAATTGTGATATGCATAGAAGAACATTCCTAAAATCAACAGCGCTTGGCTCAGCCGCCGTCATGACCGGTCTGCCACTTTTGAAAGCCGAGGCGGCATCAAAAATGAAGATTACCAAAATCCGCTACTACGCGGCACCCGGCTACAACAAGCCGCTCTTCAACCAGGCGCGCGGCATTGTGGAAATTGAAACCGATGGCGGCATTATCGGCATTGGCGAAGGCGGCTCCAAAGATATGATCGAGCAGTGCGCGCAAATGATGATCGGCGAAGATCCGTTCCGTATTGAGCACATTTGGCAGAATGTGTATCGTGGCATGTTCTATCCGCCAGGACGCGAAAAGCTCCACGCACTGGGCGCTTTGGAAATGGCGCTCTGGGACATAAAAGGCAAGGCTTTGAATGTGCCTGTTTACGAACTCCTGGGCGGCGCAACCCGCGACTACATTGAATGTTATGCAACTGGATTTCGCGCTTCCAAAGCCAAAACCGAAGAAGAAAGAGCCCAGGATTGCATAGCAGCCGGGTTAAGGTCTTACCGTATTGGCCCTACTGGCGGCAATGGCGATCAGCCCTTTGATTTTTACGATAATGTAAAAAAGACGATCGAATTCTGTAAAAGAATCGACACGGCTGTGGGCGGCGGCGGAAAATGGGCCATTGACCTGCACACGCGCTTTGATCTGACCGACGGCTTGAAGATCTGCACCGCATTGGAAGACCTCGAACCTTACTTCATCGAAGACATTGTACGATCCGAAAATCCGGGCGTTTACAAAAATGTAAGATCCATGACTAAGGTTCCTATTGCCGTAGGCGAGCAGTTCGGCGACCGCTGGGACACCAATGAGCTCATCGAAAACAGGCTGATTGATTACACCCGTTTTACGCTTCCCAACACGGGCGGCATTGGCGAATTTAAGAAAATCGCTTCCATGTGCGAGACGCATTATGTAGGCATGATTCCGCATTTTACAGGTCCGCTATCCACTGCTACGCTTGTTCACGTCCTGGGTTCAAGCAGTCCGATGCGCGCGATGATGGAGCTGGGCGGCGGCGAGCCGGAGCGTCCGCCTTATTTCAATGAAGATTTTATCAATTTCAAAAACGGCAAGCTGTATCTCAATGACAGCCCTGGATTAGGCGTAAAGTTTGATCCTAAAAAGGCCACGTTTGTCATGGAAGTGAAAGAGAAAACCAAATTTCCACATCCGATCCTGAAAGCACCGGACGGCTCGATTCATAACTGGTAATTAGTCCTAAACTAATCAAGCTCCTAAACTTGTAATCCAATGAACGCAACAAAAAAAGGAATGTCACGCCGGGAAGCCATCCAGTCTGTTTTGGGGGTGGCTGCGATGGGAACAATGCTTTTGCCCAAATCATCTTATGCTTCCACGCCAGCTCCGTTCCGGGAATATGGCAGCGTAAAGATCACCAAGCTGGAAACTTTCCTGGTGAAACCCCGCTGGATATTTCTGAAAATCCACACCGATGCAGGCGTGATAGGCTTGGGCGAACCGCTTCTGGAAGGACGTGCGCTGACCATTAAGACCGCCATTCAGGAAGTGGAGCCCTATTTGATTGGCAAAGACCCAAGGCAGGTTGTACACCACTGGCAGGCCATTTACCGGCACGCATTTTACCGCGGCGGCCCCATTCTAACCAGCGCACTCAGCGGAATTGACCAGGCATTATGGGACATTAAAGGCAAGCTTTTGAATGTGCCCATTTACGAGCTTTTCGGCGGGCCAACCCGCGACCGCGTACGTGTATATGGACGTGCAGCCAACGCCGAGGATATGAAAAAACGCAAAGCAGAAGGTTTCACGGTGATTAAAACAGGCGTCGCCAAGAAAAACCCGGCTAACATTGTCGAGAATCCTGCATTCATCAAATACGCTGCCGACAATTTTGCCTCATTAAGAGAAGCAGGCGGACCGGAAATGGACATTGCTATTGATTTCCACGGAGCCGTTTCACAGCAGACCTCCAAGGTTTTGATCAAAGAATTGGAACAATATCAACCCATGTTCATTGAAGAGCCCTGCCAGGCACAGAATGTGGATGTAATGGTCGATATCGCTCGTGGAACACATTTGCCAATTGCCACCGGAGAGCGCATTTTTACCAAATGGGGCTTTCGCGAAATTCTTGAAAAAGGTGCAGCCAGCATTGTCCAGCCCGATCTTTGTCACGCAGGCGGCATTACAGAAGGGCGCATCATTGCCGGAATGGCCGAAGCTTATTACGTGCCCATCGCCCCGCATAATCCCATGGGCCCGATCTCACTCGCAACCGGTTTGCAGCTCGCCGCCAGTGTTCCCAATTTCCTGGTTCAGGAGCAAGTGACATTGGGGGAGGGTTATTTGAAAAATCCATTCAAACTACAAAAAGACGGCACCGTAATGGTTCCCACCGGACCTGGATTGGGAATAGAACTCGATGAAGACCAGCTGAAAGAAAAAATCGGCCACGACTGGAAAAATCCTGAAACTTATAATGCCCTCGACGGCTCAGTAGTCGACTGGTAAACCTAACATGCTTTATAGTGACCCAATGCAAGTCTGTGCACACAGATCAGGCTTTGCTGTTTTTCAATGCATCAAAAAATTGTATTATTCAAATTTTATCTATAAACATCTATTTGCCTTTTTACTATGAAAAAACTTGTAAGTTTGGTTTTGTTGCACCTCATTCTGAGCCAAAGCTATGTCTTTGCGCAGAATAGCAGGGTTACAGGTAAAGTCACCGACCAGAGCAATGTTGCTTTGCCGGGTGTAAGTATTTTGCTCAGCGGAAGCACAACGGGAACAGTGACGGACGGCGACGGAAATTATGTGATCAATGCGCCGGGAAACGGAAGTTTGGTTTTCTCTTTTATCGGTTATCAAAGCCAGACCATCGCCATTAACAACCGCAGCGCCATCGATTTACAGCTGGTTCAGGAGTCGACGAGTTTGGGTGAACTGGTTGTGGTGGGTTACGGAACGCAGAAAAAGACGGATGTTACCGGGGCTTTATCTGTGGTTTCAACAAGAGAATTTTCACAGCAACCCATTACGCGCCTTGACCAGGTTTTGCAAGGACGCGCGGCGGGTGTGCAGGTAACGCAGTCCAACGGAGCGCCGGGCGGTGATTCGAGGGTACGGGTGCGGGGAGCTAATTCTGTTTTGGGAAATAATGATCCATTATATGTGATCGATGGTTTTGTAGGGGCCAACTACAGTCTGCTCAATCCTGCTGATATTGAATCACTTCAAATCCTGAAAGATGCTGCTTCGACCTCTGTTTACGGAAGCCGGGGTGCAAACGGTGTTGTCATTATCACGACTAAAAAAGGAACAAAAGGCCTGAAAGTCAATTACGAAGGCCAGGGAAGCGTGTCGAATGTGATCAAGACATTTGACATTTTGCCGGCAGGCGAATTTGCTGAGATTGTGAATGCAAGAGCCAGGGCAACGGGCTCTAACACACCATTCACGGAAGCACAAATTGCAGATTTCAAACAAAATGGAGGCACCGACTGGCAGGATCTGATTTACAGAAAAGGCAGCGGAACCCAGCAGCAGGTTACAGTTTCGGGTGGAAATGAAAAAACCTCTTTCCTTATCTCCGGAAATTATGTGAAACAATCCGGAATTGTTGAAAACACGGGTTTCAAACGCTATGTTTTACGGACGAATCTGAATACGCAGATCAATAAAAAGCTGGCATTGCGACTGAATTTGTCAGGTGCCAAATCTGCCAACCACAACACAGATGGCGGCGGTCCATTGATAGAAGCGTTGCAATGGGCGCCTACGACCCCTGCTTATGGTGAAGACGGCCAGCCCACATTTGCCGACCCGATCGGTTCTGTGTCAAGAAGTCCGCTGGATCAGCTTTATGACAAATCCAATGACATTGACCGCATGAACATTAATGCCATTGGCGGACTGAACTGGCAGTTACCGATCAAGGGACTGAGCCTGGATTTACAATATGCGATCAATTATTTGAACGCGCAGAACAAGAATTTTACAGGCAAAAGACTTTCTAACAATAACCCGAGTGCATCACGCTACTCCTCCGAGCAGGTTACCTTGCAAAACACCAATGCGCTGAATTACAATACGACAATCGGTAACCATTCCATCAATGCAGTGGCCGTTTTGGAAACGCAGCAATTTACCGACAGGAATTTCACAGCAACGGCCACGGGCTTACGTTTCCCGCAGCTCGGCTATGACAACATTGGTGGGAATTCAGCGGCAACAGTTGTTTCGGGTTATTCCAAATGGACATTGCTGTCATTTTTGGGACGTGTGAATTATGCTTTCAGAGACAAATATCTGGTGACCGCAGCCATCAGAAGAGATGGCTCTTCAAAATTCAGCAAGGATAACCGCAATAGCGTTTTCCCTTCAGTAGCAATTGGATGGAGACTTTCTGAGGAAGAATTTATCAAAAACCTGAATGTGTTCAGCAACCTGAAATTACGCGGAAGCTGGGGGATGACGGGCAGCCAGGCAATTAATCCTTATGCCACATTATCGCCATACAGCACCACACAGGTGGCTTTTAACAACACGGCGGTGACGGCTGGGGTGATCCAAGGAAATCAGGGAAATAAAAACTTGAAATGGGAAACCACCAAGCAAACCGATGTCGGCATTGAAATGGAGTTTCTCAATGGCCGCTTGCATGTAGAGGCAGATTATTTCCATAAAAACACAACCGATCTGCTGCTGAATGTGGCTTTACCCAACTACGCTGGCGGCGGGACACAAGTGAGAAATGTGGGTGAGGTCGAAAACAAAGGTTTTGAGTTTGCGATTGGCGGCACACCGATCGAGAGCGGGAAATTTGGCTGGGAAACCAATCTGAATTTCTCAACACTGAAAAACCAGGTGGTAAGTCTGGGTGGCTTGCCTCGTTTGGGAACGGGCACCGGCGCTGGCGGCGGGATGTCGATTACCAACGAATTTATGCTGAAACCCGGCGAACCGCTTGGCTCTTACTGGGGACTGAATTACCTGGGAACATTCAAACAAGCTGATGCCGATGCGGCTGCAAAACAAGGCCGGGTGCCGGGCGATCCGCGCTATGAAGACGTAAATGGGGATAATGCGATTACAACGGATGACTTCCAAATAGTTGGTCGCGCATTTCCAAAACTGACGGGAGGTTGGAATAACACATTCACTTATAGCGGATTAACATTGAATATTTTCTTCCAGGGTGCTTTTGGGTTGGATAAACTGAATTACACCAGAGCAGGCGCCATGTCCGGTTCAGGGGAAGCTCGGCAGTTCCTTTTGACAGAGATCAGGGATTACTATCGTCCTGGAAATGAGAATTCCGACATTCCTGCCTTTACCAAAACATATCAGCCATTCACACAATCCAGCCGCTTTGTAGAGAACGGAAGTTATGTAAGGTTGAAAAACGTAAGCCTTTCCTATAACGTGCCGACTTCCATTTTCAAAGACAAAGCCACGGTGCGCGTTTTTGCCAGTGCAACCAATGTGTTGACCTTCACAAAATACACGGGTCCGGACCCGGAATCCAGCAATGTGGGTTCCAACACGGACACTGCCATGGGCATCGACCGCGGTTCTTATCCGAATGCAAAAGTGTACACCATCGGGCTTAATCTTGGATTTTAATTCAGACAAAAAAAATGAAAAAATATAACATACTCATATTGGCAGCAATGCTTTTGACAGGGGCTGGCTGTGAAAATTATCTGGAAGAGGACACAACCGGTTTGCTTTACGGGGAAAATGTGCTTTCTACGCAGGACGGGCTCGAATCTGCACTGACGGGCGCTTACAAGGGGCTTGGATCGCAATGGTCTTACGGATTCATTCACCCCGGGGCACAAGCTGCCATGCTAGGCGGCGACGATGTAACCACACACCCGGCCAGTAACAAAGCAGACTGGCGCGAGTTTGACCAGTTCAATCCTTCTACGACCAATCAGCGTTCCAATGCGGTTTATAATGGTTGCTATAAGGCCATTCAGGGCGCTAATAATGTGATTAATAATTGGGAAAAAACGGTTGGAACAAAGGCTACGATCGACATTATCGTGGGCGAAGCACATTTTATCCGTGCATTTTCCTACTATTGGCTGGTTCGGTTTTATGGCAACATTCCGCTCATCACAGCCGGTGAGTATTCAGATGAACTGCTGACGGTCGGCAAATCGACGCCGCAGCAGGTGTATGACCTGATCATTGCCGATTTGACCGTGGCAGAAAACAATTTGCCGAATACAAAACGCGATCCGGGACGGGCTAACAAGGGCGCCGCCAAAGCATTCCTGGCTGACGTTTTTCTGACCATGGGGGGCTGGCCTTTGAAACAGACAGACAAGTATGCCCTTGCTGCCGCAAAAGCGAAGGAAGTGATTGATAACCGCGCACTTTATGGTTTCGAACTGCTGCCCACATTTGCCGCCGTTTTTGAAAATGATCCTGCCTCAGCCGGAACAAGAGAAGCTGTTTTCCAGATCAGCGGATTCGCAGCCGGAAGCGGAACTGCCAATGCGACTTATGGAAACACGACGATGCCGGGTGAGGAAGGCGGTTGGGACGATATGTTTGCCGAGCTCAACTTTTTCCGCGATTTCCCGGCCGGGCCCAGAAAAGACGCCACATTCCGAACTGAATTTGGATTGGGTACAACCAAAATCCCCTGGCAAAACAGCCTTACCAAGCATCCTTATTATCAAAAATGGTATATCAAAGGCAACATCGTGACTTCCAGCATCTCGCTTCCGTCCGTGATGATGCGTTACCCGCACGTGCTGACGATTTATGCGGAGGCAAAAGCGCGCGCAGCCGGCGGGCCGGACCAAGCAGCTTATGATGCATTGAATCAGGTTCGCTTGCGTGGACGCGCCGCGGGAACGAAGCCTTTGACAATGGGAAGCCTTACCGCTGCACAATTTGCGGATGAAGTGGTGCAGGAACGCGCCTGGGAATTTGCTTGTGAAAGGACCCGTTGGTTTGACCTGGTCAGGTTGGAAAAAGTGGAAGAAGCCAATGCCAAAAAGAGTCCGGACGATTTGCAGCCGATCAAGCCAATCACAAAAGCCAATTACTGGCTGCCGCTGCCATACACGGACACATCCATTAACCCGAATTTGAATTAAACAAAGCGCTTAGCAGCGCCCAATGATTGAAAAAAATGACCCGAAACGCTATAAAATATCTGAGTGTTCTTTTGGTAATCGGTCTTTTTTGCGGAATGAAGCTTTCCAGGTTTACAAAGCCTGGAAAGTCTTCGGACCCCGTTGAAGATTGGCCGGCTTATGGTGGTAATAGTGGCGGAAGCCGCTATTCTGCGCTCACTCAGATTAATAAAGAGAATGTCAAAAACCTGCAACTTGCCTGGTCGTATGACACGGGTGAAAACAAGGATCAGCAGCAGCGCGGCGGGGATATTCAATGCCAGCCCATTGTTATCAATGGCATCATGTACGGCACAACGCCGCGTTTAAAAGTGTTCGCCATTGAGGCAGCAACCGGCAAAGAACTCTGGAAATTCGACCCTTACGCCGACCCGAATGTGCGGCCCAGATTTCATCCGGTGCGCGGCGTGGTTTACTGGCAGGACGGCAACGACAAACGTATTTTATACACAGCTGGCTCAACATTATATGCCATTAATGCGGATAATGGGCAGTTGGTAAAGGATTTTGGTAAAAATGGCGAAGTGGATTTTCACGAAGGGCTGGGCGATAAAGAGACTTACGGTTATGATGTTAATAATTTCAACATTCGCTCTACGACGCCCGGTGTTATCTATAAAAACTTACTCATCACCGGATCATCCGTTTCCGAGGGGGGCGATGCATTACCAGGCCACATTCGCGCATTTGATGTGCGCACAGGAAAGCTTGCCTGGGTTTTCAGGACCATTCCGCTGCCGGGTGAATACGGTTATGAAACCTGGTCAAAGGATTCTTACAAAAAGCTTGGCGGCGCCAATTGCTGGGCAGGGATGGTCATCGACGAAAAACGCGGGACGGTGTTTCTGGGAACAGGGTCGCCTTCCGTGGATTTTTATGGTGGGGCAAGAAAAGGGACCAATCTTTTTGCGAACTGCGTCATCGCACTGGATGCGGCAACGGGTAAGCGCAGATGGCATTTCCAAACCGTCCACCACGACCTCTGGGACCGCGACATTCCCTGTCCACCCAACCTCATCACTGTTAAAAGCAATGGTAAAACCGTCGAAGCTGTCGCCCAGGCAACCAAGGACGGCCTGATCTTCCTGTTCGACCGTGACACGGGCAAACCTTTATTTGATGTAAAAGAAATCCCTGCACCAACAACCAACGCATTACCGGGTGAGCAACCCTGGCCGACACAACCTGTTCCGGTCAAGCCAGCACCATTCGCAAACCAGACATTAACAGAAGCCGACATCACGAACCGCACACCCGAAGCACACGCTTACGTGCTCGACCGTTTCACAAACAGCATAAAGGGCAAGAAAAACCAGCCACCAACATTGGACGGAAGCCTGCTTTATGGCATAGGTGGCGGGGCAGAATGGGGCGGAGCCGCCGCCGATCCGAATGGGATCATGTATGTCAATGCCAACAATATGCTATGGTGGCTTAAAATGCGCGATGCCAAGGAGAAAACAGATGGGAAAGCACTAACAAAGGGCAATGTTTTATTCAATACAAACTGCGCCGCCTGCCACGCAACCGACGGCAAAAGCGCACCGGCAACCGCAGGAACGCAAGCGTATCCATCCTTAAAAGACATTGGAAAAAGAATGAACCGCGCGCAAATCGGTGCGATACTGGAAACCGGCCGCGGCAGAATGCCATCTTTCCAGCACATCGCCAAAGCCGATCGCGAAGAGCTGGTCAATTTCCTTTTAAATATGGAAACAAAACCCGCAGCCAACGACATTCACGCCGTTTCGGACATTCAAAAAAACATCGCAGATTTCCCGCATGCACCGCCATATATAAACAACGGCAACGTCCAGTTCCGCGACCAGGACAATTATCCGGCCATCAAACCACCGTGGGGGACATTAAATGCCATCGACCTCAACACAGGCGAATATCTATGGAAGGTAACATTGGGAGAATATCCGGAACTGACCAAACAGGGAATCCCGCCGACAGGAACAGAAAATCACGGCGGTCCCATCGTCACGGCTGGCGGCTTACTTTTTATCGCAGCGACTTACGATGAGAAACTCAGAGCATTTGATACGAAAACCGGAAAGGTTGTGTGGGAGTACAAATTACCAGCCGGAGGTTTTGCCACACCGATCACTTATATGGTGAATGGGAAGCAGTACATTGCCATCGCAGCGGGCGGGGCGCGTTACGGGTTGAAAGCGGGTGGGACGTATGTGGCGTTTGCGCTGCCGTGAGGGGGGAGGGTGAGCTGTGGTCTCGTTTGTCAGCTTGAAAGGCCGGGTGGCTGCTTGCCTTTTTTGTCAGCCGGAGCGGCCTGAGTTGTTCTTTGCCTTTTCTGTCAGCCTGATCGGAGTCGAAGGCACATGCACAATGTTAATCCAAGCACACTGCATGGGGATGTTAGCCGCATCTGGGACGTGCCTTCGACCGCCCGGCGGCCCGGTCCGCTCAGGCTGACAAGGGAATACACACTTAAATAACAACGAACTACCAACCAGTCAAAACCTAACACAATGAAACGATATCTCCTATGCTGCGACTGGGGCACAACGTCTTTCCGGTTACGGCTAGTTAATAGAGCGGATCAAGAATTGATCAACGAAGTGAGTTCGCAAAAGGGCATCGGCCACACCTACAACCTTTGGAAACAACATGAAGCAAGTGAACCAGAACGTATAACTTTCTTCAAAAAGCAGTTAAAAAATCAAATAGACATTTTATCAGCCAAGGTTGGTTTTAGCTTAGATAACATCAAAATCTTATTGTCGGGCATGGCCTCTTCCTCCATCGGCATGCAGGAAATTCCTTACGCGCAACTTCCTTTTGCATTGGATGGTAGTGATGTTTTGATAAAACATCATGAAGCGGATGAGACATTGCCCAACGACATTATGCTTTTTTCCGGCGTTCGCGGCAGCCGGGATGTGATGCGGGGAGAGGAAACGCAGCTGATCGGGTTGGCGGAAATGATTCATCTTTCGGCTGATATCGACACGATTTTCATTCTTCCGGGAACGCATTCCAAACATTTGTACATCAAAAAAGGCGTCCTGGTTGATTTCAAAACTTACATGACGGGTGAAGTCTTCAATGTTATGTCCAGTTACAGCATACTGAAAGACTCAGTTACAGTCAATTCCGATAAGCAGTTCAATGCTTTGGAATGGGCGGCATTTGACGATGGAATTGCGGAATCCGAACATTCCGAGATTTTAAATGCATTATTTACAGTAAGGACGAGGCAACTTTTTGATTTATTAGATAAAAAACAAAATGCAATGTATTTGAGCGGCATATTGATCGGCTCCGAACTACGGCAATTGAAGCGTGAAACAAAGTGGCAGCTTGTACTTTGCTGTGGCCAAAATCTCCATGCACTTTATCACAAAGCTATAGAAACACTGCAACTGAGTGAAAGGACCTTTACTGTGCCGCCCGAAATGGTTGATAATGCTGCCTCAGCCGGACAGATTAAAATATTCGAATTTCAGAATTTACTATTGAACAAAATAAACTTATGAGTGAGCGTACATTTTCCTGGGAACTGTTTAATAAAGCGCCTCTGGTGGGCATTATCCGCAATATTTCACCTGACGATGTGCAAAAAATCCTGCCCGTTTATAAGGAAGCAGGACTGACAACCATTGAAATCACGATGAACACGCCTGGGGCTGCCGAAATGATCCGCCTGGCCCTGGAAACAGAAGGCGAGGGGTTGAATATCGGTGCTGGGACCGTGTGCACAAAAGATGATCTGGAAATTGCACTGGAAGCTGGCGCTCAGTTCATTGTAACACCCATCATTAATAAAAAAGTGATCAAATCCTGCGTCAAGAAGAAGGTGCCCATTTTTCCCGGCGCGTTCACACCAACTGAAATTTACAATGCCTGGACGCTAGGCGCAACGATGGTGAAAATATATCCTGCAACCTCGCTCGGCCCGGAATATATCAAAGACCTTAAAGCCCCCATGAACCAGCTCAAACTGCTCCCAACTGGCGGCGTTGGCTTAGAAAACATGGCCGCTTTCCTGAAAGCCGGGGCCAATGGTCTTGGAGTAGGAGGGCAGTTATTTGACAAAAAACTGATTCAGGAACAAAATTGGGACGGCCTGAAAGCACATTTTCTTCAATTCAAAAGCAAACTCGCTTTGTAATGGTGAACAAAACCAAGAATTACCGCTGGCTCATCGTCGTACTGCTTTTCACGGCCACTACCATCAATTATCTCGACCGACAGATCATTGGTCTGCTTAAACCTATTCTTGAAAAGGAATTTGTGTGGACAGAAACTGACTTTGCACGCATTGTGATGGCTTTTACCGCTGCATATGCACTGGGTTTGTTGCTGTTCGGCTGGCTGATTGACAAAATTGGGACAAAAAAGGGTTATTCGATTACCATTGTTTTTTGGAGCATTGCGGGCATGCTGCACGCGGTGGCCAGAAGCGCATTTGGTTTTGGTGTCGCACGTGTAGGACTTGGTTTGGGCGAGGCAGGGAACTATCCGGCAGCGGTGAAGACGGTTGCGGAATGGTTTCCAAAGAAAGAGCGTGCATTGGCAACAGGTCTTTTCAATGCCGGAACGAGCGTAGGCGTAGTTGTGGCATTGTTGCTAGTTCCCTGGATATTAAGTCATTATGGCTGGCAGGAAGTGTTTTGGATTACGGGTGCATTGGGTTTTGTGTGGCTGGTTTTCTGGCTGATTTATTATGACATTCCCGCGCAGCAAAAGCGCCTCAGCGCAGAAGAACTGCATTACATTGTGAGCGGTCAGGACCCGGACGAACACGGCGCTGAGAAACAGCCTGTGCAATGGATCAAGCTCTTCACATTTCCGCAAACCTGGGCATACATCACCGGAAAAGGCCTTATTGACCCCATTTACTGGTTTTTTCTGTTTTGGTTGCCGTCCTATTTCGCCTCCACGTTTAACCTGGACCTCAAAAAACCAAGTCTGGAACTAATGTTGATATACACCGCAACCACAATCGGCAGCATCGGCGGCGGCTATTTATCTTCATGGCTCATCAAAAAAGGCTGGCCCACATTGAAAGCCAGAAAAGCCGTGCTCCTGGCTTTCGCCATACTGGAATTATCGGTAATCCTGATCCAATTCGCCGGCGACGTCTGGATCGCCGTGGGCCTTATCAGTTTCGCCGTAGCCTTACACCAGGCCTGGGCAACGAACGTTTTCACCTTACCATCCGACCTTTTTCCAAAGCAAGCAGTAAGTTCAGTTGTAGGGATCGGCGGCATGGCAGGAGCTGTCGGAGGGATTTTATTTCCAATCCTGATCGGCAGTCTGCTCGACAGTTACAAAGCTGCCGGAAATCTGGAAGGGGGCTATAACATCATCTTCACCATCTGCGGCTGCACTTATTTAATTGCCTGGCTGATTATACACTTGCTAACAAAAACTGCGAAAATTGTGGAGCTGGATGAGTTGCGGTAACTAGGGTGAAGGTAAATGTTAATGTATTTCGATAAGGTTCTGCAAATTGCCTTGCTGGATGCGCTCGAAAATTTTGGGAATAAGTAATTTCAATGTGTCCCTTCTGTTATTAAATGCGCAAAGCACAAATATTGTAACGCCAAGACGCTCAATATTTTGCTGATAAGTCAGGTT